>JBEKDY010000175.1:0-13381 GCA_050014115.1 Candidatus Sulfotelmatobacter sp. | reverse complement strand
ATGGTGATGATGTCGGAAATTCCCTGCACGCCCTGGCGCAGAATGTCGTCGGCGATGCGGAAAGATTCGAAGAATCCGGCATTCTCAGCAACTGCGAGGAGTTTTTCGTTCGGAATCACGATGGTGGTGTCGACCGATTCCATCAGCTCGGCGATGCCGCGCTCGGCCTGGGCCATACGGCGTTTGCCTTCGAACGAAAAGGGCTTGGTGACGACTGCAACTGTGAGCGCTCCCATTTCGACGGCCAGCGACGCGATGATAGGCGCCGCTCCCGTGCCGGTGCCGCCGCCGAGGCCGGTGGTGACGAAGACCATGTCGGCGCCTTCGAGGGCTTCGATGATCTTGTCGGAATCTTCGAGCGCGGCTTTGCGGCCGACCTCCGGATTCGCGCCCGCACCCAGCCCGTTGGTGAGCTTCACGCCGAGCTGCAGCTTGACTGGCGCGTGCGACATGCGCAGCGCCTGCAGATCGGTGTTGGCGGCGATGAATTCGATGCCGTCGACGCCGGCGTCGATCATGCGATTGACCGCGTTGCCGCCGCCGCCGCCCACGCCGATGACTTTAATCTTGGCGTCGTTGCGGGCTTCTTCGTTAAAGCTGATGCGAATGCTGGAATCGGTTTTCATTTTGTCCTCTGATGAATGCCATCTTCGAAATTGAGTCAATGAATCATTGACTCAATGAGTCAATTCCTACGCTCCTTTGCCCACCAACAGCCTTGTTCCCCAGCGATCTTCCTGCAAACCTCTGGCTACTCTCGCGCGTTGTCCGTAATTCACCATGCCCAGCACCGTAGCAAACTCCGGTTCAGCCAGCGTGGCCGGCATTTTGGCCAGAGGCATTGGCCAGGAAAGGCGCACGGCGCGGCGCAGCACAGACTCCGCCACGTCGAAGATGCCGGGCAAGCGTGACGCTCCGCCGCTCAGCACAATGCCCGCGATGCAGACGTCGAACATGCCGCTGTGGCGCAGGCTCTCGCGCATCATCTCGAATAGTTCGCGGGCACGGGGTTCCAGAATTTCCGCAACTAATCGCTGCCGCAGCAAACGCGAAGGGCGGTCGCCTACCGACGGCACTTCCACTTCGTTGCCTTCGGGAATCAGCGTGACAATCGCGTTGCCGTAGGCTTTCTTGATTTTTTCCGCTTCCGCCAGCGGGGTGCACAGGCCGACTGATAGGTCGCTGGTGAAGTGATCGCCGCCGATCGGAACCACTCCGGCAAAGGCCACAGCGCCCTGATGGAAAACGATCATTTCCGTCGACCCGGCGCCGATGTCGGCCAGGCAAACGCCGAGTTCACGCTCGTCGGCGCGCAGCACGGAATCGGCCGCTGCCAGCGGCTCATACACGGTGTCATCGACGTGCACGCCGGCTTTGTTGACCGCGGTGATTACGTTTTGCGTAGCGCTGGTTGCGGCGGTCACCATGTGAACGCGTACTTCGAGACGCGCCGCCATCATGCCCAGCGGATCGTGCACGCCCGCCTGATCGTCCAAAATAAATTCCTGCGGCAGCAGATGCAGAATCTCACGGTCGGCAGGAAGTGGAATCGCGCGGGCGCGGTCGACCGCCTGCTTGATTTCATCGCGCCCAATTTCCCGCGGACGCGTGCCCAGGCTGATGCCGCCGTGGCTGTTCACGCCGCGCACGTGGGCGCCGCCAATGCCGACGATGGCGTGCTCCACAGGCGCTCCGGCGGCGTCTTCGGCGGCTTCCACGGCTTTCTGAATCGCGGCCACCGCCTTGTCGAGTTCTACGATCACGCCCTTGCGCGATCCGCGAGACTCGGCCACGCCATGCCCGCGATAGCGCAGGCCGGTTTCAGTGACCTCGGCCACCAGCGCGCAGGTCTTGGCGCTGCCTACATCGATTACGGTAAGAAAACTTCCCTGCTGATTCGCCATGCTTTTATGAATTTCCGATCGTCATCAAATTGAAATGCGTTTTACGAATTGCTCTTAATTTGGGGCCTGACTCTCCTGCTGCTTCGCGATCGCCGGACTCGGCTTCGGCAGGGCAGGATTCGCTGCAGGCGGTGTCACTCCCGCGTGCAACGATTTTCCGGCCACCGGTTTTCGCGACGCGGTCTTGCTTTCACTTTGACGGTGACTCTGAGCCTGACTCTGGCCCGCGGCCGCTTTCGTTTTCTTCGCGCCAGCAGAGTTCGCGGGCTTGTTCTGCGCCGCTGCCTTCTTCGGGACTGCGGCGACTTTGGTCTTCGCGACGGGCTTCCTGGCGCTACTGTTCACCTTCGCCGCCGGTTTCTTCGTCGTTGTTTTCGTACCGGAATTTTTCGTACCGGCAGTTTTCGCGCCCGCGGTGTTTGAATCGAGTTTCTGCTCCGTCATTTCAAAAGCGGGCTTGGGCACCGGCTTATCGTGCGGACCTGCGTGTGCCGGCATCTTCGTCACCAGCGCGGCTGGCTTCACTACAGGCGCAGGCATTCTTGCAGCGGCGGAAGTCAGTGCCGCCGGCTTCGCGGCTTTCGTCGTTTTCGGGATATCGGGATTCACCACAATCTGGTTGTCATAGCGCAAGTCGACCGATTCCAGATCGCGGAACTGCTGCCGCCACTCCTGCACGTGGCTGGCATAAGTTTTGTAGCGCCGCAGGTAATCGGACGATCCCAAATGCACCAGCACGTCGCCGGCCGGATCATTCACGCGCACCTTCACGTCTTCCAGGTCGATGAGATTCACTTCGCTCAAATCCTGCGAATAACGCGCGCCGCCGGAATCGAGGTCGCGGACTAAATCCATGTAAACCTTCATGCGCGGAGCTCGGGTCGAGAGCGGCTCGCCGGGATTCATCCCTAGAATCACAGGGAATGAATATTTATGCTTCGGCGGCAACTCCATCAGCGTGCCGCCGGCGTCGATCAGGGCAATGCGCGGCCCGACGCGCGCGAACGCCACCGGCGTGCGCTCGACAATTTCCACTTTCAGGCGGTTGGGGACAAAGCGCATCACGCTGGCCGACTCCAATGATTTGCGTTTTGGTCACGTTCTGCGTGCCGATGACTTCGATGTTGTCGCTGGATTCCACGCGGAAGCGCCAGGAACGCTCGCCGTATTCGTAGAGCGCGCCCGCAGCGATTCCGGCGGCACACAGCGCGGCGGCAGCCACAGCCACCCACAGCAGCCAGTTGACGGTTTTTCTTGGAAGAGCGCTACGCCGGGCGGGGACCCGCTTTTGCCCGCGCAGAAATGGAGATTCCTCGTCCACATCCAGGTCAACGAGCCGCGCATCGTCCAGATCGTTGTCGTTATGGTTGCGCGCGGGTTCGACGCTGTGTGGATACAACTCTTCCTGCACGATGGTGGAACCGCTTTTTCGCGCCATCAGTTCAGGTCAGTTGTCGTGGAAATCGCTGAGCCTTCAAACTATAACTTCATTTTGCAATTTGAGATAGACAAAATGTTGGTTCGTTTTGCACAGATGGAAACCAGAAGGGCCATCATGCGTTGCGAGGGCTAAATCGGCTGGTCAAAAAATGGGGCACGGCTGTTTTTCCGTGCCCTTTCCAAGGAGACAGGAGGATGCATGCCCAGAGAACCAACAGAACGAAACTTAAATCGGACCCGAATCCGATTCATCGCCAGAAATAACTGGAGCCGGAATCCGAATCAGAGGCATCCGGGGAATCTTCACCACGGGAATCCTCACCGCGGGAACATTCACCCGCACACGCGGACAGACCACTCGAATCTTTACCGGGTCAAACACAGCCCGATCAATCACAACCCGCTCAAACGCGGCCGGCGCAAAGCGCATGCGGGCCACCTGCGCGTTGACTCGCGCTTCGACTTGCGCTTGTGCCCGCGCCTGACTGGCCTCCCACCGCGCTGCCTGAGCCTCTTCACGGGCCGTCATCCTATCAAAGCGGGCTATTTTCGTCTGCGCGAATCTGGTCTGGCTCTGGGCCATTCTGCTCTGGAACTCGGCCAGAGCCGTCGACACAGGGCAGGATGCCGTTTCGTACCACAAAATCCGACCGGTCCGAGACGCGCTCGGCAATCCGGTGCGCCCATGCCGCGCCGCCGTCGTGATAAAACCCGTTCAGCCCCAGCGCCACCACTCCGGCCGTCAGCCATGCCCACGCCTGTGTTTTCATCGGCTTGCTCTCCGTATGGGAGATAGACGGACCCCGACGGAATCCGTTAGCGAGGGAAGATACGAGCCTGGGGCGCGTTAGTTCCGGGAATTGACACGCTGGCGATGGTTAGACTCTTAGAAAACCTTCAGACACCTGGCATTTTGAAAGCGGGCCTTCTGTAGCCTACGCCGTGGCGATCCGCGCTGGCCGACGCCGCCCACACCCGAGGCACTGAGATTAGTACAATGTTGTGTCTGGAGTCTTACAGGTGAAGAAAGTATCGTTTTCCCACCCGCTTCCGCCCAACTGCTTCATGCCCTGCGCCGTAGCCTTCATAGTCATCGAACTACGGCCCCTAAACCCAGTGGTCTGACGTGCACCACTCGTCTATAGGTGTCGTTAACAGGCGATTACCCTCAAAACCCCCAGTCCATTTGGCACAATCGTGTGCTTGCGCCTAGGATTTCCTTCGAAGAAATTCAACCAGGACATAACCGATGAGGGCAGCCATCATGGCAAGTTCAAAATTAGCAACGGTGAAAACATCTTCGATGGCCCACACCAAGCCTCTCTTCTGCCCCATGCCTGAGCGCTCAAACTCTCCCATCAAGAGATTGGAGTAAAACAGGAAGATGATGAAACCTACCTCGATCACCGCTCGCCAGACACTCTTCTTCATGTCAGATACCGACTCCTCGGCGGAGCCGAAATTGTAGTTCATTGTTGACGAAATCAGGCGACTACACTCATCGGCCGGGTGGTGATGTCTCGGTCAGGCGGGGAATTATCAACTAGCTCCAACTTGCACAGGCTCCCGCTCCTTCAGCCCTCCAGAATCATCGCCCCAACTGCGAGAAGATGTTCGCGTCTTTGTCATTCCAGGCGCCTGCGCGATAGCAGGGCGGCTGTCTCCCATTGTGCCTCCAGGCGCGTGATCCGGCGGTCGTGGTCGCGTATCTGCTCGGTGAGATCTTTCAGTGTGTCGCTGGCGCGGCGCACGTCGTCGGCGAGTCTCATCGCATCCTTGATCGCCTCTACGGTTTGAGCGAGAAGGCTCACGCGTTCCCCGCCGATCTGCGGCGTTCCCGTTGCGTTTTCAGTTCTTCAAGCATTGCGTTGGCTTCTGCCAGGCTGCTTCTCAAAGACGACTGGGCTTTTCGCACTTCTTTACGAAGCTGCACGGCCAGTTCAGCAACTACCTGTTCTTCTTCCCTGGCCTTACGATTCGAAGACGCGCCATCCGAAGACCCGCCTTCGCAACGTGTGCGCACCAACTCAGCCACGCTAATGCCCGCTTTTTTCGCTTCTCTCCGAAGCCGGTCGCGAAACGAAGGGGTGGTCAGCACTTGCAGGCGCGCCGTTTTCATTGCCATCCTCCAATCAACACATGAGCATACTCATACTCATACTCATGCTCATATCTTAGCATTTCGCATTGCCTCCGGCCAGAGTTCGGCGAAACGGGAAAGCGCAGAGATTGGAATCTGGTTCTTAATTCCGAGCGTCCCGCTCCTTCAGCTTTTCCAGAATCAGCGGCCCGAGCTGCGAGACGCTGCCTGCGCCCAACGTCAGGATCATGTCTCCATCCTGCGCGGCAGCCGCGGCGGAAGTCACCGCATCGGCGAAGGAACTCACATACTGCACGCTCCGTCCACCACTCCCGGCGGTCGAACCGCCATGTGAGCCGATGGTCCGCGCCAGCGCCTCTGCGGTGATGCCTTCGATCGGCCTCTCGCTCGCCGCATAAATGTCGAGCACGAAGAGCGAATCGGCATCGCCAAACGCCGCGTTGAATTCATTCATCAGATCTCGAGTGCGCGTGTAGCGGTGCGGCTGGAACACGACATGAATCTTGCGGAAGCCGCAGGTCTTCGCGGCGGCCAGCGTGGCTTTGATCTCCGTGGGATGGTGGCCGTAATCGTCGATCACGCTCACGCCCGCCGCGCGCCCGCGCAGGTGGAAGCGCCGGTCCACGCCGCGGAACTGGTCGAGCGCCGCGCGGATTGCCTCGACTCCAATATCCAGCCCTACTCCCACCGCAATCGCGGCGGTCGCATTCAGAACGTTGTGCACGCCGGGCACGTGCAGCGTGAATTCGCCGAGATCTTGTTTGCGATAGCTCACGCGAAACCGGCTTAGCGGACGCGCCTCGACCGCGGCTTCTGCTGGCGCTCCGCCCTCGCTCAACTTGATCCAAAAATCCGACCCGCGTTTCGTTCCATAGGTCACGGTGCGCCGCTGCACCTCGGGCAACAGCCGCCGCAGCATTGGATCGTCATTGCACGCCACGATCATGCCGTAAAACGGGACGCGGTCCATGAACTCGAGAAACGTTTTCTTCACGTCGCGCATGTTGCGATAGCAATCCATGTGCTCGCGGTCAATGTTGGTGACGACAGAGAGAATTGGCGACAGCTTCAGAAACGACCGGTCGCTCTCGTCCGCCTCGGCCACCAGATACTGCGATTTTCCGAGCCGCGCGTTCGACCCCATCGCGTCCACGCGCCCGCCCACCACCACTGTTGGATCGAGCCCGCCCGCCGCCAGCACCGCCGCGACCATTGAAGTAGTCGTGGTCTTGCCATGCATGCCGGCGATGGCAATGCCATATTTCAGCCGCATCAACTCGGCCAGCATCTCCGCCCGCTGAATGACGGGGACGTGCAGCTTGTGCGCTTCGGCCACCTCGGGATTCTCCACTGAGATCGCCGAACTGGTCACCACCACTTCCGCGCCTGAAACATTTTCCGCGCGATGTCCCTCGAACACAGCCGCGCCCAGGCCCGCCAGCCGCTGCGTCACCGCAGAACTTTTCAAGTCCGAGCCCGAAACCTTATAGCCGAGATTCAGCAACACCTCGGCAATCCCGCTCATGCCGATGCCGCCAATGCCCACGAAATGTATCTGCTGAATCTTGGCAAACATAGATCAAAATCTTTCGCCGCGGATTTACGCGGAAATCCGTGCAAATCCGTGATTAGGTTTCTTCAATCCCTGCCACGCGTGCCGCCATCGCGGCAATATCCCGTGCCGCATTGGGATGCGCCAAACTCCGCGCTGCCGTGCTCATCCGCTCCAGACGCGCCCGATCTCCGAGGAGCGCCGCAATCGTCTCCGCCAGCCAGACGCCCTCCAACCTCGACTCTTCCACGACCACCGCGGCGCCGGCCCGCTCCAGCGCCTCGGCATTCACCCGCTGATGGTCGTCCGCTGCGCGCGGAAACGGAACAAAAATCGCAGGCTTCCCGGCCGCCGCAATTTCCGCCACGGTGCTCGCACCCGAGCGGCACACCACCAAGTCCGCGCGTGCAAACGCCGCCGGCATGTCTTCGATGAACTTGAAAACTTCAAACGTGAAACTCGCCGCCGGCTCGCCCGCTGTATGCTGCAATCCGCGATACGCCGCCAGCGCGTCATTATAGTCACGCTCGCCCGTCTGATGGATGATGTGAATCCCCGGCGCCTCCTGCCGCAACACGGGCAAGCAGCGAATCATCGCCTGATTGATCGCGTGCGCCCCCTGACTCCCGCCAAAAAGCAGCAATGTCGGCTCCCCGCCGCATTTCTTATTCGTCGATAAAGCGGCAATCTCAAAAAACGCCTGCCGCACGGGCACTCCGGTCACTTCCGCATGCCGAAAATATTTTGCCGTCTCCTCGAAGTGCACCGCGGCCGCCGAAACAAATCGCGCCACCACGCGATTGGCGAATCCCGGCACCACGTTCGGCTCAAACGCTAGCGTGGGAATATGTTTCACCAGCGCCGCCAGCATCGCCGGACCGGAAGCATATCCGCCCACGCCAATCACCACGTCGGGTGCGAACTCGTTTAACATGCGCCCCGCATCCCACACGGCGCGCGGCAAATCGAAAGCCGTCTTCAGCCGCGTCACCAGGCTTACATTTTTCAGCGCACCCACCCGCACCAACTGAAGCGGATATCCCGCGGCCGGCACCAGACGGTTCTCGATTCCGCGCGCCGTCCCTATGAACAGCACCTCGGCCCCGTAACTTTTCTTGAGTTGATTGGCGATGGCCAGCGCCGGGATCACGTGCCCACCCGTCCCGCCGCCCGCCAGGATTGCGCGCATGAGGTGACTATAAAGGAATTGCTGATTGTTGATTGCTGATTGTTGATTCACTGCTCTCAGCCTCTGGCAATTTGCTGGTGCCGTGGGCCTTTCAATCAACAATCAAAAATCAACAATCAGCAATTGATTTTATTACTCTGCCTGCTTGGTAATATTCAGCAGCACGCCCACGCACGCCAGCGTCACAAATAGTGACGATCCTCCGTACGACACCAGCGGCAGCGGAATTCCTTTGGTCGGCATCAAGCCCAGCACCACGCTGATGTTGATGAACGCCTGCAGCACCACCATGCTGGTGATCCCGACCGCGAGATATCGTCCGAAGACGTCTTCGGTGCGCCACGAGGCCCGCATCCCGCGCCATAAGAAAATTGCGAACAGCGTGACCACGAACATCGCACCTACCAGTCCCAGCTCTTCCGCGGTTACGGCGAAGATAAAATCAGTGTGCGGCTCCGGCAGATAAAAAAGCTTCTGCTTGCCTTCCATCAGCCCGGTGCCTGTGATTCCGCCCGTGCTCACCGCAATCAGCGACTGAATCAAATGGAATCCAGCCTTCTGCCGTTCTGCATATGGATTCAGAAACGCCAGAATGCGATCACGCCGGAAGGCGACGTGGAAAATCAAAAAATAAAGCGGCACCAGCGAGGCCCCAAAGGCATACGCGAAATAGCGCAGCCGCATCCCCGCCACATAAAGAATGCAAGCCGCAATCCCGGCGCAGGCAATCGCTGTGCCCAGGTCGGGCTGCAACACGATCAGGCCCAAAAGCACCAGCACGGGCGCGGCCGCGGGCAGCAGAGTGTTGCGCGCGTCGTCCATGTCTTTGTCTTTGGTGCGGCCCGCGAGAAAGTATGCCAGAAACAAAATCAGCACCGGCTTGGCCAGTTCCGAAGGCTGGAAGGAAAACGCGCCCACCCGGAACCAGCGATGCGTGTTGTGCGAGCGGTCCAGAAAAAACACCGAGATCAGCAGCAGCGTGGTAAGCCCCAGCAGCGGAAACACCAGCGCTGGATGCTTGTAGCGCCGGTAATCCACCCGCATCGCCACGACCATCGCGGCAATTCCAGCAGCCGCCCACATCAACTGCTTCGATAAGAAAGCATATTCCGACCCGAAGCGCTCCCGCGCCATCACCGCCGACGCCGAAAACACCATCACCAGCCCCACAAACACCAGGAGCATGGTCACGGTAAACAGCCAGCGGTCAACACTCACGCGCTTCGCCATGGGAGTTTCATTTCACCACGGCAGCGCGGACACACGCAGAAAGAATTGCTGATTGTTGATTGTCTTGGTTCGCGGAGGGCACGAATGCACGCGACCGTATCTGAAGCTGCTCGTGCTCTCATCATGAGCGCCGTCGAAGAGCCGGCCCCGGGCGAAGCCGAGGGGACCCCATACCGTCAGCGCAATGGTAGACCCGGACACGTATTTTCGCCATGCTCCGACTGGCCGTTGAGAACTCCCGTTAGAGTCCCTGCTAGCTTTGAGCAGCAAGGGATCCTTCGACTGCGTTGTCGTCCGCGAAGCGGACGACAACTTCGCTCAAGATGACAAGCCGCACTTTACGGCTCTGCCCGAGCATCGGCCAGAGCCGCCCGCAGCACGGCGCCGCCTGTGTTACACTTTTTTATTCACAATCACTGGCGCAGGGCCTCCGATCCGCAATGCTTCTTTCCAAAGAATATGTGGGCTATTTAGCCCGCGAAGTCACCAAGAAACTGATTGCCGGCAAGTTCATTGAGACCGACAAGGTTCCGGCGGTCACCGAGCGCGTGCACGCCGCGCTGGTGGATGAACTTTCGCTCGAAGACCGCATCAACGACGAAGTCCGCGTGATCCTCGAAGCCTATTCCGACGAGATGCAGAAGAGCGGCGCCAATTACCAGGAGATGTTCCGCAAGGTGAAAACCGAATTGGTGCGCAAGTATAAGGCGGTGCTGTGAGGCTCAGCCGCGACAAAGTGAACGTGCTGGCCCGCGCGGTCTCGGACGTCCTCAAGGCCATGGATGAAGTGGAGTTCATCGAAGACCCGAACACCATCCGCCAGGAAACCCGCAAGCTGCTCGAAGAACTGCTCAATCAGGAAGAAAGAATCGACGTCGCCGCGCGGCAGAAAATCGAGAGCCAGAAACGGACGATTCTCGAAGGCTCGCAGGAGTGGGACATCCTCTACCGCAAGTATTACAACGAAGAAGTGAAAAAGCTGGGTGTGTAGCTTCCGGGGTGAGTTCTACCTAAAGTCTGATCCCTGACATCTTCCGTTTTGTCATCCTGAGCGAGGGCTCGTCTTTCGCTTTGCGAAAGACGGGTCGCAGTCGAAGGATCCCTTTCACCTTAACCAGTCCCCGGACGTTGGGGACGCCCCACGACACTTTCGCCACACCATCCATTAGGGTGGCAGGGGTCCTTCGGCTCCGCAAGCCGGTTCGCTTCGCGCACCGTCTCGCTCCGCTCAGGACGACAGTACTAGATGGATTTCTTCCGTTAGATTCATCCCTCGCAAAGAAAAAAATGCCCCGCGCAGGGCGCGCGGGGCGGATGGGGAGAGTTCTGCAGGGAAACCTAGGCTGCTTCCCTTCGCCGTTGAATCGCCTGTACGTGCTTGCGATACTCGTGCGCGTTGCCGACGATCTTGCGTTGCGGCAGGCTGTTCACCCATTGAATGCGAGGAGTGGCGCGGCGTTCGCGGCGCGAACCTACCTTGCCACGTTGCTTCATGCTGGTTGGAATTTTTTCCGCCGTCTGCTGTTGCCAGCCGCTGCCGGCGGTGATGTTGAAGAGTCCGATGTAGCCGCCCTTGAGCAACTGCAGCGGATTCTGAATCTGGCTCATGTGGTCGAATTGGGTTGAGCCCGGCGCACGGAAAGTCTCGAACCATGCGGGGTAGACAAAGTCGGACACCAGAACGTTGCCAATCTGGTAGGCGAAGCTGTCGTCCTCGCACGCATCGCAGACTTCGTAGGCGTAGAGAGTTCCGGTTGTGTCCGCGTTCTGGATGAACGCGCTCAGGTTAATGTCCGGGTCGCCCAGCATTTCGAGCAATTCGTGGCTAGCCGTGACGGTCCACGAAGTGCCCGCCGTCAAATCGCTGGCGGCAAAAACTTTGCCCATGGGCAGGCCCTCGCTGGTCAGGTCATGGTAGCCCAGCGCTCCCGCTTGATCGGAATTGTCGAGAATCACCAGCCACCAGCTTCCGGCTGGAGGTTGTTGTCCCTGGGGAACCAACTTAAGTTCGGCGTCGACGCCCCACACCGGACGGAAATCGTTGGTCACTTGCTGTTGCAGAGCCGGAACCACCGGTGTGACATCGGCATCGGTCAGCACGGTGCTCTCATTGATGACCGATATTTGAATGGTTGCAATTTGAGGTTGGGGTGCTTGCGACATATCGGCTTTCTCCTTTGCAAAAGTAATTTCGGAGAACGCGCAGGGGAAGATGCGTGACTCGTTATCGGGAAGCCTATACCCTTAGAAAACGAAGGCAAGAAGAAATCGACGCGCAAGCAATTTTCTGGTTCCAGTTTGGAACTGATGGTTCCGAATTCTGAAGTCTGGATAAATTACACTCGCCTATGTTCATTCCAGTCACAAAGCTTTTAACTGCAAAGTCCGCAAAGAAACGCCGCAAAGATCGCGAAGGAATACTCTTGAGCTGCTTTTCTTTGCGTCCTTCGCGGCTCTTCTTTGCGATCTTTGCGGTTAAACGCTTTGGTCTCGCGGTTGGCCTTTGCGTCAGCCGCATGTGTTTTTATGAATCAGATCGGCAAACTTACATCGATCGTCAAGCGCGCCGCCGAGGATGCCGGCTTCGAAATCTGCGGCATTGCGCCCACAAGCCACGCGCCGGAGCTCGATCATTTTCCGGAATGGATCGCCGCTGGCCGTGCCGGAGAAATGAAATATATGGAAGCTCGCGACGATTGCGGAGATCTCAAGCGCGCCTCTCTGGCGCGGGTCGCGCCCTGGGCGCGAAGCATTGTGGTCTGTGCCATCAACTACAACACCGCGCAGCCTTATTCCACAGACTTGAACAGTGGCGATCCTCCTAACGCCGGTCGAGGCTGGATCTCGCGCTATGCCTGGGGCCACGAGGACTATCACGAGGCTGTCCTGCGACGCTTGCGGCGGGTTGAGGACGCTTTGCGTCGCGCCGCAGAAGCGGATGCTTCCGCCGGGAGTACCATGGAGATCGCCACACGTTCCTATGTCGATACCGGCCCCATCGTCGAGCGCGTCTTCGCCAAATATGCCGGAGTCGGCTGGATCGGAAAAAATACCTGCATCATTAACCAGAAAAAAGGCTCGTGGCTTTTCCTGGGCGTGATTCTGACTTCGCTCGAACTCGAGCCCGACTTGCCCGCGCCCGACCGCTGCGGCACCTGCACCCGCTGCATCGAGGCCTGCCCCACCGACGCACTGATCGCACCCTACCAACTCGATTCCAACCTGTGCATTTCTTATCTCACGATTGAGAAACGCGGCGAAATTCCCGAAGAGCTGCGAGCCGGCATGGGACGCCACGTGTTCGGCTGCGATATCTGCCAGGATGTCTGCCCGTGGAACCGCAAGGCTCCGGCAACGTCCGCGCCAGAGTTCGCTCCCCGGCCCGAACTTGTGAACCCTGCACTCGATTGGCTGGCGGAAATCAACGAAGAAGAATTCTGCACGACTTTTCGCGGTTCGCCGGTGCGGAGAACCAAACGCTCGGGCCTGCGGCGCAACGCCGTGATTGCCGCCGGCAACAGCGGCGACCGCAAATTCCTGCCCCTGCTGGAAAAGCTGGGCAACGACGAGGATAAGACCGTCGCCGCAAGCGCACGCTGGGCGCGGAAACAGATACTCGATCCGGAAGAACATCCAGAAAAAAATCAGGAACAGAAATGATCAAAACATACCAGCGGCCGGCATGAAGACAGCCAGCCGCCGGGATTGTCTCTAAGCACCCGCGCCTTACTGCATCAGCGTGAAGTTCACCACCACAGTCGTCGCGATTTCGATAGGCTCATCGTTCAGCAGGGTTGGACGATAACGCCATTGGCTCACAGACTCGACCGCCGCGCGCGCCAGCTCCGGATCGATCTCGGCATTCCGCACGCGCAAGGCCCGCGGTTTGCCGTCGACTCCGATGATCGCATCCAGCGTCACCGCGCCTTGGACCCGGGCCTCCTTGGCTGCGGCGGGATACGATG
>JBEKDY010000174.1:0-9781 GCA_050014115.1 Candidatus Sulfotelmatobacter sp. | reverse complement strand
TTTTCGCTGAACGAGATTCGGGCGAAGATTACTCCGGACACAAAGGCCGTATTCGTGCAGGCGACCGAAAGTTCCACCGGTGCGCGGCATGATGTGGAAGGCATCGCCAAAATCGTGCGCGCCTCGGGCGGGGCTTCGGGAAACGACACGCTGCTGGTGGTGGACGCGATCACCGGCCTGGGCACAACTCACCTCGACGTCGACGCTTGGGGCGTGGACTTCATCATTGGCGGATCGCAGAAGGCGCTGATGATGCCTCCGGGGCTGGCGTATTGCGCGGTGAGCGAGCGGGCGTGGAAGCGCATGGATATGACGACTTCTCCGCGCTATTACTTCGATCTGCGCTGGAATTCGTGCGCGGTATGGGCAACGGAGACTTGGCCAAGGGACGCGAAGCGCTGGTCAACAACGCGGAGCTTTGTGCCGCGATGACGCGTGCTGGCGCGAAAGCGCTGGGGCTGAGCCTTTACTCCGCGCCGCCGGCAGCAGCGTTGACGGCGATCATGTCTCCCGACGGAATCGACTCGGGAAAAATCGTGAAGGAATTCCGCGAGTCGTTCGATGCCGTAGTCGCCAATGGGCAGGGCGAGATGAAGGGCAAACTTTTCCGCATCGCGCACATCGGTTACTACGACTATCTGGACACCATCGGAATTCTGGCAGCGCTCGAGCACGTTTTGGCCCGGACCACTGGCCGAGCGGTCGACTATGGCGCGGCCGTGAAAGCTGCCCAGGAAGTCTACGCGCGGGCTCTTGCCGACAAGCGGCAGCTCGTCGGCGTCTGAGGCCTGGAACTTTGATCCATCGCCGCTCGGTGACTAGTTGACCGTAAAGTCGATGACGGCCGAAGTTTCACTCTGCGTGCCGCCACCGTACACTCCGCCAGGCGTGCCGGGGTTGGTGACGGTGACCTGAATAGTGTCGGCGGTGGCGATCGCCGCGGCGGGAATCGAAGCCATAAGCTGGCCCCCACTCACGTAGGTCGTGGTCATGGCCGTGCCGCCAAAGTTCACCTGTGCCGTGGACGAAAAGCTGCTGCCGTTGACGGTCAGCATAAACGCGGGACTGCCTGCCGTCATTTTGTCGGGCGAAAGTTCGGCGATCGCCGGAACGTTTCCAGGCGCAGGGTTGGTGTAAGACTTGGAGCTGTAGCCGCACGCGAGGGTGAACGCGGCCAAGCCAGTCAAAAGCAGAATCTGTAAGGTTTTCATTGGTCCTCTCGATGGGCGATGGCCCATGCAGAGAGCCTACGAATTGCGTGAATCGGGCGTGTCAGGAGCGCGTCATTTAGTTGTCAATCTATTGTCAGAAATCATTTCAGAAAAGTCAGTTCATAAGATCAGGTCATAAGCTAGATTGAGCGAGTTGTGTTGAACTCGGAAGGATTGAGGGACTCGGTGAAAATCGTTATCGCAGAAAAGATTTCTCCGTCGGCAGTGGAACAGCTCAAGGAACCAGGCTGGACCGTGCTCACGGCCGACCAGTTGGACGGAAATCTGGCACAGCATTTGGAATCAGCCGACGCGCTGATCGTGCGCTCGGCGGTGCAGGCCGACGCGAAACTTCTGGAACACGGGAAGAAGCTGCGCGTGATCGGGCGGGCGGGCGTGGGCGTGGACAACATCGATCTCGATGCCGCCACGCACAAAGGCATCGCGGTAATGAACACGCCTGGCGCCAATGCCGTGGCCGTGGCCGAGCACACGCTCGGCATGATGCTGGCCATGGCGCGGCACTTGTGCCGGGCCGACGCGCTCATGCATGCCGGCAAGTGGGAGAAAAAATCCTTGCAGGGCACCGAGCTGCGCGGCAAAACGCTGGGCATTGTCGGCCTGGGGCGTGTGGGCATGGAAGTGGCGCGGCGAGCTCGCGCGTTTGGAATGGAGCTGGTGGGGCATGATCCTTTCGTCTCGGTTGCGGTCGCGAAAGAGCAGGGAATCCGCATGGCGACTCTGGACGAACTATATGCCGCGGCGGATTACATCACGTTGCATCTCGGCCTGACCGCACAAACCGCGGGGATGATCAACGAATCGTCGATCGCGAAAATGAAGAAGGGCGTGCGCCTGGTGAATTGCGCGCGCGGAGAACTGGTAAACGAAGCCGATCTCGCGCAGGCTCTGAAAGAGAAGCGCGTGGCGTCGGCCGCGCTCGATGTTTTCATCGAAGAGCCGCTTAAGAGTTCCCCGCTGCAGGCGCTCGACAATGCCTTGCTGACTCCGCACATCGGCGGGTCCACGCACGAAGCGCAGGACGCCGTCGGCGTGCAGATCGCGCAGCAGGTGCGCGAATATCTGAAACACGGCGTAATCCAGAACGCGGTGAACGTACCTTCGGTTTCAGCCGAGGAATATGCCGCGATGCAGCCATACATCGTTCTGGCGGAACGCATGGGGGCGTTTCTGGCGCAGGTTTCAGAAGGAACGGCCGAAGAGATTTCCGTCCGGTACAGCGGACACATCGCCGAATGGAAAACGGAACTGATTCGCAACGCCGCGATCAAAGGCATCCTGAATCAGGCGCTCGAGGAAAAAGCCAATCTGGTGAACGCCGCGGCCATCGCCGATTCTCGCGGCCTGCGCGTGCACGAGTCGCATAAGCCGAAAACTCCCACCGGCGGCACGGCCAGCGTGCTTTCGATCGAGCTGAAGAGCGCCACCGAAGAACACGCGGTAAAAGGTGCGGTGCTGCACGGGAGCGAGCCGCGATTGCTGCACGTGGATGGCATCGACGTGGAAGCCCCGCTGGAGCGCAACCTGATCTATCTGCGGAATCGCGACGTTCCCGGCGTGATCGGCAAAGTGGGCACAATTCTGGGCGAGGAAGAAATCAACATCGCGAACTTTTCTCTTGGACGGCGCAGCGCGGAAGCAGGTTCCGATCAGCCGAGCGAGGCGATTGCCGTGGTCCACGTGGACGGGAAAATCTCAGACTCTGTGCTGAACAAGCTGAGGAAGATTCCGGCAGTCCAGCAGGCCAAGGCGGTCAGGCTGTTCTGAAGCAGAATTCAGATTGCAGATTCTAGAATTCAGATTAATCTTTGCGAGAACAGCGATCTTCAATCTGAAATCTACAATCTGAAATTTCCGCTACGACTCCGCTTCATCCCGCCGCAGCTTCCGACTCTCGGCCAGCAGTGTCATCGAGTGCATCAGATTCTGCAGAGTCACAATGCCGATCAGCCGCTCGTCTTCCACCACGGGAATAATGCTGGAGTTGCGCGCGTTGAGCTTGCGGAACGCGGTGCCCAGCGATTCCTGCCGCACCGACACTTCGAAAAGTTTGTTCATCACGGCCTGCACGTAGCCGTTGCCTTCCACGCGCAGCGCTTCCAGGATGCGTTGTTTCGAAACCACGCCGACCATGTCGCTGCCGCGGACCACGGGAAAATCGTCCTGCAGCGAGTGCACCGCCTTTTCCAGCGCGCCTTCCAGCGTATCCGCGGGAGAGAGCGTCGCGAAGTCGGTGAGCATGATTTCTTCCAGGCGAACGTTGTCGAGCACGGACTGGAAAACGATGGCGCGCTCTTCCAGTTGCGCCGCGAAGAAGACGATCACGCCCACCATGGTGAGCCAGGTATTGCTGAACGGACCGGCGACCATAAAGACCATGGCGATGGCGTTGCTGATGGAGACGGCGCGGCGCGTGGCGACGGGCGCGTCCAGCGAACCGAGAAAGAACGCCCGTAAAATTCGCCCACCGTCAAGAGGGTAAGCCGGCAACAGGTTCAGCGCGGCGAGATAAAGATTTGCCCACACCAGGCTGCGCGGTAGATTCGCGCCCTGGAGAAATGGCCAACTCCAAAGATCGGGATGGTCGACCAGCGCCAGCACACACCCAGCGGCCAGAAATGCCAGCACGAGATTGGTAAGGGGACCCACCAGCGCGAGACGAATCTCCCGCATCCCCGGCGAGCGGCCCAGTGCCGGTTTGCCACCGCGGGAATCTTCCGATCGTCCTTCCTCAAGCCGTTTTTCTTCGCCTCGTCTTTCCTCCGGCCGCTTTTCCTCGAATAAAGTGACGCCGCACAGCGGTAGCAGAATCACAGCCTTGGGAATCATGCCCTCTCGCCGGGCTGCCAGCATCTGAACGCATTCGCGAGCCGCGACACACGCCAGAATGATTCCGACCAGCGCCAGGTCGCGCGGTGCGCTGGCTAAGCTCTGGTGCGCCCGGTAGTCGGTGGCAAACACAAAAAGAAAAAGCAGAAGGAAAGTGGGGTGAATGCGGACCTCAACCTCAAACAATCGCCCGATCGGAATGGACCAGCTTCTCATCCCCTTCTCATCCGCCTCCACTAGTGTTTATTCTACATGCGCGGAAGTATTCGTTCGGCCAATCGAAAGTGCAGAGTGATGCGAGTGATCGCGGGGAAATACCGGAGCCGGCCGCTGCGCTCGTTACGGGGGATGGATATCCGTCCTACCTCAGACCGGCTCAGGGAAACCCTGTTCGACGTGCTGACCGCGGGGAATCCGGCAGCCCTTGAGGGAACCGTCTGGCTCGATATTTTCGCGGGCACGGGAGCCGTAGGCATCGAAGCCGTGAGCCGCGGCGCGAAACAAGTGTACTTTGTGGAATCCTCCGAGCCGGCGGCGCAATTGATCCGCAACAATCTCGAAAGCCTGGGCGTCACAAGCGGCTGCAGGATTTTTCAGGAGGAGTGGACGCGCGCCTGCTGGCGCCTCGAACGCGAGCACATCACAGCCGACGTGGTGTATCTCGATCCCCCCTACGGGATGAAAGATGCCTACGCGGAAACCCTGCGCGCGCTGGAGGCTTCCAGCGTGATCTGGGCAATGTCGCTGGTGATTGCAGAGCACGAAAAGCGGTTCGATCCCGGAGACGAGTTCGGAGCGCTGCGCAGGTTCCGGAAACTGGTGCAAGGCGGTGCCGCGCTCAGTTTCTATCGCATGGCAAGCGGAACGGTCGTTCGAGGATGAAACCAGAGGATGAACGCGAGCAGCCGAAACGTGCGGAGAGATAAATGCCGGTAAATCCGTGGCGAAGGGCCGCACAACAAACCGTCGCTACATAATCAGTTCATCGTCCCTACGCACGATGGGATGCTGCATCTCCTGCAGATCGTTCTTCACCATGTTGAGGCCGTAGACGCAGGCTTCGAAATTCTTGGAGAGGCTGGCGAACAAAGGTGCGACCTTGGCGTATTCGAAGTGTTCGAACTTGGAGACGACGTAATAGCTCTCCTTGCCGGCCTTCATCCAATCAACAAAATTTTCCAGGCGATTGCGGCGCAGCCGGAGGTGATTGATGCTTTCGGGAAACATCCCCGCGAAGAAAAGCGTGTAGTCGCCGATGTGCTTACGCACCTGCCGCTCGCGATCAAAGGAAGGCGCAGGACCGTAGACTGGATCGGATTCCAGCAGCATTTCGCCCACGTCGGCCAGGGGACGATTGCCGTCGCTGCGAATTTTGAAGAGCTGATCGGCTTCGCAAAATTCCGCCAGCAAATGCGAAACGTAAGCCACAACTTGCGGATCGCGGATGCCGATTTCCTCGGCATAGTGGCGTCCGACCAAAGCTTGAAAAAGCTGCTGCAGCGGATGCGATTCCTCAATCATGGCTTTGGGCTCCCGAAACTCCGCATCTGGCACGGAGTTTCAACTGCTTAGCGTGTTAGATACATCAGCTTTCATTTCTGCGCAAGTGACTTTTGTTTATCCTCGCGATTCATTTTCTGATTACTTAGATGCGAAGTGCCTGCGGCAAGTCCACCTGCGTATTTCGCTGGCAGTCACACGAATGGACTGCCAGAGACGCGATGTACTACTTGAATTCCCCGACTCCTAGAGGAACCGGCTTGTAGAATAGACGGCCAAGGAGACCTAGATGCAGCGTCAGAATATTTCCAGCGGCACACAGTGGGAACCGATTGTGGGTTACTCGCGTGCGGTGAAAGTTGGCCCGTATGTCCACGTGGCGGGCACTACCGCAACCGGACCCGACGGCAAGATCGTCGGCGTGGGCGATGTCTACGCGCAGGCCGTGCAGACCCTGAAGAACATCGAAACCGCACTGAAGAAGGCCGGCGCGAGCATGAAGGATGTGGTCCGCACCCGCATCTTTGTAGTCAACATCGCGGAGTGGGAAAAAATCGGCAAGGCTCACGGAGAAGTATTTCGCGACATTCGTCCGGCAACCTCGATGGTGCAGGTCAGTGCCCTCATTTCGCCAGAGATCCTGGTCGAGATCGAAGCAGACGCAGTGGTGACGGAGTGACAAAACGCGAAACCGTACGCCGCGAAAGTGGCCGCCAGGCTGGCGAAAAAATGTTCGGTTTTACCTCAGTGGCTTCGACATGTTCACGAAATGGCAGGGCACTTTCGGCTCCAGCCCCGCAGTAAATGGAGCCGTCCCCGTTTCAACGTACCCACGCCGGTGATAAAACTCCGGCAGTTCCTTGCGCACATTGACGATCCGCAGGTCCATGAAATGGCTGCCTGCTTTTGCGCAATAATCCTCGGCAGCGGTCATCAACTTCGAACCGACGCCAGCCTTCTGACCATCGGGATTGACGGACAACAGCCCCAGATACGAGCGATCGCCCCGCATCTCGACGTGCACGCAACCCACCACGACTTTGTTTTCCTCGGCGACCAGGAACGTCCCGGTTCTGAAAAGCTCCTGCACGGTCTGCAGATCGATGCGGTCGTGATCTACCAGAAAGCTTTCGGCTTTTCGAAAGGCGGTGTTGATCACGCGGCTGACGGCCTCGGCGTCTGCTGCAACCGCCACACGAACCGCCACAATTTCCTCCGTCGGGGCCAGTCTGGGTCTTGAGCGCTCCCGAGATCAAATCATATCCTGATCCCCGCTTCGGCCATGCTGGCAACGATTTTGTGTACCGTTCTCAAATTCGCTTGACATCAGCCTCGCTGCGATCATAATGCGTCAATCCTGTTTTCTCGCGGGGTACCAGTGCCGGGGGCGAAGAATCCGCCCGGTTGCCCAATCAAGACTGCCGAGTGAAAGTTGCTGACCGACCGAGGGAGGCGCTTATGAGCGTGCTCGAACTTTGTGACCGGGAGATTGCCGCCGTACCGCTCGAAGCCAGCGTGGCTGACGCGATTCACAAAATGCTTGATCACCACGTTGGAGCGGTCGCCGTGGTCGACAGCGACTACCGTGTCGCCGGAATCTTCACCGAACGCGATGTGCTCCGAAAAATGGCGCTCAGTCGCACCGACGCGAAAACCACCTCGGTTCGCGAGCTGATGACCACTCCCGTCGAGATGGCTACGCGCGGCACCGGCGCTGGCGAAGCGCTCACCATCATGCTGGAGCGCCATTTCCGCCATCTGCCCGTTGCCGACGACAACGGCAAACTGCTGGGCATTCTTTCCATCCGCAACCTGCTGGAGTGGCGCGTCGACGACCTGAGCCGCGAACTGGCATCGCTCGAGCAGTACGTCTCCAATGACGGGCCGGGAGGATAAGCCTGGTCCCCCGGCACTCGATCACCGATCGGCGGCCATTGATCTCGCACGTGATTCTGATCGTGTAGGACGGACACTCTTGTCCGTCGCTTTTGACTTCGCCGGCGTTTCATCCTCGACAACGAAGAATTGCCTGTGTGGGCTTTCCAGCGCGTAATATGCCCCTGACACGTTTGCAGCGCAATCACGACGTAGGAATATAGGAATAGAGGAGCTTGTCCCGTGAAAAGACGCCAACGTCTCGCAACGCTCGCGATCACTGTGTTCTTACTGGTGGCGCAGATCGTCGCCCAGCAGAGTCCCCGAAGAGTAGTCGTACACGCCGGCCACGCGCTCGACGTGAAGACCGGCAAGCTGCTTTCGGATCAGACTTTCATCATCGAAGACGGAAAAATCGTCAGCGCCGGCCCATCCACCGACACCAAAACGCCCCCGGATGCCCTACTCATCGAACTGCCAAACGCAACCGTTCTGCCCGGCCTGATTGATGCGCACACGCACCTCACCTACGAGCCCCAGTTCGGATACGAGGAACTCGGAGTTTCCGTGCCGCGTTCGACCCTCACCGGCGCCAAGAACGCACGGCTGACTCTGCAAGCGGGCTTCACCACTGTGCGCAACGTGGGCGCCGAAGGATATAGCGACGTCGCTCTGCGCGACGCAATCAACGCCGGCGACATCCCCGGGCCGAGGATGCTGGTAAGCGGGCCAGCGCTCGGCATCACCGGTGGCCACTGCGACAACAATCTGTTGCCCTATGAATATCACGCCACGGGAGATGGCGTGGCGGACGGGATTGCGGCCGTGCAGCACAAGGTTCGCGAGAACATCAAGTACGGTTCCGATCTGATCAAGATCTGCGCGACCGGCGGAGTGCTCTCCAAGGGCGACGATCCGCAGGCTTCTCAGTACACATTGGAGGAGATGAAGGCCATTATCGCGGATGCTCACCGCCTGGGACGAAAAGTTGCCGCTCACGCGCATGGAGCTCAGGGCATTCTCTGGGCGTCACAAGCGGGAGTCGATTCCATTGAGCACGGCTCCTACATTGACGATGCCGCGATCGCCGAGATGAAGAAGAACGGCACCTATCTTGTGCCAACGCTTTACCTCGGCGATTGGTTTCTGGAAAACGCGGAGAGAAATCACGTGCCCGACTTTCTGCTGGGCAAGGCAAAAACGGTTATGCCGATAGCTCGCAAGAACATCGCGCACGCGTTCGCGAGCGGAGTGAAAGTTGCATTTGGCACCGACGCCGCGGTTTATCCTCACGGCCTGAACGCGCATGAGTTTGCGGTGATGGTCAAACTGGGGCTGACGCCCTTGCAGGCCATTCAGGCAGCCACGGTGAACGCCGCGGATCTGCTGGGATGGCAAGGGAAAGTGGGAAGCCTCGAGCCCGGAGCATGGGCCGACATCGTCGCAGTCGATGGCGATCCGCTGAAAGACGTAACCACGCTGGAGCATGTGAAATTCGTGATGAAGGGCGGCGAGGTAGTGAGAAACGAATATGGAAAGTGAAGGGTTCGGGCGACGTTTTTTCAGTCAATTCGTCGCTGCGCTTGTCTCATAACTTGTTCCGTCACCCAGTCCGTCCACATCGCCGACTCCCCGCTCGAAATCAGCGGAGCCTTTTCCAGCACCGCGTCCACGAAGCTCTCCATCATCGGATAATGCAGGTTGTCGTGCGACGGAAGCTCTTCACTTCCACCGGGATAAACCAGCTCAGGCCCGTTCAGCGGACTCAACTCCATCTCGCCATCAGTGCCGCGGATGCGGCATTCGTCGCGCCTCACCCTGGAATGCCAGCGCACATCCACGATGCCGCGCACGCCGCTTGCGTAGTCGATCATCACGGTGGCGTTGTCTTCGACTGCGTAGTGCTGAACCGCGTTCGATAGATGTCCGCAAACTCGCAGCGGCTCGCCAAACAAATAATTAAGCACGTCGATGCGGTGCGACGCGATGTCGTAAAGCGGCCCGCCCCCAGCCTTCGCGGGATCAATTAGCCAATTGCGCTCGCTCTCCGTGCCATCAAGCCAGGAATGGCAAGTGAGTTCGGCGAGCACAGGTTTCCCAATGGCTCCGGCTTCGAGCAGTTGTTTGGCGCGCCGCACCTTGGGATAGAAACGCCGATAGTACGCCACTCCGAAAGTTTTCCCGGCGTCCTGCGAAGCCTGAAGCATCAACCGCGCCTCAGCAAGATTCATGGCCAGTGGTTTTTCGCAAAGTACATGCATCCCCGCCTGAAATGCCTGTATGGTTTGCGGCGCGTGCAGAAATACAGGCGTAGCAATGTAGACGGCCTGCCCTTCCTTGCCAGC
>JBEKDY010000173.1:0-9474 GCA_050014115.1 Candidatus Sulfotelmatobacter sp. | reverse complement strand
CATGCAGAGTGGCTGAGGGACGAGCCCTGTGACGCCACGGCAACCGATCCGGGATCATATATCCCGGGTGCTTGGTGCCAACTCTCTCCTGGAAACGGGGAACATGGGATTCGGCATGCGAGATCCATTTGCATTCTGAACCTCTTTTTCCTTTTTCTGGAGAAAGAGGCCTTTGTATTTTAGGGCCAATTTTTCCGGCTCGTCCTCGGCTACTCGCTTTGATTTTGGTTTTGCGAAATAAGAAAGCGAGTAGTCACATGTCTCACTACGAACTGCGGTGCCGGGAATGCGGACGGACCTGGGGCAACCAGCCCCGCTCCATCTGCGACGATTGTTTTTCTCCTCTGGAAGTCGCCTACGACTATGACGCCGTGCGCGCGTCATTCACCCGCGAGCGAATTTCCCAGCGGCCGCAAAACATGTGGCGTTACTCTGAGCTATTACCCCTCCCCCAGGGATTCCAGCCGCGCCTGCCAGTCGGCTTTACGCCGCTGCTGCAGGCGCCGCGGCTTGCCGCGAAGCTGGGCGCGCGTCCGGAGAATCTTTACCTCAAGAACGACGCCGTCTGTCTGCCCACGCTCAGTTTCAAAGACCGCGTGGTAGCCGTGGCGCTGGCGCAGGCCCGCGAGTTTGGCTTCGATACTGTTTCCTGTTCGTCGACGGGAAACCTGGCCAACGCCGTGGCCGCGCACGCCGCCCGCGAAGGTCTCAAGGCCTGGATCTTCATCCCGGCTGACCTCGAGCCCGCAAAAATTCTGGGCACAAACGTCTTCGGCGCGAAAGTGGTTCGTATAGCTGGCAGCTATGACCAGGTTAACCGCCTGTGCTCGCAGATTGCCGACGAACACAACTGGGGCTTCGTCAACGTGAACCTGCGGCCGTATTACGCCGAAGGCTCAAAAACTGTCGGCTTCGAAATCGCCGAGCAGTTGGGCTGGCGTCTGCCCGACAACGTGGTCTGCCCCATGGCCGGCGGATCGCTGATCGTCAAGATCAAGAAGGCATTTTCAGAACTCATCCAGCTTGGTCTCGTAGAAGACAAGCCGGTAAAATTCTTCGGCGCGCAAGCGACAGGATGCTCGCCCATTTCAACCGCCGTGAAAACCGGAAGCTCCGAGATCGAGCCGCAGAAACCCGCGACCATCGCCCGTTCGCTCGCCATCGGCAATCCCGCCGACGGTCACTACGCCATCAAGACCATCAAACAAAGCGGCGGATGGAGCGAGGACATCAGCGATCCCGAAGTAGTCGACTCGATCCGCCTGCTGGCCGAGACCGAAGGCGTCTTCACCGAAACCGCCGGCGGCGTCACCGTCGGCACCGCGGGGAAACTGTATCGTCAGGACCGCATTCTGCCCGAAGAAACAACAGTACTGTGCATCACCGGCAACGGCCTGAAGACCACCGACGCTCTCGCCGGCGTCTATCAGGAGGAGCGCGCAATCGCCCCGAAGCTAGCCGAGTTCGAAAAATACCTGCAGCAAAAGCTGGATGTAGCCGAAGTCGCAAAAGAAGTAGCAGTTGTGTAGGACCGGCACTCTTGCCCGCCTGCCCTGAGCGAAGTCGAAGGGTCAGTCGAGCGATAGCTCGACCAGTTTTTGACTTTGGAGCCACCACAGA
This sequence comes from Candidatus Sulfotelmatobacter sp., assembly GCA_050014115.1. Taxonomy (GTDB): domain Bacteria; phylum Acidobacteriota; class Terriglobia; order Terriglobales; family Acidobacteriaceae; genus Sulfotelmatobacter. The sequence continues at coordinate 7,854 of JBEKDY010000173.1, read as the reverse complement.
ACAAGAGGCGAGCACAAAAGTCAAAGCTCGAAAGGCGCAGCATGTCCATCACCGTACAAATTCCGACAGCCCTTCGCCGCCACACCGCCGGCACAGCCTCGCTGACCTGCGCCGCCACGAACCTTGAAGACCTGTTTTCCGTCCTCGACGAAAAGTTTCCCGACCTCAAGCCTCACTTGCGCGACAACGCCGGACAGGTCCGCCGCTTCCTCAACATCTACGTCAACGAAGAAGACATCCGCTTCCTCGGCGGCCCGGCCTACGCCTTTCAGGAAGACGACGAAGTCCTGCTGGTCCCCTCGATCGCCGGCGGCGCCAGATAGGGCGTAACCGGAAAATGTGCGGATTCCGTTTGCATCGTCGGTAATTCAGAACTCATTGAATGCTTTTACTGGTCGATAGGGCCGTTCGATTACCTTCGAAAATCTCTATTACACTCGTGGGCCGCGGCCGCAAAGGTCATCGCTGATTTTCGTAATCTATCTCCAGGTAGCAGCGATTGCGTAAAATAAGGGAAGATGCTGCTGAAGAATTAAGAGACACAGGAGCGGCCATGGAAACACCGAACGAACACAATCGCGAGTCAGTTCCAGCCGAAGCTGCAAAGCATATCAAGAGCGCCCACCAGATTCTGGAGACACTGCAACAGAAAATCGGCAAACATCCGGAGATTGGCGCGGCCATCACAAAACTGGAGATGGCGCTGAATGTTTTGGCGGTGCAGACTGGCGGACTGCTGTAGCGGTCTGTACGAAGACCACCTAGGTGGCAACGGCATTTCGCGGCAGCCCAGGCCACGTTGAAATATTCCCATTAGGCTGCTTAAACCAGTCGCCTCCTCGAGTGGTTTGGACCAGATGGTGAGTTCCTTTTCTGGCCAACAGCTGCCAAAAAATAGCTTTTCATCTTCATGGGGACTATGTATAATCTAACTAACTAGTTAATTAATATTGCAGGACTGCTCGAAACAGTTACGGACGAATTTTATGGCTCGATTATTTCGACATCATCCGCAGCACGGCCACCACTTCGGCCGCATGGGGACGCGGGGGCAGCCGGAGGAGAGCCGTGCGGCCATTCTGCAGGCGGCGGCGCTGGAGTTTGCCGAGCATGGCATCGCCGGGGCGCGCACTGACGCGATTGCACGCGAGGCGCGCGTCAACAAAGCCTTGATTTACTACTACTTCGAGGACAAGGAAAAGCTTTACGGAGCCGTGCTGGATGAAGCCTTTGGGGCGCTCAAGGTCAACGTGTTTCGCGTCCTCGACAGTGAATTGCCGCCGCGCGAGAAGATTCTGGCGTACGTGGCCGCCTATTTCGATTTCGTGGCCGCCAACCAGGTGTATCCCAAGCTGATGCAGCGCGAGATGATGCGGGCGCGCGACGGGCACTCGCCACATCTCGACAAGTTGATCAAGACTTATTTCCAGCCCATTTTCGCGCGCGTCGGCGAATTGCTGAACAAAGGAATTGCCGACGGAGAGTTTCGGAAAGTGAGCACCGCGCATTTTGTGCCGTCGATGGTGGCCATGATTGTTTTTTACTTCAGCAGCGCGCCCATGATGCACAAGATCGTCGGCTTTAACCCGCTGACGCCGGAGCGGATTGCCGAGCGCCGCGCGGCAGTGCTCGATTTTATTTCGGCGGGATTGTTCCGGACGGATGCAAAAGCTAGTCCCAACTCCAGTGTCCGCCCCAGCCCCGGGCCTAGTTCGAGTCGTCTTAGTTCCAGTCAAGGAGCACGCTCATGAGCGCGCGCAACCGTTTTTTCATGCTTCTCGGAATCATTTTCGTGATCGCGGCGATTTATTACACGCTTTCCACCGATCATTCCAAAGACCTGGTGCTGATCGGCACGGTGGATTCGAACCAGGTGATTGTGAGCGCGCAGGTGGAAGGCCGCATCCAGAAATTACTGGTGGATGAAGGCACACCCGTAAAGGCGGGCGACCTGATCGCCGTGCTCGACCCGTCGGAGTTGCAGGCACAGGACGCTGCGGCGGCTGCGAACATCAACAGTCTGCAGCACAAAGTTTCGGAGATGCAGTCGACCGAGCAATCGACTTCGGGCTCGACTTCGAGCGATGTAGCCAACGCGCAGGCCAAGCTGTCGTCGGCGAAAGCGCAACTCTTGCAGGCGCAGGCCGCGCTCGATCGCACCGAGAGTGACAGCCGGCGCGCCATTGAACTCGCCAAGGTGGGCGTGACTTCCGACCAGGACCGCGTGCAGGCTGAAACGAATTTACAAGCCGCGCAGGCGACCGTGCAGGCGCAGCAGGAACTGGTGAAGGCAGCGCAGGCCGATTTGAACTCGGCAATTGCGCGCACGCATCAGGCCAACGCGGCCAAAAGCACGGTGCAGTCGACAGAAGCTGATCTCAAGAACGCCGTCGCGCAAAGGAACCAGGCGGCGGTGCGGCTGGGATATACGAACGTCTACGCGCCCGTTACCGGAACGGTTTCGGTGCGCGCGGCGCGGCAGGGGGAAGTGGTAAACATTGGCGCACCGATCGTGACCATCGTTGACTTGACCGACACCTGGGCGCGTGTGGCGATCCCGGAAACTTATGCCGACCATATCGGCTATGGCGATGTGCTGCGCGTGAGAATGCCCGGCGGAAGCATCACGACCGGGAAGGTTTTCTTCAAGGGCGTGGAAGGCGATTTCGCGACACAGCGAGACGTCAGCCGGCGCAAGCGCGACATCAAGACGATTGTTCTCAAGGTGAGGCTCGACAATCCGAAAGGCGCGCTGGTGCCGGGGATGACGGCCGAAGTGTTGGTCTCGCCGGAGCAGTTGAAGGGCGAGGGCAGCGCACCGAATACTGCGGCGGCGGGTTCGCGCTGATGAATTCGCCTACGACGACAAATGCGGGCAACGGTGCGGAAGGGCAAGCTGCGCCGCGAACTGGTTCGCACGGTTTAGAGAAGCCCATCTACGATCCCGCTGCTCAATCGGCGATCGCGGTTGACCACATCGTCAAGAAATACGGCGAGTTCACGGCGGTCGACGACATTTCGTTCGACGTGAAGGAAGGCGAGATTTTCGGGCTGCTGGGGCCGAATGGGGCTGGGAAGTCGACGCTGATTCGCATGATGACTACGCTGATCCCGATCACTGCCGGGAACGCGAGGATTGCGGGGCACGATGTGGCGAAAGATGCCGACGCTGTGCGCCGGGTGATTGGAGTGATTCCGCAGGCGCTGACCAGCGATCTGGATCTTACGGTGGAAGAGAACCTGAACATTTACGCCAAGCTCTACGATGTTCCGGCGAAAGAGCGGAAGCGTTCGATCGAAGAATTGCTGGGACTGGTAGACCTGACGAAATGGCGTGGAGCGCAGACGAAAACACTTTCCGGCGGCATGCGGCGGCGGCTGGAGATTGCGCGCGGGTTGGTGCATCATCCCAGGATTTTCTTCCTCGATGAGCCCACTACTGGACTGGATCCGGTTTCGCGCGTGGCGGTATGGGAGATGCTGGGCAACATCAAGGCCCATCGTCAGCTGACCATCCTGATCACGACGCACTACATGGACGAAGCCGATCGCCTGTGCGATCGCATTGCGATTGTGGACCACGGGAAGCTGGTGGCGCTGGATACGCCGGCGGCTCTGAAGGCAAGCGTGCCGGGATCGAACGTGATTGAAGCGCAGTTTGAGCATCCGCCGGCGGATTGGGAACAGCGGCTGCACGCGCTCGACGACGTGACGTCAGTGCAGCACGAAGGCGCGGGAATGTATCGAGTGCTGACCGGGAACGGCTCGCGGACCACTACTCAACTGGTGGAAATGGCCGTGGCGGCTGGGGTTGCGGTGAAGGCGCTCTCGGTGCAGAACACGACGCTGGACGATGTATTCGTCCACTACACCGGGCGGCAGTTGCGCGACGAACTGCAAAAGGCATATGCCTTCGTGATGCCGCAAAGGCCGGGATTGCAGCCGTGAAACGGCTGAGGATGGCGCGATGAACCGAATGATGGCCATTGTCGAGCGCGAGATGCGCAAGTTTTTCCGGTCGCCGGCACTGATGCTGGCGTCGATGATTATGCCGCTGGTGCAGCTGATTGTTCTCGGCAATGCGTTTGGGGGGAAGATTCGCGATGCGCGGCTGGCGATTGTCGATCAGGACGGCGGCACGCAGGCGTTGAGGATCCGCGAAGCGTTTGATTCGGTGCGCGCGAATATTCGCACCTTTGTGCCGATTTACTATAACGACCAGAAAAAGGCGGTGGAGGACGTTCGCAACGGCAAGCTCGATGGCGCAGTGATTATCCCGCCAGAGTTTTCGCGGCGTGTTTACGAGGATAACCATCCGCAAATTGCTGTGGTGGTGGACAACAGCGACAACTTCATGAGCTCCGCGTTGGAGTCGGAACTCACCGACCTGGTCAACTCGCTGAATCAGCCTTCAGTCTCGCCACGCATCCTGCAGCAGACGGCGCTCTCCATTGTCGAGCTATATCCCTACATCGAATACATGAAATACCTGCTGCCGGGGTCGCTGGCGCTGGCGATGTTTGTCTCAGTGATGATCGGCGGGGGCATGCTCTATATCGACGACAAGGCGCGCGGCGTGCATGAAGGTTACCTGGTGACGCCGATCACCAAGCTGGAACTGGTGCTGGGGCTGAACCTGGCGGGCGCGATCAAGGCGGTGATGACGGGCGTGATCATCTGCGTGATTGGGTCGCTGCTGGCTGGGGTGGGCACGATTTTTAATCCTGCGACGATTTTGGGGTTGCTGGTGATGATTGTGCTGACTTCGCTGGCGTTCAACACCATGATGTTTCTGCTGATGGTGCGCATCGAGGATCCGCTGGTGCCGCGGGCGATGTTCGGCATTCTCAATACGCTGCTGTTTTTTCCCAGCGGAGCGATTTATCCGATTCAGGCGTTTCCGCGGTGGCTGCGAGCTATAGCGAGAGTGGATCCGTTCACTTATGCGGTGGATGGCTTCAAGTGCCTGCTGTTGAAGGAAACGACGCTGGCGGCGGTGTCGGGCGATATGATTTTTCTTTCGGTCTTTGCCGCGGTCACGCTGGGGATTGCGATTCCGTTGTTCAAGAGAACGCTGTAGGGACGGATTCACGGCCGGGACCGACGAGGGAGACGAGAAAGTCTATGCCTGCGGCATTCGCGGGCAAGAGTGCCCGCGCCACACCATCCGTGCCACACCATCCATGCCACACAATCCCCGCGTACCTTTCTTTTTCTTTTCGGGAACTTTTCATGGGGCGGGTGTGTCCGTTATGCTAGAGGGGTATGACGCTGCTGGACGCGAAGGAATACGATCCGACAAGAGATCGGAAGCGACGGAAGATTATTATCTCTGCCATCGTTTTCGTTTTGCTGGTGCTTTTTCTGGGCTGGTGGTTTCGATTCTGGCCGGAAGAGCACGTGGCGAATCTTTTTTTTGATGCCTTGCAGAATCAGAATTACGAAGCCGCCTACGGCATCTGGTTTCAGGACCCGCAATGGAAGCAGCATCCGGAACGGTATCAGAAGAAATATTCGTTCAACGATTTTTATCAGGATTGGGGCCCAGGCGGGGAGTGGGGGCGGATCAAGTCACACAAGATTTATGCGTCGGGGTCGCCTCCGGGTGGAGGAAGCGGCGTGATCATTGACATGACGGTGAACGACCGCACGGAACCGGCGCGGGTGTGGGTGCAGAAGTCGGATAAAACGATGAGTTTTTCGCCGATCTAGCTATTGGCTTTTAGCTCTTGGCTTTTGGCTTGGAACCGTTGCCTTTGGCCGTAACGTGCAGAGCTTCCGCTCAGTCTTCACGACAAATATTTTTGCAGAGGTCCCCAGTAGTGGGACTTCCATCCGTCGGCCAGGCTTTCTGCTTTGCCTTGGGGGAATCCGGTGTGGTCGAAGACGAGGCTGGTGCCGGCTCCCGATTCGTTCAGTTGGAATTTTGCGATCGAGTAGACGCCCGGCGCCCAGTCTGCGGCGCGCCACGCCTGGACCAACCGCTCATTGGGGACCATCTCGATGTGCCTGCCTGAGATCACGCCGCCGAAGAGAGAGAATGCTCCGCCGACTTCCGGGCTGATTGTGGTGGAGGCGCCGGGGATGCTGAAATCGGTGATCTTGCTGAATTGTTTCGGGTCGGTCAAGGCCTGGTAGATACGCGCGCGGCTCGCCTTGAATACTACTTCCTGGTGAATGCATTCGCAGGTGCGCGAAATTTCGTTGTCTGCGGGCGAAGAGGCTGTCGGGGTGAGAGCGCGGGCCCTTGTTGTCAAACCGATGGCGGTGAAGATCGAAAGAAGGTGCACAGAGAGTTGTCTTCTGGTTGTGAGGCTTGAAGTCATTGGATTTTCCCTTCTGCTCGGCCACCGATTAAAGACCTGAGTTCTTCAGGCAGAGGCGGCTAGGTTTTCCAGCGTTTTTGTCAGCGACGTTTCGTCTCCCACGTTCAGGCACGTCTTCGAACGGTCGATCTGGCGCATCAGGCCGCAGAGAACTTTTCCGGGGCCGACTTCGATGAATGTTTCCACGCGCTCGGCGATCAGCAGGCGCATGCACTGTTCCCACTTGACGGAGCCGGTGACCTGGCGGACGAGAGTGTCGCGGGCGCGAAGTTCGTCGGTGACGAAAGCGGCCTCGACGTTGCAGGCGATGGGGTAGCCGGGCTTCTGCATTTTCAATGCATTCAGGTCGACTTCCAGGCGGTCTTGCGCGGGCTTCATCAGTGAACAATGGAAGGGCGCGCTCACGGGCAGCAGAATAGCGCGCTTGGCGCCGCGTTCGTTGGCGAGTTTGGTGGCGCGTTCGACGGCGGCGGTGTTGCCGGAGATCACGATCTGGTCGGGTGAGTTGATGTTGGCGGGGGCGCAGACTTCATTCTCGGCGGCGTCGCGACAAACCGCGGTGACTTTATCGAGGTCCATGCCGAGGATTGCGGCCATGGCGCCGACGCCGACGGGGACCGCTTCCTGCATATACTTTCCGCGATTGCGAACGGTGCGAACGGCGTCGGCGAAGGCGAAGGTTCCGGCGCAGACGTGGGCGGAATATTCGCCGAGGCTGTGGCCTGCGACGTAGCACGGCTTCGGGATGCGGGTTTCGAGCACACGAAGAGCCGCGACCGAAGCGGTAAGAATTGCCGGTTGCGTGATCTCGGTGAGGCGAAGCTGGTCTTCTGGTCCTTCGAAGCAGAGTTGCGAAAGTTTGTAGCCGAGGGCGTCGTCGGCTTCTTCGAAAGTCTGGCGGGCGATGGGATATTTGTCGAATAAATCTTTGCCCATGCCGATGGACTGCGAGCCCTGGCCGGGAAAGAGGAGCGCGATGGTGCGGTCAGTTTCTGTCATGAGAGTTAAGAGTCGCGAGATCAACCTCGAGCCGCTGCCGATCACAAATCAGGCGCGATTTTCGCACTTACAGCTATGGCTCTGAAAGAAACTGCAGCAGTTCTTGCAGGAGCCGCGGGCCTTGATCAGTTTCGAAAATAAATTGAGCATGGGCTGACCCTTCGAGAATGACCAGCTTCTTAGGATCAGGAGCTTTGCGGTAGTTCTCGGTGATTCCGGGCAGACGTGGACCGTCGCCACTCCGGTCGTCGCGGGTCACGATGAACAATTTTCGCCCTTTCAACCGCTCGGGCGAATCGCCTCCTTCGGACCCCAGAAAAATGATCCGATCGATTTCTCCCGGGTTGGACTCGGCCGCGGCATCGCCAGCAGCGTCGCCTCCCATGCTCGCGCCGACCACGGAAACAGATTTCGCACCTGCGGTGTGCAGGTAGCGAACTGCGGCCAGCACGTCGGGATAGTGCTTCCAGTCTTCGCTTCGCGAGCCAGGCACAGACTGGCCATAGCCGCGGAAATCGGTGGCCAACAC
>JBEKDY010000172.1:0-9585 GCA_050014115.1 Candidatus Sulfotelmatobacter sp. | reverse complement strand
TCGTCATTCGATGCCATAAAAATGCGCCCTTGCAGATTGATCACCGCGTAAGGCACCTGACCTTTGCGGCCTTGATACAGGCCCCACCCCGGCATGTCCGAAGGATAATTCGCCGGACGCAGAAGTCGCCGCGCCGGCCCGTGCCCGTTGCCCTCGACCATCTGGAAGTAATCGACGATCTCACGCTTGTCCCAGACGTGGTTGCCAGTCGTGATGACATCAATGTTCAGTTCAAAGAGCTCTTCGGCGAGCGCCGGAGTAATGCCAAATCCAGCCGCGGAGTTCTCTCCGTTAGCAACAATCAGATTGATCGCGTGGTCGCGTACGATGCCGGGCAGCCGGTCTTTGACAATCACGCGTCCCGGCCTGCCAAAGATGTCGCCGATAAAAAGAATTCGCATGTTGAGTTACAGAATTCGATGGTAACACGCGGCATTTTCGGCTCGTTGAGCCGGATCGCCCCCTTGTCGGTAGAGACGTTGCTTGCAACGTCTCTACCGCCATCATTCGAAACGCCACACACAAGGAACATAGCAAGCTGCGTCTCAACAGATTCGTTAATCATTCAGCGGCGCCAACTCCGCTGTGCGCAGAAAATCATAATTTCCGGCCGGGTTCATCTTTATATTCCGCACCCGCCGCGTGTGCACCAACACGTTGTCCAGATACCAGAGATCGATGTAGGGCAACTCTTCAGCCAGAATGCGCTGCACCTCGGCGTAAAGCTGCTTGCGCACCGCCGGATTGACCTCGCGGCGCGCACGGTCAATCAGCGCATCCACTTTCGGATTCGAGTAGTAGCCGCGGTTGGCTCCATTCGGCGGAAACTTCGCAGAGTGGAACACATATTCGAATATGTCAGGATCTTCGTTGCCCCCGATCCAGCGCAGGCTGTAAAGCTGAAACGCTCCGTGGATTACGTCGGAAAGAAAAGTCGCCGGCTCGAAGCTGCGAATATCGAGCGCGATCCCAACCTCCCGTAATTGTTGTTGCAGCACCGCCACAATCAGCCGCGTGCCTTCGTTGGTCGATGTTTTCATCGTGAGATGAAACCGCACTCCATTGACGGACGGATAACCTGCCTCGTCGAGCACTTGTCGCGCCTTCGCCGGGTCGTGCTCGTAAGCCGGCACGTCGCGGTTGTAGGCCCAACTCTGCGGCGGCAAAACGCTGCGTGCCTCCTGCGCCTGTCCTCGCCATAAATAGTCGATCATGGGCTTGCGGTCGAGTGCATAGGCCACCGCCTGCCGAACCCGCACGTCCCTCAAAACAGGATCGCGCAAATTAAATCCCAGGTACTGCACTTCTGTTCCGCGGTCGCGTTCCACAACCAGGTTCGGCTCGTGGGACAGCGTGAGCACCATATCGGGCGTCAGCGAGTTGATGCCAACATCGCCGCTGCCTTTGCGCAATTCAAGAGCCTCTGTGGTCGCCTCGGGTACCACGGCAAAGCGCACGCGCGTCAGTTTCGGTTCCTCGCCCCAGTAATCGTCGTTGCGTTCAACGATGACTTCTTTGTCGGTTTCCGCACTCACAAACTTAAACGGTCCGGACCCGATGGGATGGCGGGTCATCTCATCGCCGCTGCCCGCGGGCACGATGCCAATCGCGCCGTCGGAAAGATTCCACAGCAGTGGCGCCTCCGGTTCCTTCAAGTGGAAAATCACGGTGAAATCATCCGGCGCATCAATGCGATCGACAAAGCGGTAGTTGGCCGTCTTCGTGCTGCGAATTCTTCCAGTGAGCAGGGAATCAAACGTCCACTTCACATCGCGCGAAGTCAGCGAACGCCCGTCATGAAACCTAACGCCGCGATGCAAATGAAAAATATAGGTCAGGGGATCTGGAATCTCCCAGTGCTCGGCCAGGCCCGGAGCCACGTTCAGGTCATCGCCCCGGCTCAGCAGATCGTCGAAAATCAGGTTGTCGATGCGCTCCGATTGCGCGTCCAGTCCCACTCGCGGATCAAGATTTGTGGGGCTCGATTCGATAATCATCACCAGCGTATTGGGATCAGGATGGCCAGAACAGGAAAGCAGAGTGACGAGAGCCGCGAAACAAACGAGCGCGAGGAAGAGCGGCGCAATAATTCGTTGAGCGTTAATTCGCTGGGCAGTAATTCGCGGACGTGGCGCCCCTTTCACGTTCATTCGCAATCCAGGCAGATCTGGTAAATATTGTTCACCGTCCGCCAATTGCGGGTCGTCGCTTGGCCCAGGAATTTTCGCTCAATGGGATTGTTCATCATGCTGCTACGGGAAAATCCGTTCGGCAAGTGAAGATAAATTTGCTGACCAAGGCAACAGGATTCGTCGGGCGCTTTGGTGAGGACTTCCAGTTGTTTCAGAACGTCAGTTTCCGGACTCTCAGAGAGAAAAATGACGTGGAGCTTCTCGGGACTGACGCCAGCCTGCTTGAGGAATGGGTTCATTTTGACGATCTTGCAGAGTTCGTCCTGCGATCGCAAAATCGCCAGCGAGAAAAATCCGAAATCGCTGGTGATTTGCTCTTCGATCTTCTTGCGCAAAGAGGAATTAGAGATTGTTCCGGCCTTGAAAACCACGTTGCCGCTTTGGATGTAAGTCTGCACTTTCTTGAGTCCCAGTGACTCGAACGATTTTCTCAGCGCCTCCATCCTGACCCGTTTGTGAGGGCCGAGGTTGATTCCCCGCAGCATCGCGACGTAAGTAGGCATCGAGTGGAATTATCGGTGGAAGCTTATCGTTGAACTACTCAAGGATACGAGATTTTACCCAACACTGCCGGTCGCTTCGCGCCCGTCGCCGACGGCATATTCGAGGGCCGGCGGTGCCAGGTTTCATGTGCCAGGATCGCGAATGCCACAGCTTCCTTGGCCTCCGAGGGCAACCCAAATTCGTCGGAAAATTTCAACCGCAACCCCATCTTACTCATCTCGCCCGATAGTATCGCCATCAGCCGTGCATTCTTCGCACCGCCGCCCGACACGGCCATCTCACTAAATGCAGGCTTCCGTGCATTTGGACGTCGTGGCAGCAACCGGCGCACGGCGTACGCAATCGACCGCGCAGTCAGAGCCGTTGCAGTGGCCACTACGTCGCGCTCGCGGGCGTTCCCGCACAGTCGCAGAAAGTTCTCCACGAACTCGCGGCCGAATTCTTCGCGTCCAGCGGTTTTGGGTGGCTTCCTCCGGAAAAAATCGCTCCGCAATACCTTCGCGATGACGGGCTCGATCCAAGCCCCAGACGCTGCGATCTCCCCGTTCCGATCGAACGGCTGGCCAAACAACTGCTGCGTAACCGCGTCGATCACCATGTTTCCCGGACCAGTATCGAAGGCAATCACATTGCCAGGAGAGGCGCCCGCCGGAATCGCGGTGAGGTTGGCGATGCCGCCAATGTTCTGAACGATCCTCCCGACGCGCGCGTCGCGAAACAGTAAGTAATCGAGAAACGGTACCAGAGGCGCACCCTTGCCGCCCGCAGCCATATCCGCGGGACGAAAATCGGAAACCACCGGAACACCCAAACGCGCAGCCACAATCGCCCCCTCGCCCGTCTGCCAGGTCGCCGCCATCTTGCGCCCAAGGTACGGCGCGGCTTCGCCCTGATGGTAAAGCGTTTGCCCGTGGCAGCCCACCAGAGCAGCCTTGATTCGAAACTTCCGCTGCGTCGCCAACAGCGCATCCGCATAAAGTTCCCCCAGCAGAAAGTTGAGCCGTGCCAGGTCCGCCACGCAAGCCTGCGCCGCATTCATCGCAGCCAGCACAGCCGCGCGAACCTTCTTCGGATACGAATACTCCGCGTGCCCCAGCAACTCAAAGTTTGCGTGGGCACCACTCGTGTGGACCCGGGCGACGCGCCCGCGTCTGCCGGCAGATTCGCGGGACGCGGAGCGTAAGCCCGACCCGCCCGGCTCCGCAATCCGCACCAACGCAACATTAATTCCATCCGCCGAAGTACCACTCATCACGCCGGCCACAATCGTGCTTTTCTTTGTCATCCGCGCAATCGCGCATTCTCTTCGCGATTCATATTCTCCAGCCGTACCTGCTCGCCAAATTCCCACAACTTGCGCGACAACTTTCCCACGCTCGCGGCGGAAGGCGGTTTACCCACCCGCATCATTTTCCTCGACTTCTTCTTGAATACCAGCACGCGTGCGGCCGCGTCTTCAACCTGCCGCGCAAACTTCACATCGCGTTCCGCCGCCCTTACCAATTCCTCGTAGGCTTGCGTGATGTAATCTTCCCGATGGCAGATCAGGCACAGATCTCCGCCCGCACGAATGTGTTCCACTGCAGCCTGCCCAACCGGCGCAGCCGAGAGTACACCACCCATCTCCAGGTCATCCGACACGATCAGGTTGCGAAAGCCAGTGCGCTTGCGCAGGATATCCGTAATCCAGATCTTCGAGAGAGACGCCGGAGTCCGATCGTGCGTCACCTGCGGATAGGCCGCATGTGAAATCATCACAAGTGGCAGCTGTCGACGCAGCGTGCGATACGGAACCAAATCTTCAGCCCAAAGTTTTTTCAAAGTCTTCTCGATCACCGGCAGTTCGTGGTGACTGTCGAGCTTGCCTTCGCCGAGGCCCGGAAAGTGCTTCCCGCATCCCAGTACGTTCGCCGCGCGTAATCCGGCGATGAACTCGTGTGCATACGCCGCCACCTCCCGCGGATTCGCCGAAACGGCTCGCGAGCCCATCACGCTGCTTGAGGCCTCAAACGCGAGGTCGAGCACCGGAGCGAAATCGATGTTGAAGCCGAAGGCGCGGCAGTTCTCACCAATCAGTCGACCATGCGCGCGGAAAAGTTTGCGGTCTCCAGTCGCGAACACCTCCGCCGCCGAAGGCGCAGGTCCGAGCACATCGCGAAAACGATCGACGCTTCCGCCTTCCAGATCGACGCAAGTGAACAGAGGCGTGGAAACGCACCTCCGGCATTCCCGCAGCAGCCCCCAGGTCTGCTCCGCGCTCTTGATATTGCGCGCAAACAGAATCACCCCCGCCGGCTGCAACCGCGTAAGCAGGGAACTGAGCCGCGCCGTCAGCTCCGTGCCGTTGAAACCGACAATGAGAAGCTGGCCGATCGTCTGGAGGCCTGAAGGCTTGGTCTTAGCGGGCATTCGAGATAGCGAACGATTCGTCGGGATCGTCTCCCTCAGCGTACTCTTTGTCTAGATTTCCTTCTTCAACTCCGCCAGCAGATTCAACGCCTCTAGCGGCGTGAGCCGGTTCAAATCCACTTCCCGCAACTTCTCCAGCACCGGCTGCGAAATCGGAGTAAAAATCGTGAGCTGCGTCGGCGCAGGCGTTGCCCCAGGAGAAAGATGTCCTGTCACCTCGCGCTCGGCAGACTCATGTTCGGCCAGCACCTCGCGCGCCCGCACGACCACTTCATTCGGTAACCCCGCCAGCTTCGCGACTTCAATGCCATAGCTGCGATCCGCAGCCCCCGGCTCAACCTTGCGCAGAAAAACAATCCCGCCACCAGTTTCCTTCACCGACACGTGATAGTTCTTCACTCCCGAAAGCTGCTGCGCCAGTTCCGTCAATTCGAAATAATGCGTGGCGAACAAAGTCTTGGCCCGCACCCGCGCATGCAGATATTCAATCGCAGCCCATGCAATCGCAAGTCCGTCGTAAGTAGAAGTGCCGCGTCCAACTTCGTCCAGTAAAATCAGCGACCGCGCCGTCGCCGTGTGCAGGATTGCCGCCGTCTCTGTCATTTCCACCATAAATGTCGAGCGGCCCCGGGCGAGATTATCGCTGGCCCCGATGCGCGTAAACACGCGATCCACTACGCCCAGCCGCGCCGAGCGCGCCGGAACGAACGAGCCCATCTGCGCCAGAATCACAATCAGCGCCGTCTGCCGCAGATACGTCGACTTGCCACCCATGTTGGGCCCAGTCAGCAACACAATGGTGTGAGAGTTGGCGTTGAGGTAAAGATCATTGGGCACAAACCGGTCGCTGCCGCCCGCCAACTCCTGCTGCTCGATCACCGGATGCCGGCCCTCAATAATTTCCAGAACACCAGACTCCCCGGCTTTGTCAGCAACATCCGGCTCGAACCGCGGCCGGCAATAATTTCGTAAGGCGGCGACATGGGCCAGAGAAGCCAGCACATCGACTTCAGCCAGCGCCAGCGCGGTTTGTCGAATCCGCTTGGCCTCGCCTGCAATCGCCGTGCGCAACGTGGCAAACAACCGCCGCTCGATTTCGACGATCTTTTCCTGCGCATCGAGAATCTTGGCCTCATACTCCTTCAGCTCCGGAGTAGTAAACCGTTCAGCGTTCACCAGGGTCTGCTTGCGGTCGTAATCCTGCGGCACCAGATGCAGATTCGCCTTCGAAATCTCGATGTAATACCCAAAAATCGAATTAAACTTAACTTTAAGCGAAGCAATGCCGGTACGCCCGCGTTCGCGCTGCTCGATCTGCGCCAGCACCTGCTTGCTGTTGCGCGAAAGTTCCCGCAAATCGTCGAGTTCGCGGTCCACGCTCGCGGCGATCACGCCACCATCCGTGAAGGTGAGCGGAGGCTCCGGCACAATCGTCTTCTCAACGTGTTCGCGCAGGTCGTTTAAGTCATCGAGTGATTCGTGCAGCGCCTTGAGCCGCTGTGACGCCACGCGTCCCGCTGCTGCCTTGATCGCCGGAAGTTTCCCCAACGAATTCCCCAGCGCCAAAACGTCGCGCGGATTCGCAGTCTCCAGTGCCACCCGGCTCAGGAGCCGCTCCAGGTCAAGCACTCCATCGAGAGCACGGCGCAGCTCTTCCCGCACCACCGTCGCCTTCACGCCCGCTTCCACCGCATCCAGCCGCGCGTTAATCTCGCTCAGATCGAGCGCCGGCCGCAGCATCCACGACCGCAGCAAACGCTTGCCCATGGGTGTGCCCGTGGAATCGATCGCGCGAAATAACGTGACGCCCGCATCCGTCCCCGCAAACAGCGGCTCGATCAATTCGAGATTTCGCACCGTAACCGCATCCAGCACCAGGCAGTTTTGCCGCTCGTACCAGCCAATGCGGTCCACATGATCGAGCGATCCACGCTGCGTGGAACGCACGTAATAAAGAATCGCTCCAGCCGCCGACGCGGCAGCCGCGCGTCCAGAAAGCCCAAATCCCTCCAGCGACAAAACCCCAAAATGGTTTTCCAGCAAAGGAATCGCATGATCCGGCGCGAACACCCAGTCATCTAGCGGAGTCTCCGTGCAAGTCGCCCCAGCCGCTCGAGGCTGAGGCCCATGCGGCGCGACTGCTTGCGTGGGGACGGGCGCTTCACCGGTTCGCCCCAGCAGAGCTCGGCTGCTCTTCGTCTCAAACAACGGCGCCGCCGACCCATAGAGCAGTTCCTTCGGCCGCAACTGTTCCAGCTCTTCCTGCACCCGCCGCAATGCCCCTTCGCCAGAGAATTCTGTGGCCCGGAACTCTCCCGTCGAAACGTCGAGCGCCGCAAATCCCACACGCTCGCCGACCTGAGCGATGGCCGCCAGGAAATTGTTATCCTCCGCCCCCAGCGAAGAATCCGCCGCCGTCCCCGGCGTGACCACCCGCGTCACTTCGCGTCGCACCAGCTTCTTCGCCAGCCGCGCGTCTTCCACCTGCTCGCAAATCGCCACCTTGAAGCCCTTGCGAATAAGTTTCCCGATGTAGTTCTCGGCCGCGTGATGCGGCACGCCGCACATCGGCACCGCAATGCCTTTTTCCTTGTTGCGCGAAGTTAGCGTGATCTGCAATTCCTTGGCCGCCACAATCGCGTCATCGAAAAAAAGTTCGTAGAAATCTCCCAGCCGAAAAAACAGCAACGCCGTGGGATGCTCTTTCTTAACTGCGGCATACTGCCGCATTAGCGGAGTGGACGGCTCGGTCATCGGCAGAGTCATGAGCTCGATAAAGACAAAGAGGCGGGGCTTGGCGCGGATTATAACAAAGCTCGATGCCCGGCATCTGCGTCATTTCTCATTGCGCTGGGCAGGAAATCACAGTTGACTCCACTTCGATCCCAGTGTTCTCTTATCGCATGGAGCTGCGCAAGGATCCCATCACGCGCTCGTGGGTCATCACCGGCGACGATCCCACGGAGGCCGGTCCGCGGCAGGAAGCCGGCTGCCGCTTTTGTGCCGATTCGAAAGATACGCCGCAAGTCATCTCTGCCGTTCCCAGCGCAGTCGGCGCTCGCTGGTCGGCCCGCGCCGTGGTGCATCCCACTCCTCTCTATCACATCGAAGGCGAGCCCGGACGCCGTGGTGACGGCCTCTACGACCGCATGCGCTCCGTGGGCGCTCACGAAGTGATCGTCGAGAATCCGCAGCACGACCGCCATCTCTGGAATGCCAGCGACGGAGAGATTGAACAGTTCCTGCGCGTCGCCGCCGAGCGCATCTTCGACCTCAAGCGCGACCCGCGCATCAAATACGTCAGTCTTTTCAAAGATTACGGTCCCAGCGCCGGGCAGGAGTTCAGCCATCCCACTTCGCAAATCACCGCAACGCTGTTTGTTCCGCGCCGCGTGCTTTACGAACTGCGCGCCGGACGCGAATATTTCGTCGCCAAAGAACGCTGCGTATTCTGCGACATCCTCAACCAGGAAGAACGCCAGGCCCTGCGCGTGCTCGAAGCTCGCGGCGACTACGTTGCCCTGTGTCCCTATGCTCCGCGCGTTCCCTACGAAACCTGGATTCTCCCTCGCACCCACGAAGCTTCTTTCGAACGCACGGCCCTGGCTCGAGGAGCAGTGCTCACCAACCTCGCAGCGCTGCTTCGCCGCACTCTGCAGCGGGTGCGAACCATCACCGAAAATTTCCACCTGGTGCTGCACACTTCGCCCAACAGCATGCACCCCTCAAAGAATCTCGGCTATTGGAAGACGCTCGACGAGGACTACCACTGGCACATCGAAATCCTTCCGGTCGTGACCTCGAAAGCGCGCTCCTATACGTTCAAGGAAGTGTATTATTCGCCAGTCAGCAGCGAGAGCGCCGTAAAACAATTGCGCGAAGCGAAGATTGACGGCTAAAAGAAGTAATCACTCGCCAGTATCCCTGGCCACCGATCCCTGGCCCCTGGCCACTGAATTTCAGGAGACCTTGCGTGAAACATCTGCTCTGCTGCCTCGTTCTTGTATCATCATGCCTCGCCCAGTCGCCGAATTCTCAAACAGCGCACCCTCCGTCTGGCACGCGAGAAAAGCAGCAAGCTCTCTGGCAGAAGCTCGAAGCGAACATCCACGAAATCGATCAGCATCTCGACGGCGTAATGGGCGTCGCCATCGAAGATCTCAACACAGGAGACCAGTTCTTCCTCCACGAAAACGAAGTCTTCGCCCAGGCCAGTTCCATCAAGATCGCTGTCCTCGCCGAGCTTTACCGGCAGGCGCAGCAGGGCAAGCTCAAACTCACCGATCTCTACACCGTGCAGGCGTCCGACTTGGTGGCCGACAGCAACATCATGGGCGGCCTCACTCCCGGCGTCACCCGCCTCACGCTGCAGGACCTTGCCACCATGACAGTCGCCGTCAGCGACAACTCCGCCACCAACGTGCTCATCGATCGCATCGGCATGGAGAACGTCAACGCCATGCTTGACTCGCAAGGCCTC
>JBEKDY010000171.1:0-19915 GCA_050014115.1 Candidatus Sulfotelmatobacter sp. | reverse complement strand
AACTGACATATATGAAATGCCCGCCATGGCGCTCCTGGCGGCTGGTGAGCGCCTGTTTCTTCTACCACCGTTAATGAGCCGGCTGGCTGAAAACCTTGTCTACTGCGGAAAAGAGCCCGTTTCGTCTCGCGCCCTTGCCGAAATGAAAAAGAATTTTTGAAAGCAGGAACAGACCCGCATACTAGCACAAATTTTTTGGCTGTGTGGAAAACTTGCGACGCGATTTTCGCGCGAACGACTATTCAGAACTCGAATCTGTCCGCCTGTCAAGTGCCGTGAATGTAACTGCCGCGCATACTGTGCAGAAATTCGCGCGCTCGATCACCAACCCCTGGTTCGCAACCCAGAAGTGTGTGACCTTCATGCCTCGATTGCCCAGTTTGACTTGTCTAGTTTGACTTAGCGCGGTACCGCCCCTACCATGTGGGTTCGCTTCCTCTGCTCCCTGCGCGCCGCTCATGATCGGTCAGAACATTTCGCACTACCGCATCATTGAAGTTCTCGGCGGCGGCGGGATGGGTGTGGTCTACAAGGCCGAGGATGTCAAGCTGCACCGCTTCGTCGCGTTGAAATTCCTGCCCGACGAAGTCGCGAAGAATCCGCAAGCATTGAGCCGGTTTCAGCGAGAGGCCCAAGCCGCGTCCGCGCTGAACCACCCGAACATCTGCACCATCTATGAGATCGACGAGCAGGGCGGACAGACCTTCATCGCCATGGAGTTTCTGGACGGCGCGACGCTGAAACACCTGATCGGCGGCCGTCCCATGGAACTCGAAAAGTTGCTGGCCCTGGGCATCGAGATCGCGGACGCGCTCGACGCTGCGCACGCCGAAGGCATCGTGCACCGCGACATCAAGCCGGCCAACCTTTTTGTCACCAAGCGCGGTCACGCGAAAGTTCTGGATTTCGGACTGGCGAAGGTCTCGGGAGCCGGACGCGCCGGCAACGAGGCGGGCTCGTCGCTGCCCACCATGGACGAGCAGCACCTGACCAGTCCCGGCACTACGCTGGGTACAGTCGCCTACATGTCGCCGGAACAGGCCAAGGGTAAAGAACTCGACGCGCGCAGCGATCTGTTCTCGTTTGGAGCCGTGCTCTACGAAATGGCGACCGGGGCGTTGCCTTTCCGCGGGGACACTTCCGCGCTGATTTTTAACGCGATTCTAGACCGTGCCCCAGCGTCGCCCGCGCGATTGAACCCGGACGTTCCGCCGGAGCTCGAACGTATTATCAATCGCGCTCTGGAGAAAGACCGCGACCTGCGCTATCAGCACGCCTCGGAGATGCGCGCGGAGTTGCAGCGGCTGAAGCGCGATACAGATTCGGGAAAGAGGATCGTGGCAGAAGAGCCGGCGGAGAGTCGCGGCTCGGGCTCTGGGCAAGGGGCGCTTGCGGGTTCCAGCGGACAAACTTCCGGCGCACAAAGCTCAGGCCGGACCGCCGCGGCGGTTTCCTCGCAAGCATCCGCTCAGGTGTCGGCAGAGCGGGCGAGTCGCCTCCACGAAGACATCGCCTCGCGCTCACCCAGGGCTCGACTAACCTGGATTCTCGTGGGAGCAGCACTTCTCATAGCGGCACTGGCCATCGGCGGATTGTACTGGCGATCACGTTCCATGCAACGGTTGACGGAAAAAGATTCCATCCTGCTGCAGGATTTTGTGAACACCACCGGCGACCCGGTGTTCGACGGAACTCTGAAACAAGCGCTCGCGGTGCAACTCGAGCAATCGCCGTATCTCAACATCGTGCCCGATCGCACCATCCGGAAAGCCCTACAGTTTATGGGACGCAGCGCGGACGAGCGCGTGACCGGCAGCGTGGCGCGGGAAATTTGTGAGCGCGAGAACGTCAAAGCCATGCTGGGCGGCTCGATTGCGGCGCTCGGCAGCCAATACGTGGTCGCGCTCGACGCCGTGAACTGCCGCACCGGCGACTCGCTCGCCCGCGAGCAGGTCACAGCAACGAGCAAAGAAGCAGTGCTGGCGGCGGTGGGCAAAGCCGCATCGAGCCTCCGCGGAAAGCTGGGCGAGTCGCTGGCCTCGATTCAGAAGTTCGACACTCCCGTCACCGACGCAACCACATCTTCGCTGGAAGCGTTGAAGGCCTACGCCGCCGCCGACGAGATGCGCAACGGCGGCGGCGAAGCCGAATCCATGCCGCTGTTCCAACGTGCCATTGAACTCGACCCGAATTTTGCCATGGCTTACGCGCGCCTGGCGGCCGTTTACAGCAATCTCGGCGAAGAAGATCGATCCGTTGAAGTCGCCAAGAAAGCCTTCGACCTGCGCGAGCGTGTGAGCGAGCGGGAAGGTTTCTATATCGCCGGCCATTATTATTCGGCAACCGGCGATCTCGAGAAGGAAAGGGAAACCCTGGAACTCGCTGCCAAGGCCTATCCCAACGACTCCACGGCGTTCGGAAACCTGGCGGTGTTGGCCGACGCTTATTACGGGCAGTTTGACAAGGCCCTGCAGATGGCCAACGAGTGCAAGCGCCTGGAACCGGTGTCTCCTTTCGGCTACGTGCACGCCGCGATCAGTTACATGGCGATGAACCGTCTGGAGGAAGCGCGCGCCGTGTTGCAACAGTCGGTTGATATGAAAGCGGACAACTATTTCGTACACGCGCTGCTGTTCGACGCTGCCTTCTTAAACAATGATGCCGACGGGATGCAGCGAGAAATGAAGTGGTCGGAAGGAAAGTCCAGCGAGTACTACATGCTTAACTGGGCAGCCTACGCCGCCGCTGCGCACGGACAGATGAAAAAAGCCGCCGACCTCATGCAACGCTCCACCCAGGTGTCAGAACGTGCAGGGTTCAAGGGAACTACAGCGGATACGCAGGCGCGGTCGGCACTCACGCAGGCCGAGGTGGGAAACGCCGCGAAGGCTCGGGAACTGGCCGCGTCCAGCTCGGCGCTGGCGCGAGCCCGCAGGAACCTTGGGCCGGCGGCCATCGCGCTAGCCATGACAGGAGACACGAGCACCCCCCAAGCCATCACCGACGAATTGGATCATCGTTTTCCCGCCGACACTCTGTTGCATCAGGTCAGCATTCCCTCCGTACGCGCGTTGATTGACTTGCAGCGCAAGGCTCCTGAGGAAGCGATCCAGGCTGCCGCTGAATTTCAGAAGATCATCGATCACCGCGGGATCGATTCATCATTTCCCGTGCATTCTCTAGCCAAGCTGGGCCTGGGTCGTGCCTACGCCATGACCGGGGACTCAGCCAAGGCTAGAGCCGCGTATCAGGACTTCCTCGCCCTCTGGAAAGACGCGGACCCAGACGTCCCCATCCTCCAGCAAGCGAAAGCAGAATACGAAAAGCTCCGCTAACTGTGGCCAGGGGTCCACCACCACTCAGGTGGCCACGACCGCCTCGCCCGTGTGGTTTTAATCCATCCGCCGGAGCCCGGAATCGAACCCGAACTCCACGGAATCAAGAAAGTAATAGTGGCTCTCGGTGCTGATTTGACCGCGGCGTGTTGCTGAGAAACTCGCCGGCTCTGCCAATACTCTGTGGCAAGTGGGAGAAGAGCCCGCTACGGGGCTCGTCACTAAGTTGGTTCTCATCTTAGATAGGAGCATTTAGGTAGCAGTTTCGTCTTCGCGTCCTGTGCGGTTAAGAGCTCTCGTAGTAAGCTCCTGACCTTGGTCCCAGGCACCTCCCGAAAGTACAGGACCTCAAAAAGCACTTCTGTAACCTCCAAGACACCTTGGTAATCTTACCGGCACGCGCTCCATGGCATACGGTGGGTGCTGGGATTCAATCGGGTCAGGCGTTCGCCATCGGTTTGCCTTGCGTCATCTTGGTTCTCAACCCGCGGGAAACATGCTGAGGAGTCTGGCATTGCCGGCTCTCGCGCTCGTGCTCTGCCTGACGGCCGCGTTCGTTCCCGCTTCGCTGGCGCAGAAATCCACGAAGACTGGCCGCAAGGTGATATCCGACGTCAAGCCGGTTTACCCTCCGACGCTGAAAAGCATGCACATTGAAGGGCTGGTCCGCCTTACCGCGATCGTGCTTCCGAACGGCAGCGTCGTGGCAGTGGAAGTGAAGGGCGGAAACCCCATCCTGGTTGAGAATGCCGTAAAGGCCGTGAAAGCCTGGCGCTATGCTCCCGGCCCCAACCAAACCGAAGAAGAAGTAGTTCTCAACTTCGGCGCCAATTAGTTTTCTTTCCCTCGTTCTCGAGTGTCAAGCGTCAGGATTTCCATTCATTCCAACATTGTGTGAAACCCGGTTGCCGGGTGCCCCATTGCTCGCGCGTTTTTGCGCGAGAAAGCCTGCCCTGAGCGGAGTCGAAGGGTGGGTCTTACTGTCGGCTGGAAGAATGTCTAGAGAATGTCTAGCGCTCTGCTTCCTACTGATTAATTCCGCACTAACTCAGAATTTCCCGGGCCGCCCTACGCCCGTGCGCTGGCGGGCTGGTCGAGCACTTCGCGAATCTTCGCAGCCAGGGCGACTGCGGTGAACGGCTTTTGCAGAAAAAAGATGCCCGGTTCCAGAATCCCCTGGTTCACGATGTTGTGCGTGGGGAATCCGGACATATAAAGCACGCGGATATCCGGAATGCGGGTCACCACCCGCCGGGCCACTTCGCGCCCATTCATCTTAGGCAGGATCATGTCGGCGAGCAGCAGCTTGATGGAATTTGCATGCCGCTCGCAGAGGGCTTCGGTCTGGCTGGGATCCTCGACCGCGAGCACTGTGTAGCCGTAAGACTCAAGAATCGACTGGGCCAGCGCACGCACCTGCCGGTCATCCTCGACCAGCAGAATCGTTTCGTTGCCGCGCCGCGCTGGCTGCGCCTTTTCGGCGGGCAGCGGCTGCGCCCCGGGACCGAGGCGCGGCAGATAAATCACAAACGTCGAGCCGTGCCCCACTTCGCTGTAGACCTCAATGTATCCCTGACTTTGTTTGACGATGCCGTAGCTGGTGGAAAGGCCCAGGCCCGTGCCCTTGCCTACATCCTTGGTCGTGAAGAACGGATCGAACACCCGCTTCCGGGTTTCCGCGTCCATGCCGCTGCCCGTGTCGCTGATGGCCAGCCGGACGTAGGGACCGGGAACAACATAAGGATGGCGGTCCAGAAAAAGCCCGTCCAGCGAGATGTTAGACGTTTCGAGAGTGAGCGTGCCCCCTTCCGGCATGGCATCCCGCGCATTTGTGACCAGGTTCATGATCACCTGTTCCATCTGGCCGGGATCGACTTTCACGTAGCCCAGGTCGTCGGCCAGGACGGGGCGCATTTCAATATCTTCGCCGATCAGGCGTCGCAGAAGTTTTTCGAAATCGCGGAGAAGAGAGTTGAGATTCACCACCCGCGCTTGCATCACTTGCTGCCGGCTGAACGCCAGAAGCTGGCGCGTGAGTGCGGCGGCGCGATCGGCGGCGGCGTTGATCTGCTCCGCGTAACCATGGATTGGATCGTTCGGTGCCGTCTTCTCCAGTTGCAGGTCGCTGTAGCCGCGCATCACCGTGAGCAGATTGTTGAAGTCATGTGCGACGCCGCCCGCCAGCTGACCAACGGATTCCATTTTCTGCGCCTGCTGCAATTGCTGCGCCACCGAACGAAGCTCGGTAACGTCAAGCATGGCGCCTTCCAGAACCCGCCGTCCCTTCTCATCTGTGGTGACCGAATAGTTTTCGATGGTGTTGACCCTGCTGCCATCCTTGCGCTGGTAGCAGTGCTCCACCCCGCGCTTGGCGCCGTTCTGTTGCAGATCGGCAAGCAGATCGCTGCGTTCCTGGCTTCCGCCCTCGTAGAGATCGGAGGCCGGCAACTGCAGAAGCTCGTCGCGCGTGTACCCGAAAATATCGCAAAACGCCGGGTTGCAGTCGAGGATTTGACCTTCCAGGCTGCTGATATAAAGCCCCGCCATATTTCGCTCAAACAAATTCCGGTAGCGCGATTCGGAAGCCAGCCGGGCTTCCATGGTCTGCCGCTGCTGTTTTTGCGCGATGAACAGCCGCAGGCTGAAACAGAAAATCGATAACATCATCGCGCCCAAGCCGACCACGATCTGCTCAAACTGGATATTGCCGTACATCGACAACAGCAAAATGGGCAGCGCGATCGAAGGTAAATAAAAGAGGAAAACGCCTTCCACTTTGACGGGTTTGCGGTCCCATGAAGCTCCGGCAGGGGATTGCCACGCGCTCGCCGAGAATGCGACTATGCCAAACGAAATCGTCCACGCCAGATCGAACCAGCGGGCGCCGCGCCAGGCGGTGAAAACCTGCAGATCGTTTCCGATCCAGCTGCCCAGGGCAAACACCGTCATCGCTATGGCGATGGGCTTGATCAGACGCCGGGTCGCGGGCGACTCGTCCAGCAGGGCCCTCGCACCCAGCGCAATCGCCAGCGCCACGCGCCAATAGTCCTGCAGTCGCAACCCCACCAGCGCGGTGCGGTGCTCCCCGACACTCATGGCGGGGATATCCACCAGCATCAGATGGATGGCGAGAACCAGGATCAGAATCTGCGTGGCGTCGAGCACCAGGTCCCAGTGAATTTTGGATTCCTCATCTGTGTGTCCAGTCAGTACCGAGCCGATGAACATCGGCGCGGTACACAGGTAGCTGAGGAGAAAAACGCCAATCTGGTTCTCGTCAGAAACGGCCGAACTCAGTGTGTGGTAGCCGTGGAGCACCGCTCCGCAGGACCACAGCGCGAACGTGGCGGCCGAGAGGCGCCAGAAAATGGCGGCGAAATAACGCGATCGGCGGCTGGCCTGCCAGCACGCCGCAGCCGCCAGCAGGGCTGCCAGCAGCTGAAAGCCAGACGAACCCACTTCCCCCCACTTGCCCGGCGAAGTCGCTGCCAGCCACAGCACCTGCCCACCCACCACCGCACACAGCAGCGTGGGCGCCCCGCCCCAGAAGCGCGATTCTGAACCTTGACCCGGAGCCTCTTTTTTAAGTTCCGAAGTAGCAGCCATTGCGTCTTAAGCCAGTTTCGGTCGGTCTTCCCAGAAAATCGGGGCCACTGCCACTGGCTCACGGAAGCCACCGCAAGGGCGGCCACCCAGCTTGATCCGGCTCTGAGGGAACACGCCCGGGGTTCTTACTGTTCGGGGGAGAACATTACGTGGGACTTCGGCACAGAGAACAGCCTCGGCTCCGCTAAGAGTTTCCTACTTGGTTAGCCCCAGTGTCAACGTTACGCGTCATCTGGCTGCCGACCAAAGACGCGCAACTTTCGTGTGAGAGGAAATTAATGCGGTAGCCGCGCGCCCTACTTAGCGAAGAAGTAATCGAACGATTTCACCGCCGTGAACTCATCGTCCTTGATATCAAAAACGGTGTAAAGCTTCGCGACGTGGAGTACGTCGTGCACTTTCTGAGTGAGGTTCACCAGCTTGAGCTCCCCGCCATTCTTCTTCACAGAAATAAAGCTGCTCACCAGCTCCCCCACCCCGGAACTGTCGATGTAGCTCACCTCGGCAAGATTAAGCAGGATTTTCTTCTTCTCCTCACGGACGAGTCCGGCCACCGCGTCGCGCAGCTGCGTAGTCTCATCCCCAAAAACAATGCGCCCACTGATGTCGAGGATGGCGACATGATGGCTCTCGCGACTGGAGATCTTCAAGCTCAATTCAGTTCCGCCTCGTGCCGCTAAGAGTCTGTGCCCCAGCAGGCGATGGCGGGAATGTTAGTAGCTGATGCGAAGTAAGTCAACGTGGAAGCATGAAGGCTAGCCCCAGTTTCGAACCGAGGCTGCCCCATTCCTCGCGTCCTTTGCGAGAAAGCCTGCCCTGGGCGAAGTCGAAGGGTGAGGACGGCACGCGACACCGTCGCAGATTTTGGTATTGCCTGAGTTTCAAACGGACGCAAGAAGAAAGGAACGGGAGCACCAGCACCGCCCCGAAACGGCTAATTGCTAACTGCAGAGCGGAATTAAGCGATGCCCGTATTCGTAGGCCAGGTCTCCACCTGCACAGCCGGTGGCGACTGGTAATCGCGAATGTCCTGAATCGCGGAGGTAACGATCGGCGTTGGATATTCCGGGTGATGAAACTCCAGATGCATGCCCCGCCCCACAAACTGCAGCTTCAGCATCGACCCGCCCCAAGTCGAGCCCGCAATCGCAACCAGGACCGGCTCAGGACAAAACTCAGGATGCCCGGATATCATCGCGTCGTTGCCGCCCAAAAGCACGGCCCGGTAGCAATGGTGCATCGTCTGAATTTCAAGCACTGTCGATGGCGGCAGATCGTGCAGGAACACGCCCCCTTCGATCTCCGATTGGATGATGACGCCGTTGACCTTGTCGCTCAGATTGGGGTGGGGGGTAAACATACAAATGACGGTTCATTAAGACTAAAGCTTTTTCGGGCCCGCGACAAGAGCCGTTTTCAACCAGCCTCGAACGTAAGCGTATGGCCTTCCGGAGATGTTCCGTTAAGAGCCCCGAAAGGGCGGCATGTGAAAGCCCGGCACGGAAGTGCCGGGTAGGCATGGGCAAGTTCGAACAAGTCCTGTAAGGACGGCACGATTTCCCCGCGGATCACCACAAACGCTCATGGATGTGTCGTCGTGTAAGCCGCCGGCGTAACCTCCGCCGCATTCCCGATGGCATCCCCGGAAAGCACCAACTCCACGCGCCGGTTTTGCTGCCGCCCTTCGGCCGTCTCATTCGACGCAACCGGCTCCGCTTTCCCAAACCCGCGCGCATCCACGGCCCCCTCGGGAATCCCGCCGCGAACAAAATAATCGCGCACCGACTGCGCCCGCCGCTCGGAAAGATCCTGATTGTATTCGTCGCTTCCCACGCTGTCCGTGTGCCCCTCGATTGAAACGTGCAGGCTCGGATACGCCAGCACGATTCCGGAAACCTTAGCCAGCCGCTCGCGCGCCGCCGGCAAAAGCTCGACGCTCCCGCTGCGGAACAGCACATCCGACATGTTGGCAATCAGCCCGCGTGCGCTGTCGCGCGTAGCCAACACGCTGTTGAGTTGCTGCAGCAGTCGCGCCCGCAGTTCCTGTTTTTCTTTCTCCGCCTGCTGCCGCAGATTCTCCGACTGCGCGGCCGACGCCTTCGCCTTGTCAGCCTCCGCGGCCAGAACCTGCTGCTGCGCCACAGCTTCCGCCTGCGCCTTCTCGGCCGCTTCTTTCGCAGCCTGCGCTTCCTGCGCCGCGGCCAGAGCTTCCTGCTTCATCTTCTCCGCTTCGGCCTTGGCTTGTTCCGCCGCCGCTCGCGCCTCTTCCGCCTGCGCCCGGGCAATCTCCGCATCGTTGCGCCGCTTGGCTTCCGCGTCCGCATCGGCTCGTGCCTTGGCTTCGCGCGCCGCAGCCTCGCCGGCCGCTTCGTCTTCCGCTTTTTTCTTCACCGCCATCAGCCGCGCTTCTTCCGCCGTCTCCACAGCCTCTTTAGCTGCCGCTTCCACCGTGGCTCGGTTCTGTTTCTGCCGGTAGACTTCCTCCGCGTGCATCATCTGCTGCCCGGCCTTCGAAAAAATAAACGCCGCATACTTGTCGGCCGAAGCGTTCTTCGCGATCCGAACCGCGTTCCGCGCCTCAAACAATTCCAGCGGAGTCTTCGAATCAATCCCGAAAATCGCGTCCTCAATATGCGTGTTGGTCGAGGAATAAGTTCCACGCGGAGCCAGTTCGTACTTCGCCTCGATATTCTCGCTCCCGCCTCCACTCCCCCCTCCGTTCAGCGACGAACTCTCCATCACCACCATGTTCCCCGGCTGCGTCACCGCGAAATAAGGCTCGGCCGTCACGATCAGTCCAAACGCCTGCAGATCGGTGAACGCCTTCACGTGAGCGTTGCCGTGTTCCAGCGTCACCTCACCCAGATTCACCGGACGCCCCTGCGGCGAAACCGCCCACAACACATACGTCAAATATTCCAGCCCGAACTTGGTCGCGTCTTCCAGGTTCTGAAACTTGGCCTCAATCTGGAAATTCGTTTTCTTCCCTTCGATCCGAGCCTCGCCCGAAGCCCGCTGCAACAGATCCGTCCCCTGAAAATCCACCTTCGCGCTCCCGCCCTGTAGCCGGTAATGCACCGCCTTCGTTGTGCGGGAAACAGTGGTAGTGTCCTCCGGTGTAGGCGCCGCAGTTGTAGCCGGCGCAGTGGTCGCAGTCGCCGCGGCGCCAACAGGAGCAGCAGGGGCAGCAGCTTGCGTTTGCGCCGATGCAACCGCACCAACGCAACCAAAAACAAACATGGCAAGAAAATGTTTCATCACAGAGATCTCGCTCCGGGGGAACGTTAAGGATTTTCTAATCTAACTACTAATCTTCGTCGATGATGGAAGGATTGAAAAGAACAGGAAGGACGATACGCAGATAGCACTTTAGTCACCGCGAAGAAGGTCAGTCAAAGCTGATGTAGCGACAGCCGCCTCGGCTGTCCAAGCCTGGGCGAAGCCGGGCGCA
Source organism: Candidatus Sulfotelmatobacter sp. (assembly GCA_050014115.1). Classification (GTDB taxonomy): domain Bacteria; phylum Acidobacteriota; class Terriglobia; order Terriglobales; family Acidobacteriaceae; genus Sulfotelmatobacter. Next base: position 9,523 of record JBEKDY010000171.1, on the reverse strand, counting down.
ACCATCGCCCATCTATCCACAAAGTCATCTCACCACGGAGACACAGAGCCACAGAGAAACCCAAGATCTAAAAGTCGCAGTCATCTCAAAAACGGATTTGGGAAGGGCACGACTTCAGTCGTGCCGTAAAGAGCCAGTCAAAGATGCGGGCTTTAGCCTCTGAGGTTTGCTTCTCTCCCTTCGCCGAGTTTTACGATGCAACCACTGGGAAAATCCTCGCGTGGAAATTTGTTTCTGCAGATTTCAAAGGTTTTCTCTGTTCCTCTGTGATGAAAAGCCCTACGCTCTAATTTCGCCGCTCACGGCAAGCGAATGACCACCCCACCAGGCCCCACCACAATCGCTCCCCCCTTCGGCACCGCGCTAACCGCGTTAAACTTCAGCGCCACTTTCTTCGAAGAGCTCACCCGCTGCGGATCCCGAGGCGGCCGAAAATCAAACACAAAGTCCGCCCCCACAATAAACACGCGCTCTGTTCCCTTATCATTGCGGTCATAAGCCACCGCCGAGAAATAAGCCAGCGGCCGCAGCGGCGACAACTCCCAGGTCTTTCCGCCGTCGGAAGTCGACGCCAGATTAGGCCCGTCCTGGTTCGGATGCTGGTAGTCGCCCCCGGCAATCATCCCGTGAAGCGCATCGCGAAACGCAATGGAAAAAATCCCCGCCGAAGCCGGACCATGCATGATCGGCGTCTCAACCACCTGCCACGTCGCCCCACGGTCGCCGGAATGAAACACGCGAGCCGCTGGGCCGCCCGTAGCGAACCAGATGTTCGAGTCAGGCGCGCCCACCACCTTCACACTCTTCGGCTGCGCAGCCTTGTCAGGCTTAAACGGATCACGCGGCGGGGGCCCATTGCTCAACCGCGTCGGCAGAATCGCAACGCACGTATTCGACGCCGCAAACGCCCCCTCGCCTTCAATCGCGGCCGGAAGCTGGCTGCCAGGAAGCGAATGCCAGATCTGCCCGTCATCGGTCAGCAGAATTTCAAAGTGCAGCTTCCCCGTCTCGTCCGCGATGGGATCGCCCAGCACAATGCCATGCGTAGGATCCCAGAACGCAATCGAATCAAAGAAGCCTTTAGGATTGGTATTCCTGAATTGCAGCGCCCAGTGCTGGCCGCCGTCACCAGTGTGGTAGATCCTCGAGAGCTCCCCCGGCCCCGCGGACATCAGAAACGCCTCGTCCGCCGAAAACGCCACCACCCCGCGAAAATCCAGTGTCTCCGCCCCCGGCACCTGCGCCGCTTCCCAGTGCGCCCCCGTGTCCGTCGTACGAAGATAAGTCCCGTGCGTCCCCGAGGCCCAAGCTACCCTCCGCGAAACCGCACTAACCCCGCGCAAGCTTTCCGTAGTATGTGAAAGCTGCACCCGCGGCTCAGTCTGGGCCAAAGCAACGGCAGCAAGAAGGAATGGAAGAAGTTGGCGCACGATCCTGAGCCTTGTCATTCCGATCGAAGAAAGATCATCCGCAACGAGGATGATCTTGCGAAGTCGAGGAATCTGCTGTCCGCGTGCACCATCACCGGCCTAACTTTCCACCCCTACTTCGCCGTAAAATCCGCAAATGAAGCGCTCTTCCCAAACAAAACCCGCAGCGTACATCGCGGACCCACATGGGCAAATGCCACCTCCAGCGCCTCGGCCGGCTGCTGCACCTGGTCCGTTTCCATCTGCACGCGCGCCAGATCGCTCTTCTCGTCGTAGGCCGCCCCCGCGGTCACGTTCTTGTTAACCGCCAGCATCCAGTGCTCTTTCCCCGGAATCGGATACACCGTATAAGCCCCAATCGGAATCGCCGACGTCCCCAGCGTGAGCGGCGCCTCGGTAAACAAAGTCATCGGCGCCCCGCCCGGAGCCCACGCCTTCCCGTTAGTAATCTTCTCCTTGGTCGTCACCGGATTGTAGCGAACATAAATCTGCCGCCCATCATCCAGGTAGCAAGTGGTCGTCGACGTGGGCGCGTTGCCGCTCTGCGCAAAAAGAACCGGAGAACACAAAAACGTTATGACAATACATCGGGTCACGATACGAGCGAACATGGCGCAAACCCTCCGCGCAGCAGTGTAGTCCCGGAAGTGTATCAGGGAAAAGGGAATTTGCAGCCACGGTCAGCCCCTCCCGAAGTTGGCTTCCCTTCGTGATACTTTGTGTCCTTTGTGGTTGATTGGTTTTTCCCTCACACCAGTCGAACGTTCGCTGGTCTTTAGTGACGTACTCACCCGCCCCCCCGTGAACTGAGATTCCCGGCCACACGGGAACAGAGGGAAACCACTTTATGGCGAAGTCAGCAAGGTTGAAGATTCTCTACGGCGAAGGCGACCCAGAAATCCTGTCCGGCCAAGCCGCCCACATCGAAAAAGCCGGACACACCGTCCAGCAGGCTGCCGGCCGCAAAGCCGTCGAGCAGGCTCTAAGCAAGGGACCGTTCGACCTCGTCGTCCTCGGCCCAACCCTGACTCGCAACGACCGTCATCACCTGCCCTACATGGTAAAAAAGGCCAGCCAGCAGACCAGCGTCCTGGTCATGCACGCCGACGGCAGCCGCCATCCCTACGTAGACGCCTGCACCGACACCGGCGCCAGCCTCGAAACCGTCCTGGCCAGAATCGAATCCATGAAGCCAGCCGGCACGAAGCTTGAAGCCGCGAAGCCCACCGCGTCCGCAGCCGCAGCAGGACGTTAGCTTTTCACCGGGCTCGCAACGAACTCACGAATGAGTTTGGGAAGGTCACGGCTTCAGCCGTGCCGCCCAGGAACCATTAAGAATTCCCGCTTGCGGCCTTGAGGTCGCTTTTGTCGTAGTAGTTTCTGCCCCACCGGAACCATCCGCAGCACGAATCAAAATAATAAACCGGTGGGAGAAACCGGCCCGTCCCCCATCACTCACCGCCTGCTCGCATGCCGCAAGCCGCTCAAAGTGGAAACTCCCGCAGCCTCGAACCCCACGAACCACAAAAGTAATAGTGGACCCATCCGATCATCCGCCCAGCCAGCAGTCAGCATGCAACACTATCGCCCCCACCTCCGAAACGCCCAAGTGGGAAATCCCTCCAAGAAAATCAGAATTTCCCATTCCACGAAACTTAACGAAGCCATGCCCCCCGCCGAAACATCCAAACCCACCAGACTGCATCACTCGGAGGAAAAATGTCCCTCAGCGAAACCCTGCTCCCGGAATTCGACGCAGAAATGGCCAGCACCCGCCGCACCCTCGAACGCATCCCCGAAGACAAGCTAACCTGGAAGCCGCACGAAAAATCCATGCTGCTGGGCCGCCTGGCAGGCCACTTGGCCGAGCTCCCGGGCTTCGGAATCCCAGCCCTGACCACCGACAAGCTAGACTTCGCCGCCTCCCGCCCCGCCGACTACAAACCGCTGGTCGCGCAATCGCAGAAGCATGTCCTGGAAATATTCGACAAGAAAGTAGCCGAGGTGCGGGCCGCCATCGCTGCAACCAGCGACGAAGAATGGAACAAGAACTGGACGCTCTCGATGGGCGAAAGAAAAATCTTCAGCGGCACCCGCCAAAGCGCCATCCGCCGAATGATGATGAATCACATCATCCACCACCGCGCCCAGCTGGGAGTCTATCTCCGTCTAACCGGAGTCCAAGTCCCCTCAATCTATGGCCCCTCCGCCGACGAAGGAAAATAAATGGAGGGGCGGACGCCCTCGTCCCTGCCAGCGCCACCAGTCCACGCAGCGCCCAGCTCAATGAGCTAATGTGGCGACCTTCGCCATTCGACCAGGCGGGATTGCAAATCCTGCATCTTGACGACGCTCACTGCAGGGTGTGCAATGCCCAATGAAAAGGAGAACTGATGAGCCGATTCTTGAGCGTTTTCTTGCTTGCAGGCTGCGGGATAGTCTCGGTCCTGGCGGCGTCTCACTCTCCGCAGAACACTTCTATGGCAGGCGACCGGGCGAATGCTTCGAAAGCAACAATCGAGGGCTTGGTTCGGGATGTTGCCTGTCCCATTCAGAACCTGGATGGAACTGCGACTAACCTAAGCCTCAAATGCGTGAGGGAATGCGTGAGAGGTGGTTCGCCGCTCGTAATTCTGACCCAGGATGGTCACTTGTATTTTCCCATCTCCGACAAAATGCCCGACACGGATCAGCGGCAGGAACTGATGCCATTCGTCGGCAAATACGTGCGGGCCAGCGGAACCGTATTTGAGCGGACAGGGACGCATGCGATTGTGATCACGGAAATTAAGGAAATGAAAGAGATCCACTTGACGATCGATGGGCAGTAACTCAGGCTCGCCGAGAACAAAAAACACCTGCCGCAACTGAAAACTGGAGCGATGACCCCAACCCGATTTCATAACTGTCGTGAACAGACCATTTCGCGTTTTGACCGCAGGTCAATGAGGGAAATGGCGATATTACAACAGTTACAGCGCGATGCCCGCGATTGACTTGCTTTCCGGCACTGCGATACGCTCTCTCGATTCTCTCCTGAGTGATGCCTGCTACAACCGCACCTGCCGGCACATCGCGATCCACAGCTAAGCTAGTGCTTTTCCTGGTCTTCTTCGCGTTGACAATCTTTGCAACGTATGAAAAGAACGCGCGGATCCTTGACCCCACGTCACCCATCGCGCAGCACTATGCTCCCGCGAAGTGGTACCTGCCTGTTCATGGCGTATTCGGAATACTGGCGATGGGCCTTGCAGCTTTTCAGTTCTCGAATCGCCTGCGCGCGCGCCACCTGTGGATGCATCGCTTACTTGGATATGCGTACGTGACGAGCGTCTTCATTTCAGCCCCGTTCGCGGTGGTCGTAGCTTTGAAAATTCCGAAGCCGTTTTCAGTGGTCGCAGCAAACTGCACGCAGTCTCTGGGCTGGGTGGTAAGCACTTCCATCGCACTCTACTGTGTTCGCATTGGCAACATCGCCTTGCACCGCCGATGGATGATACGCAGCTATCCCTTTGCCATGGTTTTTACCGTTGGCCGAACGGTATCCCTATTCGTGCCAGCCGTTCGGCTAAACCCCTCAGCGGGCGAAGCGGTGTTCTGGCTCGCCATCGTGCTTGCGGCTTTCTTGCCCAGCATTTTTCTAGATTGGCCTGCGATGCGCCCGCGTAATGCGGCGAGAGCAAGTACCGCTGCTCGGGAACCGACGATTCTGGTGCCGTAACTGTTGAAACCAGGCCATAGCGCCCAAAACCACGTCAGCGCGGTTCAAAAGTGCCAATGGGCAGGCTTGTAAGATCTCGAGAGCCTGATTCCATTTTGTTGGTCGTCGGCAGCGGATTCGACCAGCCTTCCTACCGCAGTTCCACCTTCATCCCCAGATTCCACGCCACAAACGACCACTCGTCCCCCACCTCATCAATCTGTTTCGAAATCGGTTTCCCCCCTCCGTGCCCCGCTTTCGTCTCCACCCGAATCAGCACCGGAGCTGCGCCCGCTTGATCCGCCTGCATCGTAGCCGCAAACTTGAAGCTGTGCCCCGGCACCACGCGGTCATCGTGATCGGCCGTAACAATAAACGTCGGCGGATATTTCGTCCCCGGCTTGAGATTGTGCAGCGGCGAATACGCATACAGCGCCTTGAACTCTTCCGGATTGTCCGACGATCCGTAATCCGAAGTCCACGCCCAGCCAATCGTGAACTTGTGAAACCGCAGCATATCCATCACGCCCACGCCAGGCAGAGTCGCGCCGAAAAGGTCCGGACGCTGCGTCTCGCAAGCTCCAATCAGCAGCCCGCCGTTGCTGCGTCCTGAAATTGCCAGCTTCGGCGTCGAAGTATATTTGTTCGCGATCAGCCACTCGGCCGCCGCAATAAAATCGTCAAACACGTTCTGCTTATGCAGCTTGGTCCCTGCCAGGTGCCACTCTTCGCCATATTCGCCGCCGCCCCGCAAATTCGCCTGCGCATAAACCCCGCCCATTTCCAGCCACACCAGATTGGCCACCCGGAACTCCGGTGTCAGCGAGATATCGAATCCACCGTAGGCGTAAAGCAGTGTGGGATTCTGCCCGTCCAGCTTCAGTCCCTTTTTATAAGTCAGGAACATGGGCACGCGCGTGCCATCTTTGCTCTTGTAAAACACCTGCTTGGTTTCGTAGAGGCTGGGGTCGAAGTCGACCTTGGGCTGCCGGAAGATTGCGCTCTTGCCCGCCACCGGGTCGTAACGATAAATCGTGGCCGGAGACACAAAACTGGTGAAGGCGTAAAACGTCTCTTTGTCCGTGCGCTTGCCGCCGAAGCCGTCCGCCGTGCCAATCCCCGGCAGATCCACGTTGCGCACGAACTTCCCATCCAGGTCGTAGACGCGAACTTCAGTCCGCGCGTCCTTCAGATACCCGGCAAGAAACGAATTGTTCACCACTCCCACCGCTTCCAACTTGTCCGCGCCCTGCGGAATCACCGTCTTCCAGTTCCCGCGCTCCGGATGCCGGATATCAATGGCCAGCACGCGCCCTCGCGGCGCATCGAGATCGGTCCTGAACCAGAAAACCGGACCGTCATTATCAATAAAGGTATAAGCCGCGTCGAAGTCGTCGAGCAGCCGCACCACTTGCCCATCGGGCTGCGTAAGGTCCTTGTAATAGATGCGGCTCTTCGGCGACGTCCCTTGCCACACCTGAATGATCAGATAGTGGCCATCGTCGGTTACCGTACCCCCGAAGCCCATTTCCTTGTTGTCAGGCCGCTCATAGACGAGCTTATCTTCCGATTGCTGCGTGCCCAGGCGATGGTAATAAAGCTTGTGAAAATAATTGGCGTCGCGCAGACTCGCGCCGCCCTTCGGCTCATCGTAGCGGCTGTAGAAAAAACCCTTGTCATCCTTCGTCCAGGACGCCCCAGAAAATTTCACCCAATGGAGGACATCGGGAAGATCCCTGCCGCTGTCGACGTCGCGCACGTGCCACTCGTTCCAGTCCGAGCCCGAAGCCGCAATCCCGTAAGCCATCAGCTTGCCATCGTCAGAAATCGCATGCCCCGAGAGCGCCACCGTGCCGTCGGCAGACAACGTGTTTGGGTCAAGCAACACGCGCGGCTCCGCGCTAAGTGACTCCGCCACCAGCAGCACGCTCTGGTTCTGCAGGCCCGTATTGTGGTCGTAAAAATATCGCCCGCCTTCCTGCTCCGGAACTCCAAACCGCTCGTAGTTCCACAACTTCGTCAAGCGTTCGTGAATCGCCGGGCGATACGGGATTTGGTCGAGATAGCCGAACGTCACCTTGTTCTCCGCCTCAACCCACGCATGAGTCTCCGCCGAGTCCGTATCCTCCAGCCAGCGATACGGATCCGCCACTTTGGTCCCGTGATAATCATCCACCTGGCCCCCGCGCCGTGCTTGGGGATAAACCAGCGGTGAAGATGAAGATGAGGTTTGCCCAGCGGCCACCAAAGTCAGCAGGACAAACAGAAAGGGGAACAGAATTGCAGCCTGGCGAGCGAGATGCATGGAATCCTCGTGGGATTGAACTGAGATGCTGAACTGAACAGTGAAGATCAAGCGATCTATCTTGCCAGAAGGGGCTCTAACAAGTACACCCCAGTTCGGGTAATGGGTCAGCTCGACATCAAAGAAAAATCGCCCACCGAGAAGAACCGCGAGGCATCATGAACGCCTTTACTGGTGGGATTCCTTCGTGTGCCCTTGTGTCCTTAGTGGTTAAAGCCTTTGAATCGACCCACTAACACATTTCAATGTTCGCTCGCAGCTATGCTCAAGGACAGGTCAACTGCGCGATGCCCAGCACGGAATCACCGCAAGGATTGCCGTACGCGCTGCTCACATTACAAGTTCCCGCCGGAGGCGGCGTGATCGCAACCCAGCCCCCAACGTTATAGACGCCGGAAGCTCCCGCGGCGCAATGCGCGACCCCATTGGCGTTGATCAAAACGTCGGATGTTTGATCCCCGTCCTGGTTCACGACCGCCCAAGTGGATTGCAGCGGAGTGACCTTCACCGGAACCGCGTTGTAAATACCGGTGGCAACAAACGCCACTTCTCCGTTGGGATAGTCCTTCGCATCAGCCGACCCAGGACTCACGCTGAGGGATTGAATGATGCGAGCCGGCTGGCTGCCAGCGCCGCAGGCGAACGTGATCGAGGCGGCAACGGCTAAGAGAGCGACGCAGAGGACGTACCCAGAGCGGGACATAGAGACCTCCTGGAGAATTCCGAGCCGAGGAACACGAAATAGGTTGCCTGACCGCGAAAAGACGCCTCATTCTAAAACCCACGGACCGTGGGTGGGATTTTGACTTTCGCGGGTGAGGATTTCCGGGAACAGGAGTTTATTTCCAACCCGGTCCGACATCACTCCACCAGCACCTACGGCACCGTCCTGCGCCCCGTCTTCCCCGCAGCCGGCTTGTAATCCGCCGGATACACCACCACCGACCGCCGCGGCCCCTCCCCATCGCTCTCCGTCCGCAGATCAGTGTGCTCGCGTAGTGCAAGATGCACCATCCGCCGCTCCCGCGAAGACATCGGCGCAAACTGGTAAGGCGCCCCAGTCTGCCGTACCTTCTCCGCCGCAACCGTAGCCAGCATCCGCAGTTCTTCCAGCCGCAGCGACCGCTGGTTCTGGCAGTCAAACGAAATCTTCTCGTGCTCCCCGGAAGGCAACCGCAGAATCTCCATCGCCAGCAATTCCAGTGCCCGCAGCAACTCTCCGCCCCGGTCCAGCAGCAGCGCGGAGTCCGGCCCCGCCAGGTCCACCAAAATCTCCGGCCGCTCCCAGTCGCGATTCTCCGGCAGCGGCGGGTCCACCGTAATCCGATACTTAATTCGCAATCCCCCATGCGTAATCACCGCACGAAGGAATTCGTTAATCTTATTAGCAGCAGCGAGTTTGTCGGGGATAGCCACTAGCTTCTAGCTCCTAGCTTCTAGCTCGTGCATCGAGCTTAAGAGATTGTCTAGCAATAAGAGATTGTCTCGCAAGGTGATTACAAATTGAAGGCGCGCCTCACGTCGAAGCCGGAAATCGTAGCTTGCCATCATTTTCCGAGTTATCGAGTTCGCCCGAAGCCATTCCTGCCAAGTTAGCCATTCCGGGTTAGCTAGAAGCTAGTAGCTAGTAGCTAGAAGCTAGCAGCTGAGAGCTTCACTTATCTTTCTTCCGCGCCCGCTTCTCCAGCATCTCCCGCATGTCGCGCCCCAGCTTCGTCTTGTTCATCACCGCCTGCTGCGCCATCTGAATCAAATTGCTTTCCGCGTAATACAGACTCAACCCCGACGCAAAGTTAAAGAAGAAGATTCCCATCATCAGCGGCATCATCCACGTCATCATCTTCTGCTGCGCCGGATCCATCCCCGCCGGCTGCGGCGTAATCCGCTGCATCGCGAACATGCTGATCACCATCAGAATCGGCAGCACCAGGTACGGATCCTTCGCCGACAAGTCCGGAATCCACAGCCAGTGCGCATGCCGCAAATCCAGCGCCGTCCCCAGCATCCGGTAATACGCAATCAGAAACGGAAACTGAATCAGCATCGGCAAGCATCCGCCCGCCGGATTCACTCCCTCTTTCTTATACA
>JBEKDY010000170.1:0-9698 GCA_050014115.1 Candidatus Sulfotelmatobacter sp. | reverse complement strand
CGCTTCTCGGAAAGCAGGTTGTCCAGCTCGAACCTGCCCAGCTTGATGTTGAACCAGGGGCTATGAAAAATGTTATCCAGGCGCACAAAGACCTGCTCAAAGTGAAACGCGCCGGTCGAATCCGAAGACGGAAGCAAATAGAACGAGATGTTCTTCTCGAGCGTTCCGGCCGTGTGGAAGTCGAGTCCGCTCAGGTCGAAGCCAGAACTCGTGACCCGCTGGATCGTGGAGCCCGTCGGGTTCCCGTCCGCGTAAGTGTCCACCTCCACCTTGCCCGCGCTCACCCGGTGCCAGATCGGCGTGATGCGGAACGTGACCGGCCAATACCCCGGATTCTGCCAGATCGGGGCGTCGCGGTCATTCATCAGCTGGTAACCGTTGTCTTTGAACTTCTGGCCAAAGTAGTTCAACATCGGCCAGGATTCATGACAGGCCGAGCAACGGAGGCCATATTTCCTGGCGAATGCCGGGAGGGCGCTGGCCGGCTGGCTGGCGCTCAATACCAGAAACACCAGAACCAGGGCGGCGGTTAGGAAGGAAGTTGAAAACGACAGGCGACCAGGACGAAACCGCGTCAACGTGGACATGCCGGCTCCTCAAGCAGATTGTTATCTCTCTCACGAAACAAACTGTCTTAACAACAACAACGAGAGGCGCAAAGCCGAATCCTACAAAAAACTCCGAGGGCCGGAACCCCTTATTCGACGAGGAACCAAACCCCACAACTTTTTCGCTGCGGTCATACCACCCGACCGCAGCGGATACTACAACGCCCCGTTGACCGACTGCAAGAAGAAAAATGTAATCTTTTGCAAAATTTTTACAATGTCAAAACAAAATATGACCTCCGGTTATGCTCATGTGGCGACAGCCGCCTCGGCTGTCCCGGTCCGGGCGCAGCCCGACCGGCGCCTTCTGAAAAGCCGGCAGCAAAAACGCCGCCGAGCCCCAACTTATTTCTGCAGGGATGCCTGAAACGTGAAGTGTGCCGCAGGAAGAAACCGCCCGCCGGCAGTAAGCCCGTCGAGCGCAACCGAATAGTTGCCCTTACTCAGCAAGCGGGAGGGCAGGGTAATAGCAATCGCGTCCGAAGCGGGCGACGGGATGTTCTCAGCAGACCAGACGACGCGCCCCGCAGCATCGCTCAGCCGCACGCGATAGCTCCGGAACGCCGGATCTTTTTCAAGCTCCAGCGAAAGCGCGATGAACGGCGTCGCCGGCGAAACCGCAACCCGGTTCGCTGGCGCCGAACCTTCCTCCGCCCCCCGCGTGACATTCAGAAAGAACAGAGGAGCCGGCTGTAAATTAGCGACCAGCGGGCCTCCATCAGAGTTCTGGATTCCAGTTTTGTCGGCAGCCTGCCCCTGTTGCCTTTCCAGGTTCTCCCGAGCCTGCCGCTCCTCGGCATAGCGGCGCTCCCAATCGTCCGAAGTTCGGCGAGCCTCGGCCACTTCGGAACGTCGGTACCGGGCGTCCACAAAGAAAATCGCGCCCAGCCCGACCACGACCACCACGGCGTAAGCCAGAAGTCCGGACCGCCTGAAGGAACTCATCCAAAGCGCGGGCGCAATCTGCGGGCCCACCCCTGCCCGGGCAACGTCAGGCCCGGCAGCCCCCGGCCGCGCCGCATCCTCTTTCGCCACCTGCCGCAGCCCCTCGCGCAACTCCGCCGTGACCTCAATCTGTTCGAGACATTGCCGGCAATCCACAAAGTGTGCCTCGAACCCGGCGCGCTCCTCGGGCGGAAGCTTTCCCGCCACATAAAGCGAAACCACGCCGTGCTCGTTGATGTAGTCGTGATCCATCGTCAGTGTTCACATGGAAAGTGCATTTCAGGCCTCAACTATCCCACCGAGTCGCCAAGATGCTCATGTGGCGACAGCCGCCTCGGCTGTCCCGGTCCGAGCAAAGCTCGACCGGAATCTTCCCGGCAGCCGCCACTCACGATTCCATCTTCCGGTACAACTCCCGATACCGTTCCCGCGCCCGATGCAGCACCCGATTGAAATGCAGGCTGCTCAGCTTCAGGTCAGCGCAAATCCGCTCCTTGTCTTCCTCCTCAATATAAAACCGCCGCAGAATCTCGCGATCCCGGTCGGAGAGCTCACTCAGCAATTGCCGCACCCGCTTCGATTTTTCCGCTTGCAACACGCGATCCAACTGGCTGGGAGCGGTCGCCGCGATCATCTCTACCGCTTCCGGATCGTCCACCTGCTCTGACCGCCGTGAGCGCCGGTAATGGTCCGTCGCCAGGTTCCGCGCCAGGCTGCAAATGAACCCGGAAAGCCTTTCCGGCTCGCGCACCTCTCCGCCCCGAATCTTTTCGAGCGTCAGCTGAAATGTCTCCTGGGAAAGATCTTCAGACAGCGACTGGTCCCCGGTGGCGCGATTGAGGATAATCGACACGCCCCGGCTGTAGCGTTGCACCAGTTCGCTTTCGGCAGCCTTCTCCCCGGCCAGGATGCGTGCCACCAGTTCGCCGGAATGCGCCGCTTCCACCATGACCCCGGGTTACTTCCAGTCTCCCTGCAGCGTGAATCCCGCCCAATAATAGGGCGCGCTGCGCCGCGGTTCTTTCCACATGGAAAACTGCGCGGCGCGCAAAGCGGCGGCCGGTTGCAGCCCTTGCTGAAGAATTCCACGATAAAACTTCTGCATCAGTTCGGTGGTCGCCTGGTCGGGCACCTTCCACAAGCTCGCGACCACGCGCGGCACGCCCGCGTACATGAAGGCGCGAGTCAGCCCCACTAGCCCCTCGCCGCGAATCTCCTTGCCCAGCGCCGTCTGGCACGCGCTCAACACCACCAGATCAGCTCCCAGCTTCAGGTTGTAGATATCCTGCGCTTCCAGAAATCCGTTCTGCGGATTTCCCTGCCGGTCGACCAGAGAGAACACCAGCCCGGACAATTCCGGATTGCGGCTGTTCAACAATCCGTGCGTGGCAATGTGAATGATGCGGTATTGGCCCAGTGCATCGCTGGTGGCAGTCTCCCGGCTGGAATCAAAATCCAACTCCTCGACAGCGTTGTTCTTTCCCGCCAGCTCGACAATCGTCTCCGCCTCGCGCCGGCTGGCGCGCAGCCGATCGAATCCCGGAAGCCCCGACTCTTTTGCCGACCGCTCAGAAAGCTCAGCGCGTTCCAGGTCATCCGCGTTCGACGCGGATTCAGAAACCGGGTTAGAAGTTTTGTGATCCGAGGCTTTCTGATTCCTGGAAACTTCGCCGCCGCTAGATTGCGCAACCCGAGGGTCATCCTTGCTGAAAACAGGATCCGCCAGCACCACAGCAAGCTTCACCGCGGGCGCGCGCCCTTCAGTTTCACGCCGCAGCAACGCCACAGTCGAAGCCGAAGGCAGACTGACGATCTCGTGATCGGCAACCAAAGGCACCCCCGGATTCCCCGCAGTGCCACTCGCAGGCGTATGCAGCGCGGCAAACGGAATGTACTGCAAAGCCCCCTCCGCGACCACCACCAGCCGTTTCTTCCCCAATTCAGCAGCAACCGGCCCGAGCAGCGTGCGGCTGAGCGCAAGCGCAGCCCCCTGCATGCCCTCGCCGCCAGCGTGGCTGGTGCTCATCTGTGCGTAAGCCAGTCGCGCAGCAGTTTCCAGCTTCGCCCGCGCCGGCAATTCATAGGTATGGAAGGAGTTAGAGGTCACAGCCCACAGAAAACTGCGATCTTCCCCCAGCGAATACTCGAGCAGCAGCGTCTCCGGATCAAGAATCTGCTTCTGAATCTCATCCAAAGTCAGGGGTTGTGGCTGAGTCAGCGCGGCGTAGCGCGGGCTGCGGGTGCGAATCTGCGCTTCCACTTCGCGATATTGAACCGTAAGTCCTTCAATATCTTTGTCTAACGCCGTATTCTGGCTTCGGATTCGCTGCTCCGATTTGAGGCGCAAATCGGTTTCGAGCGATTGCTCCTGCGCAAGCAGCGCAGAATCCACTCCTTGGCGGATATCCGCGTGGCTTTCGCTCAATAATTCGAGCAGGCTGCGGGCGCGGGCCCGCTCGCTCGCCTCAAAGGCTTGCGAATCATGATGTTGCAGCATCAGCAATTCAATCTGCAGCTGGTAACGGTCGCGCACCGTGGAAGAATAAGAAGCGCGCAGATCCGCGCCAACCCAAGCGGTGCGCAGACTTTCGGTCATGGCCAGAGCGGAATCGAGCGAAGTCTGCGCGTCATCAAACTTGCCATCCAGCTTGCCTTCTTGAATATGAGCCCGCGCCATGCCCGTGAGAACACTGGCTTCGAGAATGCGGTCGCCGCTGGCATGCGCCAACGGCAACGCCTGGCCCCAATATTCCAGAGCCGGGCCAGTCTGGCCGAGTAAAAGACTGGCCTCGCCGGTATCCGCGAGATCCTGCGCGATGGCCCGTCGGTTGCCTCGCGCCTGGTAGAGCTTCAGCGCTTGTTGGTAATAATCGATCGCCTTTTGAAACTCTCCTTTGTCGCGATACACGTGGCCAATGTTTTGCAGTGCGGTCGCTTCGTTCGGAAGGCCCACATCATGCAGAATCGGAAGCGCTTGCTCGTGGCACTTCAGGGCAGAATCGAGGTCGCCGAGGCCGCGGTACGTGGTCCCCATATTATTGAGGATCATTGCCTCGAAAGTGTGATTTCCAGACTTTCTCGTTAACTCGACCGCACTTTTCTGGTTTTCCAGGGCGTGATCCCAGTCGCCCAACTGCCAATATAAAGAAGCGATTGCGGTTAGCGTCGCGGCCTGCCCATCCAGGTCGCCCGCAGCTAACGCCAGTTGCAGCGCCTGGCGCGAGTAATCGAGCGCCTTCTGCGGCTGGCCCAGGGCGGAATAGGCGATCCCCATGTTGCCGAGGGTGGCTCCTTCGGCGGATGGGCTGCCTACGCCGTGCTGCAGCGTCAGGGCCTGATCGTAGTATTCGAGCGCCTTGCGGACTTGCCCCAGCCCGAAGTAGGTGTTTCCGATGCTCGAAAGCGCAGTGCCCTCGTTGGCCTTGTCACCGGCGGCTCGCAGCTTTTCGAGCGACTGGCTGAAGTATTCGAGCGCCTTCTGGCGGTCGCCGAGGCGGCTGTACGCGGTGGCAATGCTGCCCAGCACATTGCCTTCGTCGCCGGGATGTCCCAAGGCGTGACGCACGGTCAGCTCGCGGTTCCAGAATTCCAAAGAGTGGTTGATGTCTCCCAAGTCATAGTAAACGCGGCCGATACTCGAAAGCGTGTCGGCTTGCCTGGGCTGGTCTGCCAGATCAGTCCATAAAGCCAGCGCGGCTTCATATTGGATTACTGCCCGGTGCCGCGACGGTCCTGTGCCCTCGACGCGCAACTTGTCGCCTGCACTGTCGGCATGCTCGGCAGCGATGCGCTTCTGGTCATCTGGTTCCGAGGGGCGGAGCTGATCCACTTGGATCGTATAAGTCTTGGGCTGGGAGCTCTTGCCCGCTTCATCTTTCCCATCCGGCTCTTTCGCCTGCCGAATCTCGATGCGGTAGGCGCCGTCGGCCGGGGCCACGAATGACAGAGGGATCGAGGAGTTCTCCACCAGATTCTCCCTCTGCTCCAATTCCGCGCCTTCGGGCGAGAGCAGACGGACGATGAGATCGATCCGCTCCAGTTCGACTTCGAGGTGGAGGTATTGGCCTGCGGCGAGGTCGATTACATAGACATGGGACCGACCGGGAGCGATCGTGCCCTGGGCCGACTCCCTGCCTTTCAAATGTTCAGGTAACTCAGACTGAGACTGATACGGCGCTAGAGACGGATTGCCGGCGCCAGAATGAGCAGGAAGGGATGAACCCAGCCAGACGATCACCGCGAGGAGAACAAAACGGAGCACGAAACCACGCCACAGAACCCGCATGCGGAACATCCTGGATTTTACTCTACGACGATTTGCCCCTGCGCCGCGATCACGTTCGCGGCCTGCTGGATCTGACTCGTTTGATCGCGCGCCATGATAACAAAAAAATTCACGATGAAGTGAGATAACCGGGATGGCTGGCGCACTTCCATGTTGCGTGAACTGTTGCAAGGCCTGGAGCTGGATTCGGACCGCACAACATCTGGCTCGAGGACGGGAATTATTCTCAGAACAGCGGTTGCACACTGTTGGGTCGTCCCTTGGGGGGGAGGGCCTGAATGGTTGGCATTCTGAGCAGGAAGGGGATCCCCCGGGGGGGTGGATCCCCTTTAAATTTTTGTTTCACAACCTCACGATAGCGGCACGTGGCTCGATTTGGTCATTTCGTACATCGTGTGGCCGAACTTCTCATGCGGAAATTCACGCTGAACTTTCCAGCCGTGTTTTTGATAGAACTTGACGGCCCGGGTATTCGACTTGACCACTCGAAGGCGAAGCGTGTCATGTCCACGGCTGCTTATTTCACGTTCGGCATATGCCAGCAGCTCCCCACCGACGCCAATCCTGCGGCTGTCCGAGCGAACCCACAAATCGCTGACCCATTCATTCTGCGTCATGGTCACACCCACAATTTCTTCTCCTGAAAGTGCCAGCCAAGCCGAGAGCCAGTTGGCCTCTCCGATCGGCACTTGAGAAGGCGCGAACAGGTAGGCAAAAGTCTCATCTGCGATGGCCTGCACGAGCGCGTGCACCGAGTCGTTCTCCCCAGGCTGGGCGCGGCGTATGACTATCGCTGCCGACATGCTGGCCACTATACAGCGCCTCGGAGGGCGTCGTATCCGCAGTGATGAAATCTCCGCGACTCTCCGGATGACGGGGACTTGCAGTTTTACTCACCCCGAGGGCATCGAGGGAACTCCTCGCGTCGCCCGTGGCACCGCAGACGGATAGCAGGTCCTTCGACTCCGTCTGGCGATTCGCTTCGCGTATCGCCAGACTCCGCTCAGGATGACAAGCTATTAGAGGGACAGACGTTAGTTTTGACCTCGCCTGATTTGACTCCAACGTAACCAAAGCTACTGAAGAAGAACTGCGGGCTGCCGAAAGTGACCGTAGAGGGCGTGCGCGCCGGGCTGTGGACCAAGGCCTGTGCGGGGACGCTCTCGGGAGGCGGCATGAGTGGCGGGACGGTCCGGGTTCGATTTTTTGCGGGTCGTCGTCCAGGGGCTGGAGCTGGGGCGGCCGTGAGGCGGCGCGTTCCCGCGTCTACGAGCCTAAGCTGTGTCCGGTTAATTCTGCTTTGTTTTCTTCTGTTTGTGCAACTATTTGTGCTCCCCGCAGGCGCTCAGGACAGTCCGAAGGATGGCGGCCAGGACCAAACCAGGGTGGCAACGACCACGGCTGAAACGAAAGACCTGGGGAATGCCAGTCTGGAAGAGCTGGGACACATTCAGGTCTATGGCGCCTCGAAACGATTGCAGAGCACCAGCGACGCTCCCGCTTCGGTGACCGTGATTTCGGCCGACGAGATCCAGAAATATGGCTACCGCACGCTCGCCGAGATCCTGGAGAGTGTGCGCGGGTTTTACATTACCTACGATCGGGATTACACCTTCGTTGGGGTGCGCGGGTTCGGACGCCTGGGCGACTGGAACAGCCGGGTTCTGGTGTTGATCGACGGCCACCGCATCAACGACAACGTTCTGGGCATGGCCATGATCGGCCCGGAGTTTCTGGTAGATGTGGACCTGATCGAGCGGGTGGAGATTATCCGCGGACCGAGTTCTTCGCTCTACGGCGCGCAGGCGTTTCTTGCTGTGATCAACGTGGTCACCATCAAGGCGCCGCGACTGAAGGGCGTGGAAGTGTCGTTTGCGCCCGGCAGCTATGGCACGTACCAGGGGCGGGCCAGTTATGGCGGCGAGTACAAAGGGGTCGACATGCTGCTCTCCGGCACGTTCTACAATAGCCAGGGACAGACTCTGTTTTTTCCTCAGTTCGACAGCCCAGCGACCAATTACGGGGTTACGCGAAACACGGACTTCGAAAGCTTTCAGCACATTCTGGCTACGATCAGCTTTGCGGGATTCACGCTGCAGGGGTTGTTCAGCGCGCGCGACCGGGGAGTGCCGACGGGATATTTCGGCGCCGTGTTCAACGATCCTCGCACGCGGAACCTTGACTACCATCAATACCTCGATCTGAGTTACCGGCATTCCATCACGGAGAAGTGGGACCTGACGGCGCGAACTTCCTATGACCAAGACCGGCTGCAAGGGCCGGTTGTGTTCCCCACCGGGATAGCCGACGACCCGACCACGGTGGACACATTTTCGTTCCGGGGGAACTGGTGGGATGGCGAGGCGAAATTGAGCGGAATCCTATTCGATCAACACAAAATCACGGTGGGCACGGAGATCACAAACAACGCGCGACAGGACCAGGGGAACTACATTGACAACGTGTTCACATCGGACCCCGCAAGCTCGCTGATCTTGGCCTTCTATGGGCAGGACGAGTTCGCGATCAGGCACGACCTGACTTTGAGTGCCGGGGTTCGCTACGATCACTACTCGAATTTTGGCGGGACCACGAATCCGCGATTGGGGCTGATCTACCATCTTTTCCGCCCAACCACTTTGAAGTTGCTTTACGGAACAGCGTTCCGGGCTCCCGAGCCCTATGAACTCACGCCGGACTTCGGGTCCTTTTACGACGACAACCTGCAACTGGGGCCGGAGAAGATCCGCAGTGTCGAAGGCGTGGTGGAGCAGGAGCTGGGAAAACATTTCACGCTGTCGGGCAGCGCTTTCCGCAACTCGATCAGCGATCTGATCTCGCCGGTGACCGAGAGCAACGGCCAGGTGCAGTATCAAAACTCCGGTCAAGCGGTTGCCGCCGGCGTGGAGATCGAGTTGGACGGCCAAATGGCGTGCGGTATCAAAGGGCGGGCGAGCTACAGTTTCGTCGATGCGGAGGAGCCCAACAACCAAGAGATTCTGAGCAACTCTCCGCGGCACCTGGGCAAGCTCGACGTGAGCATTCCTGTACAGCAGCGGCTAGTGCGGCCGCGGTTGTTCGCAAGCCTGGACGCGCAGTACACCAGCTCGGCGCAGACTTTGGCGGGAAACACGGTGAGCGGATTTTCCGTGCTCAATTTCACGTTGCTGGGACACGCGCTGGGGAAGCACCTGGACCTCTCGGGCAGCGTTTACAACGTTTTTAACAAGAAGTATTTTGACCCGGGCCGTCCCGAGGACCCGGAAGATGCCATTCAACAGAACGGAAGAAACTTCCGGATCAAACTCACAGGCAGGTTCTAACGGTCAGGATGCATTTCTCGGGCAAAGACGAAAAGCGGGGGCGCTCGGCGGCGCGGGCTGTGCTGGAGATTAGTTTTGCTTTGCTGGCGCTGTATCTTTTGGCCTTTCACGCACTGGCGGCGGAGCCGCCACAAAGTGCGCCGGAAGACCAGGTGAAAGCGGCATACCTGCTGAATTTCGCAAAACTGGGGGAGTGGCCACGCTTCGCATTGCCGGAGGGGCCGTCGCCGCTGGTGATTGGAGTGAGCGGCGGGGGAGAAGAGTTCATCAACGTGTTGAAGGCCACGGTCGCCGGAAAAATGGCCGGCACCCATATGGTGGTGGTGAAAGCGGTGAGCTCGGATGCGGAGATGAAGGCCTGTCACATCGTCTTCTTTCGCGCATCTGGGCGCAAGCATACGCAGGCTGCGATTGAGGGTCTGGCGCAGGTGGGCGTGCTTTCGGTGGGAGAGGATGAGTCGTTTCTGCGCGAAGGCGGCATGATTAATCTGGTGAGGGAACATGGCAGCGTCCGCTTTGAAGTGAATGCCGACGCGC
>JBEKDY010000169.1:0-9699 GCA_050014115.1 Candidatus Sulfotelmatobacter sp. | reverse complement strand
CGATTCCGCTGCCCTCGCGCTGGCCGATGAGATTGCTTCGCACCTCGGCCGCGCGACGCCGCACAACGTAGAGTCCCTGTCCTACTTCCGCCTCATGATGCGCCTGCGCGAGCGGAGGGCAGATCGCATTCGATTCCTGCGACGGCTGGCGTTTACGCCCGGGCCCGGGGAATGGGAATCGGTTCGTCTGCCCGCGCCGTTGTTTCCGTTGTACCGGTTGGTACGTCTATGGCGTCTGGCCACGAGGCTCGCTAAAGCGTAACCTGCCTTGGCTTCGTTCTCCAGTTCATCAGATATAAAGAGCACATCACCCCTCCGGCGATCAACGGAACCACCATGCCGGCTCGAACGCTGCCGAATCGACTGGAGAAGTAGCCCACCAGCCACGGCAAAAATGCTCCTCCAAGGTTCGCCATAGTGAACATGATGGAGCCCATCTGCGAAGCGGTATCCCCGAATTCTCGAGACAACAACGAAATCGTAATAGGATAAACCGCCGCCAGCCCGAGTCCAGATACGCTGGCGCCCGCCAAAACTCCAAGCGCAGTATGAGACAGCAGTAAACACGCCATTCCCGCACAAGCCGTCAAGAGTCCGGCGCGCGCCAGTGTGACCTCCTCCACTTTTTTCAGCACCAGTGACGCCAGCCATCTTCCCACCATCAGCGCCGAATAAAAAAACGATGAACTCATCAAGGCGAGTCCCAGTGACAACGTGCCCAGACTCTTGGCATAGGAGGCAATCCAGCCGCCGCAGGAGTTCTCCACCCCCACGTAGAGGAAGAAAAGTGAAGAGAGCAGCACGACAGAGTTGTTTCTCCAGGATTTACTTGAATCAGATCTACTTAAGTCAGATCTACTTAGATCAGACGTACTCAGATCGACAGACGCAACCCTCTGCACATCATTCCGGCGATTAGGGCGCGGTTCCACGATGCGCGAAGGCATGGCCGCAATACCGAGCGTCACAATAAACAGGAGTCCAGCGAAGGCGGCAAGCAGAAACGGCACATGGTGCGCACGCACTGCCGCGGCCACCAGGAACGGGCACGCCACCGCCCCCACGCTCCATGAGAAATTCAACAGGTTCAGAGCCGCACTGCGCTGGAACTGGTGCACCTCGGCGACCAGCAAGTTCGCGGCCGGCACCGCAATTCCAAAACCCAAGCCATAAAGCCCAATGCAAGCCGATCCCAAAACCCGCGAACTATAGGGCAAACTCGCGACTCCGACTCCCATCGCCAGCAGCCCGGCTTTGATTGCAAAGCGAAATCCCCACCGCTCTACGCAAAATCCTGAGAGCGCCACACCCACGGTCGATGACAGAAACTGCACCGTGAAGAGCGATCCTGCCTGTGTGTAGTTCAGGGACCATCTCGCCGAGAGCATCGGCAACAAGGGTCCCAGCAGCACGGTTACGATTCCGATGGGAACAAATGCGGCATGTGCCGCGACGGTGAGCGCTCGCGACGAATCTGCCGCTTGCGATATCTGAGAGACACTCATGAAGGGCGCTCGGCGCTACATTCAAAACCTTTGAAATCGCGCGCCGCCGTTCTCCTAGGCGCTGGAAGCTGTCGCAGTGGATTCGCGCACCACGAGCTCGGGTTCAATCGCGATCTCCGCAGGGTAATCGTCTTTTCCTGCGATTCGCTCCAGCAGCGTCTGCGCTGCCACTTGTCCCATGCGGGCGAGAGGTTGCCGCACTGTTGTGAGAGTCGGCGTATTGAAAGCCGCGCCGGGAATATCGTCGAAGCCCATCACCGAAACATCCTGCGGCACCCGCAAATTTTGCTCCTGCAATGCGCGAATCGCTCCGATCGCTGAAATGTCATTGTAAGCAAACAGGGCCGTAAATGGCTTCTTGCGCGCCAATAACTGTTTCGCGAAAGGATACCCAAGCTGCGGTGTCGGATCGTCAATGTCAATCTGAACCGTCAATTCCGCGTCAATCGTCACGCCGATTTTCCTCGCGACCTCACAGATCGCTTTCCACCGGTCCGTGGAGTCTGAACTCAACGGATTGCCTTTCATAAATGCAATTCGGCGATGCCCAAGGGCCGCCAGATGACTAAGGGCCAGCGTAGCCGCCTGCACATGATCCAACACTACATTCGTGACGCCTTTTACTTTCTGGTGCCCCGCCACTGCAACCGTCGGCAGAGAAGGAGCTTCAAGAACGGTCGTGTCCACCGTGATGAAACCCTCCACTCCCCTCTGCAGCAGAAGCTCGGAATACCGGCTCAGCAAATTCTGATCATGCCGGTGGGCCACCGTCAGGAAAAAGTAATCCATCTTCCTCAGGTGCGCCTCTATCCCGCTGATCACCATGGAACCGTAGGAATCGCCGATCTCCTCGGCAATCACTCCGATTGTGTAGGTTCGCTTGTTGCGCAGGGTTCGCGCAAAAAAATTGGGACGGTAGTTCAGTTCCTTCGCCGCGGCATGGATGCGGTTCTTAGTCTCACGCGGAATCGAACGGGCGGATGGTGAATCGTTGAGCACGGCGGATACCGTGCCCGGAGTCAGGCCCACATGCGCAGCCACGGCCTTGAGCGTCACCACCGTCGATGTAGAGCCGGGTCTCTTGCTTTGGGCCATGAGTCAGTTTCAGATTTCACAAGCCGCGCGTCGTGAAAGCCGCAACGACTGGTCTCAGTAAACTCCCGAGAAGGTGACATTACCGTGGCTCCTCTCAGGCCTTTCTCGATTTCTCACGCTTTCGCATACCGCTCGCTGTTAGGCTTCGATCCGCTCAGCGCGAAAAACAGAATGTAAAGGTAGCAAATGACGGGCAGAAAAAAAGCATGATGAATCCCGATCCGATCCGCGATCGCGCCCTGCGCGACCGGAATCAGCGCTCCGCCCACGATCGCCATGATCATCACTCCTGAACCGTCCCCGGTAAGAGGCCCAAGCTCAGCCACACCCAGGGTGAAAATGCTCGGGAACATGATGGAATTGAAAAACCCGACCAGGATAATGCTGTACATGGCGGTATGCCCCGTCGTGAGCATGGAGATTGCGACGAGGGCGGCAGCGCACACGGCACAAATGCCAAGCAGCAGTCCCGTTGTCGGCGCGAGACGACCGCCGCGAGCAGCCGTGGCGAGTCCAAGGATGGCGGCCACTACAGCGACCAAAGCAAACAGAGGGCGCGCATGTACCAGGATCGAGACGATCACCCACAGGAAAGCCACAAGGCCGAAATGCCCAACCGGGGCGACGAGCTTGTCAGCCCAGGTGTTGGCAACCCACGACGAAACAAGAAAGAGCAGAACGCCTCCGACCGATGCCAGGCCCATGTACGCCGCTTTTGCGCCGCTCAGCAGCGCGGAACCGAAGAAGCGGCCGACCATCGCACCACCCCAGTACAGTGCGACGAAACCGGCCGCGAGTTGCTCCGTCAGACCGCCAATTTCAGGCTGGGTAAAGTAGTTCACCAGAAAGCTTCCGATGGAAACCTCGGCGCCGACGTAGACGAAGATGCCGATCGCGCCGAAGATCAAATTTGGGTGCTTCCAGATCGAGTCGTTTACTTTTTCGCCGATCTGGTGCTGCGCCTGCGGGATCTTCGGCAACTTGAAACTGCCGATCGCAACCGCAAGCACCACGAGCGCGACTCCCAGGCCCACATAGGGCGTCTTTACCGTTGCGGCTTCATGCAAGCGATAAGCCTGCAGAGCGTCAGGCGCCAATGCGCGGATCTCTTCGATGGCCTTGGGGGCCACACTCAGGATAAATAGACCACCGAAGGAAGGTGCTAGAAAAGTTCCCAGTGAGTTGAATGCCTGCGTCAGATTGAGGCGGCTCGAGGCGGTCTCCGGTTTGCCCAACACCGTAACGTAGGGATTTGCCGCCACCTGCAGGCACGTGATACCAGCGGCTAGAACAATGAGTGCGCCCAGAAAGAGTGGGTACGACGGAACGCTGGCCGCCGGCACAAAGAGAAACGCTCCCAAGCCCGCCGTGAGCAGGCCCACTACCATCGACCTCTGATATCCGATCCAGTCAACAATTTTAGATGCAGGAAAGGAGAAAACGAAATACGCTCCAAAAAATGCAAGCTGTATGAACTGAGACTGTTTGTAATTCAAATCGAAAATCGATTTCAGGTGTGGAACAAGAATGTCATTCAGACAAGTCAGAAATCCCCACATGAAAAACAGCGTGGTCACGACCGCCAGTGGTCCCGCATAGGAGGAAGACGCGTTCTGAGAAACCGACGTGGAACCAGATGCA
Organism: Candidatus Sulfotelmatobacter sp.; assembly: GCA_050014115.1. Taxonomy (GTDB): domain Bacteria; phylum Acidobacteriota; class Terriglobia; order Terriglobales; family Acidobacteriaceae; genus Sulfotelmatobacter. Next base: position 5,458 of record JBEKDY010000169.1, on the reverse strand, counting down.
CTATTGGGGGCTGCGATCGCCATAGATTCAAGGTCCACCCTTCGAAGAGTGTGCGCTCGGCATCATAGCATCGCTGGCGTTCAGTGTTGGGGTTTTCTTGGGAGGGAAGGCGGCGCTTCTGCCCTAGAAAATCGTTCTCCTAACTCGTCAGCCGAGCGCCCGTTCCTTTGGCGTACCGAACTGCTGCAGCCGGAAGTGAAAGCCCCTAGACCTGCACCTTCACCCTCAATTCCTCCAGTCGCTCCGCCAGAAAACCAAAATATTCTTCCATTCCCTGGCCCGTCTTCGCGGAGAGACGAAACACCTGCATACCCGGGCGCACGGACTGGATGCTCTTCCGCGCCGCTTCCCAGTCGAACTCCACCGCTGCCGCTAACTCGATCTTGGTCACAATCGCAACGTCGGCGCTGTTAAAAATCGTAGGATACTTCAACGGCTTATCTTCGCCCTCAGTCACCGACAGAAGCACAAAGCGAAGATTCTCACCCAGGTCATAGGATGACGGGCAGACCAGATTTCCCACATTTTCGATGAAAAGAAAATCCAGTTCCTGCAGGTTCCAGCCCTCCAGCGCCCGCTGCACCATCGCAGCCTCAAGATGGCACAGCGTTCCAGTGGTGATCTGCTTCACCGGAGCGTTGCTGCGCGCCAGCCGCTTGGCATCATTCTCCGTCGCCAGATCGCCGACCAGCGCCGCCACTCGATAGCGCGGCTGCAACCAAGTGAGCGTCTTTTCCAGAAACGTCGTCTTACCGGACCCCGGGCTCGACACCAGGCTTACCACGAAAACGCCAGCGGCGCGAAACCGGTCACGCAAGCCACGAGCGATCACATCATTCTGCTTCAACACGTTCTTGCGCACTTCCACCAGGCGCGGCTCGCTCATTCCTCTACCTCCAGCGCGAACACTTCAAGCTCCTTGCCTTGCACAATGTCTCCCGTCGGCATGCGGCATTCCGGACACTCGAAACACTGCACCGAACTCAGCGTACGCTTTGTCTGGCATCGCGGGCAAAACACGATCACAGGCAAATCTTCCACGATCAGGCGCGAACCTGCCAGTGGCGTATCCTGGCAAGCTATCTGATAAGAAAAAAACAGCGCGTCTTTCACTACGCCAGAAAGCGCTCCCAACCTCAGATGAACGGCAGTCACCTGTACGCCGCGCCGCTCGGCCTCTTCCTGCGCAGTTTCTACAATGCTCATCGCGATTGAAAGTTCATGCATGGCGCGGAATGCAGCCAGCATTCTATATCGGACTCTCTGGAACCGCTGCTTGCAAAGTCCCGCGCCCCTGCATATAAGAGGTACAGAACAAATCGCAACACATCCAAGTGGACCGGGTACCCACCTCTTGTTCCCTTCACGCCGCGCATTCTTGAAATCCCTGAGCCGGTCAGCCCTGGTGCTGCAGTTGGAGAGCGTCCTAGCCCTGGCCCGCCCACGCTGGTTGTGGGCGAGTTCTCAACCGGATCAAGAAGCCTTCCCGCCGAAGAATCCTGGCCCGCAGTCCGACGATTTCGGTGTCAGCTTCCTCAACGTAGCTCGGGAATCCGGCTTGAACGTGAAAACTATCTTCGGAGGCGAACATAAGAACAAGTACCTCCTCGAAACCACCGGTTGCGGCGTCGCCTTTTACGATTACGATAACGACGGCTGGCTCGACATTTTCCTGGTGAACGGCTCCCGTCTCGAAGGTTTTCCCGCGGGCACCGAGCCCACCTCGCACCTCTTCCGCAACAACCGCGACGGCACTTTCACCGACGTCACCGTAAAAGCTGGAGTCGCGCACTCCGGTTGGGGACAGGGCGTCTGCATCGGCGACTATGACAACGACGGCTGGGACGATCTTTTCGTGACGTATTACGGAAAGAATGTCCTCTACCACAACAACGGCGATGGCACCTTCACCGACGTCAGCCAAAAGGCAGGTGTGGCGGGCAAAGGCACGCGATGGAACACCGGCTGCGCCTTCCTCGACTACGACCGCGACAGCCACCTCGATCTGTTCGTCGCCAACTACATCGACATGGATCTGGCGACCGCTCCCGTGCCGGAATCCGGCCCGTGTCTCTACAAAGGCGTGCTAGTGGCCTGCGGACCGCCCGGCTTGCAGGGCGGCAAAAACATTCTCTACCACAACAACGGCGACGGCACGTTCGCCGACGTTTCCGAATCCGCGGGAATTTTCCGCGCGAATGGCACTTACGGCCTCGGCGTGCTCACCGCGGACTTCGACAACGACGGCTGGCCCGACATTTACGTGGCTAACGATTCGACTGCCAGCGCCCTCTACCAGAATAAAAAAAACGGCAAGTTCGAAGACGTTGCCATCGAAGCCGGATGCGCGCTCAGTCCCGATGGCAAACCCCAGGCCGGAATGGGCATCGCCGCCGGCGACTACGATCTCGACGGCAATCTCGATATCGTCAAAACAAACTTCGCCGGCGATACTCCGTCGCTCTACCACAATCTCGGCGGCGGCAATTTCGAAGACGCCACTTTCACCGCCGGTCTCGGAGCGCACACTCAGTTCCTGGGCTGGGGCTGCGGTTTCTTCGATTTCGACAACGACGGCTGGCCTGACATTCTGATCTGCAACGGCCACGTCTATCCCGAAGTCGAGCAACTGAAGACCGAAGCCGGATACGCCCAGCGCAAGCTTCTCTATCGCAACCTGCGCAACGGCCACTTCGCGGACATCTCTCTACAGGCTGGTCCAGGAATTTCCGACCCCGCCCCATGCCGCGGCTGCGCCTTCGGCGACTTCGATAACGATGGCGACATCGACGTTGTCGTCAACACGATGAACGATTTTCCGCAACTCCTTCGCTGCGATTCCAAACTCGCCAACAACTGGATTAAAGTCCGGACCATCGGCACAAAGTCCAACCGCAGCGGCATCGGCGCCCGCGTTGCCTGCGTAACTCGCGTCCCGGGTGAATCGAAACCTCACCGCCAGATTGACGAAGTCCGCAGCGGCGGCAGCTACATTTCGCAAAACGACCTGAGAATTCATTTCGGCATAGGGAAGGCCGAGCGAGTCGATCTGCTCGAAATCCGCTGGCCCAGCGGCCAAGTGGACACCATCAAAGACGTGAAGGCAAATCAACTGATCTTCGTGAGAGAAGGCGAAGGCGTGATTCGCGCCATGCAATTTCCAAAGCAGAAGTGAGCTGGATCGCGTTAGCACAGCGACTTCACGGCTTCTTAATCTCAACCGCCACCGCCGTGCCTGAGCCTTCCTTCATTGAGTGAATCTGATCCACCGCAAGCTCCGCAAACCGCTCCGCCAGCCCGCTCGGCCAACGAATCTCCACCCACTCCACCTTAGTCGCCGAGCCCAAACCAAAGTGAACCCTCATATCGCTGCTTGAAATGTAGCTCGACCCACTGCGCACTTCGTCCACTAAAATGCGCGCCGCAGTCTTCACTCGCACCCGCGCCCCAATGCCATCACGATTCGATTTCGTTCCCACTGTGCGAATTGCGATCCAGTGGTTCGCATTTCGAATCTGGTTGACCAGCAAGCTGGGCGGTGCATTCATGTTACTGATCAGAATCGACAACCTGCCGTCATTCCAAAAATCGCCGACCGCCAGGCCCCGTGACGAAGACGCACTCGTAACCCCCGCACCCGCCGCCGCAGAAATGTCGCTGAACGTCCCGTCTCCGTTGTTATGAAACAGAATCCGCGGTTCTTTATAGCTGCTGCCCAAGTGCTGGCTATCGACTTCCGGATACACATGCCCGTTCACCAGAATCAGGTCAGGCCAGCCATCGTTATCGAAATCAAAAAACATCGTGCCCCAGCCCAGATACTGCGTGTAAAGCCCAAGCCCCGCAGCTGACGTAGCATCCGTAAACGTTCCGTCACCATCGTTGCGGTAAAGAGTGGAAGTATCGTCCGAAAAGTTCGTCTTGAAAATGTCGAGATGCCCGTCCCCGTTGTAATCCCCGACGGTCGAACCCATACCCGCCTGCTCGCGTCCATCCTCGTTGAAGGCCGCGCCCGCGGTAACGGCGACGTCTGTGAAAGTTCCGTCGTGATTGTTGCGATAGAGAATGCTCGGAGTGCTGTCGCACGCCACGAAAATATCAGGCCAGCCATCTTCATCGAAGTCGAGCGTGGAAACGCTGAACGCATAGTGACCGTCCGTGCGGTCGATGTGCGCCTTCACCGTGACGTCTTCAAAAGTCCCGTCGCCGCGATTGTGATACAGAATATTTTTCGCGCCCGGCAGTCCGCGCGGACCGCACATCACCGGCACACCCTTCCAGATGCAAGTCGGCCTCTCGCCGGGCGCTGGAGCCGTCGTCAAATCGAAGTCCACATAATTCGCCACCATCAGGTCAAGCCGCCCGTCGCGGTCGTAGTCCACAAACGCACATCCCGTTCCCCATGCCTTCCCCGACCCTGCCACGCCCGCCTTTCCCGCGACCTCGCTGAACACCCCACCCTGATTGTGATACAGCCGGTTATTCCCATAATACGTAACGTAAAGATCCTGCCAGCCATCGTTGTCGTAATCGCCAACGCAAACGCCCTGTCCCCAGCCGGTCGCGACCAGTCCGGCTTTCACGGTCACGTCGGTGAACGTTCCATCATGATTATTGCGATAGAGGTGATTGCTCGGCGTCTGCCCGGAAGCCAAGGCCTCAAGGCGCGTTCCATTCACCAGAAAAATATCCGGCCAGCCATCGTTGTCGTAATCAAAAATCGCAACGCCCGTTCCCGTGGTTTCAATGATGTACTTCTTCGTATCCACGCCGCCAAAAATATCTTGCATGGTCAATCCGGTTTTTCCGGCGACATCGACGAAGTTGGCGATTGGCGCGGCTGGAATGGATGGGTTGGAAAGTGCCGAAGCAGGCTTACTCTGACCGGAACACAAAGCCACGAGAATCACGGCAACGAGCAACAGAGACGCAACAAAGTCCAGTGCGCGGCGAACTCGGCACAAGAACGGGGAACGAACGCTCTTCAATGGCGTGACCAAGCTGGAATGTTAGGGTTCACTCGTCTGCGGGTCAAGCGAGGCGCGCTCTCCACGCCAACAAAAACGGCAGGGCCGACCCCCTGCCGTCTTCTTCCATCGACACTTCCAAATCCGGGCTTACTTCTTGTTGACCGCCTTCTTCAGTTCGGCCCCTGGAGTAAACTTCGCCACTTTCCGGGCAGCGATCTTGATCGTAGCGCCGGTCTGCGGATTGCGCCCGTTCCGGGCTTTTCTCTGCGACACAGAAAATGTTCCGAACCCAATCAGTGCTACCCGATCGCCTTTCCGCAGCGCAGACGTGATGCTGTCCACAGCGGTATCAATCGCAGTCGTAGCCGACGCTTTGCTGATCTCACAAGCGCCTGCGATTCTGTCAACCAGATCGGCTTTGTTCATAGTCTCTCCTCGCAGGTCTCTTTCGTGCCCAGCGCACACTGGGGAGGAATAAGCTGTGCCTG
>JBEKDY010000168.1:0-18587 GCA_050014115.1 Candidatus Sulfotelmatobacter sp. | reverse complement strand
GGATCAAAGGACGTGCTTCTTACAATATCGAGCGCGGCGCGGCTCAAGTCCGGGTCGGTGGTTTGCAGCGCCTCGGCGTCGAGCACGGTGCCGTCTTGCGCGTCCAGCGTGGCGTGGACGATTACTGGCTGGAAGAAACGGGAAGTGGGCGCGTTAGTAGGATCGACGCGCAGGGGCAAGCGGCGCGGGCCTGCCAGCGCGAACGATTCGCCGGCGTCTACCATTTCCGGGGTTGGCTGAAATAAACTGGCATCGATGTTGGGCGCGTCTTCGAGGCTCTCCACGCGCACTTGAACGGTGAGACGGCCTTCTTCGAAGATAGAAATCTGGCGCGGGAGTGTGTGGCCGTGGAATTCCGTGGAGCCCGTGTAGTCGTAGACCGCGTAAATTCCTGGCGCTTCGGACCACATCTGCAACAGGCCGGTCGTGGGGTCGATGCAATCTTCTCTTTCAACCCAGGAGCGCGGCGCCGGATTCGGCGGGAGCGAATAGCTGAGCAGTATGCACATGACCGGGTTGCCGTTGCGCTCGAGATCGGCGGTGCGAAATACGAACGAACCCGAATCGTGCACGACGGGCCGCAGCAGAACTGTGCGCACCAGTTGCACACGTAAGGGAACCGGGTCGGATGGATTGCTGCCGTAGATGTGGCCTTCGGCGCCGATGCGAACCACGTGCGAATCCTGCAACTGCTCAGTCCAGCGCCAGTGCGAATGGCCGTCGTACAACTCCTCCATCGTGCCTGAGCCTTCGCTCTGCGACGCGCCGCTGCTTTCGAATGAAACTTTCAGCGAGTAGGGAGCGGCGATGCTGTGCAGGTCGTAATTTGTTCGAGCACGATCGAGAAGGCTGATGGCGGCGGAACGGTCGGCCGACTTGGAAAGCGGGTGCGGCTGGCGAGTGACCATCTCGTGCGGATCAGGCGGAGGAGGATTGGTCTGCGCAAAGACCGCAGGAAGGCAAACCAGGGAAGAAGCGAACATCCCAAAGAGGCGGGAGGTGTTCCGCATAAGGGGCTCCTAAAATCGACTGAGTTCGGGGCCGGGACCGCGCACACATTTTAGACAAGGCTTACAACCGGGGCAACTGCAAATCGGCCCGCCCGGGTGGCCTGTGAAAATCTCCCGAAAAATACTTGGACGACTCGCCGCGACCGCCGCTCGTAAGCGAGTTTCGTTCCGGGAAAAGTCAGCGGGGGTATGCCCCCCTCCCCCTCCCCCCGAATCTTTGGAATCAGCGAGTTGGCGGGAAATTCCCGGCAAAATCCGGATTTCAAAGAACTTAGAGGTCAAAATATAGATAACAAAGGACTTACGGTCCTTGTCGCGGTAACTGCGTGCACCGCCTCCGCCTTGAACATGTTCTGCTTTCTTTTATCTAGACGCAAGGTTAGATGTCACACGATTGAAGATATGGCTGTGGATTTCTGAGGGCTTCGCTTCTCTCCTAAGAGTGAAATTCCCCCACCGTTTCGCAGCGGAAGGGCGTAGATTTTTGGCAGCCCAAATCCCCGGTCTTAGAAAACCGCGAAGACCGGGGCAGCCTCAGTTAGTAACTTCGAACCTTCCGTAACCGCCGCTTAGAATTCTCACTGGGCCCGAACCACCCTGTCGGCATGTTCTTGCAGGACCAGCCACCCATCGACGGGCAGCCGCCCCGATCCTGCTACTTCGGCGAAACCAGCCTTTCCACCAACTCCGAATAATCTTTCTTCTCGATGCCATGGAGTGTTTGCGGTACTCGCCACTTTTCACGAGTGGTTCATCGAGCAGAATTTGGGGCTCAGGCAAGCACTATTTCTCTTTGACTTTCTCCGACAATTCGCGAAACTCTTTCGCTTGCTTGTGGCTCGCTTTTATTTGCAACTGTGCGAGCTGCCGAGAGTTCTCGGTCGTCAGGATCGGCGCCAGGGCCTCCAACTCCGTGGCTACTTCGCGCGCGTGATCGGCCTCTTTCAACATTAAATGTTCAAATTTCCGGACTGCCTCGTGGTGATCCATAGACCTCGCTTTTGAGGGGATTCAAGTGCGTGTATTACTTCAGTGATACCAACCTCTCCACCAACTCCGAATAATCTTTCTTCTCGATGCCGTGTACTTGTTTGTTGTATTCGTCCACTTTGGATGAATAATTCATGGAGCAGAATTTCGGGCCGCACATGGAGCAGAAGGCGGCTTCTTTGTAGTAGTCGTCGGGGAGGGTTTCGTCGTGCATGCTGCGCGCGGTTTCTGGGTCCAGGGACAACGCGAATTGTTTTTCCCAGTCGAATTTGTATCTGGCGTAGCTGAGGGCGTCGTCGCGGTCGCGGGCGCCGGGGCGTCCGCGGGCGATGTCGGCGGCGTGGGCGGAAATTTTGTAGGCGATGATGCCGTCTTTCACGTCTTTCTCGTTTGGTAACCCTAAATGCTCTTTCGGCGTGACGTAGCAGAGCATGGCGGCGCCATACCATCCGATCATGGCCGCGCCGATGGCGCTGGTGATGTGGTCGTAGCCGGGAGCTATATCGGTGACCAGCGGGCCCAGAGTGTAGAACGGGGCTTCGTAGCAAAGTTCGACTTCTTTTTCGACCTGCTCTTTTATTTTGTCCATGGAGACGTGGCCGGGGCCTTCGATCATGACCTGCACGTCTTGCTGCCAGGCAATTTTCGTGAGCTCGCCTAGAGTCTTGAGTTCGGCGAATTGGGCTTCGTCGCTGGCGTCTGCCACGCAGCCGGGGCGGAGGCCGTCGCCTAACGAGAAGCTGACGTCGTATTTTTTGAAAATCTTGACGATGTCTTCGAAGCGGTCGTAGAGGAAATTTTGTTTGTGGTTGTAGGCCATCCACTGGGCGAGGATGGCGCCGCCGCGGCTGACGATTCCGGTGATGCGCTTCGAAATCAGCGGTAGATACTGGATTAAGACGCCGGCGTGGATGGTCATGTAGTCCACGCCCTGGGCAGCTTGCTCCTCGATGACTTCGAGCATGACTTCAGCGTTGAGGTCTTCGACGCGCTTTACTCTCGCGATGGCTTCATAGATGGGCACGGTGCCGATGGGAACCGGGGAGTGGCGCAGGATGGCTTCGCGAATTTCGTGGATGTTGCCGCCGGTGGAAAGATCCATGACTGTGTCGGCGCCGTAGTGGACGGCGGTGTGCAACTTTTTCAATTCTTCATTCACTTCCGAGGTGACGGCCGAATTGCCGATGTTGGCGTTGATTTTGCACAGGCTGGCGACGCCGATGGCCATGGGCTCGAGCTCGGGATGGTTGATGTTGGCGGGAATGATCATGCGTCCGCGGGCAACTTCATTGCGCACCAGTTCCGGCGCGAGCTTTTCCTTGTGGGCGATGTAACCCATTTCTTCCGTGATTACGCCCAGGCGGGCGTAGTGCATCTGGGAAAAGTTTCCGGTGGTGTTTTCTTTTTTGCGGCGAGCCAGCCACTCGGCGCGGGGTTGCGGGATGTCGTATCCGTTGTTGCCGTTGCCATTCGAGCCATTCGCGGAAGTCATGATCGGACGCCTCTTTTTCGATGAATCCGATTATAACCGCGTTGCGGGGCGCTGGGCTGGCCAGGTTCAGATCGCGGCTGACAAAAAGGCATTTACCGCAGAGCGCACAGAGAATTACCGAGTAATCAATTTCCGTCGCAAAATTTTCCGTCGCCAAACCCTGCCCACGTTTCTGCATCTAAGTTTCGCCTGGGAGTTTTCGGAACCACCGAACCGAATTCCCGGGAGTGACTTTCTTAGGAGGACTCATGGCTCGTTACGGCACGCTAGGGGATTATCGGTTTACTGATACGCAGGAAGCTGCGACCGATATTCGCGGCTCCAAGGTTTATGGATTGAAGGACCAGGAACTGGGGAAGCTTGACGATGTTGTTTTCGACGAGGCGACGGGAGCAATCGTATTTGTGGTGGTGGATACGGGCGGATGGCTTTCGAGCAAGAAGTTCATCGTGCCGCCGCAGGAGGTTCGGCCGTCGCTGCAACACGAAAATGATTTCCTGGTGGACCTGACGAAAGAACAGATCGAAAGTTTCCCGCCTTACGATGGAAAGGCGCTGACCTCGGAAGAGGAGTGGGCGGACTACGAGAGGCGCTACCGCTCGAAATGGGTGGAGAGCCCGGTGATGCATCGCGAGGCTACAGACCGCAACGTTACGCCTACGACAAAGCAGCAGGTGGGAGCGGGAGCGGGGACGATTCCGGCGGCCGACGCAGACACGGCCGAAGTGGACACGAGAGGCGAGGTGACGGCCTTCCACACAGACGCGACTATGGAGACATCCGCAGCGGGGCCGTCGCTGCGCTGGAGCACTTTTGAGGACACGCTTCGGCAGCGGCGCGAGGAAGTGCTGCAATCGTCGATTGATAAGGCAAAGGTTGAAGACATGAAGATGGAAGATGCAAGGCTGGAAGAGGTGAAGGGAGCTTCGGGCGGGATGTTATCCGACCGTGAGCGAATCGAACGGCGGAAAGCGAGTTAGGCGGGGCGCGGGAAACCGATCAGCCCGCTCTCGTCGCAGGTGGCGCCGGAAGCGTGTCGAACCCAAAAGACCAGGAGCGGGCGATCTTTAATTGTTACTATCTCGCTCGTCTATGGTGTGTCTCTGATTAGAAGCTGCTGCCGCCTGCGAACCATCCACTCGGCGATGATGAGATTGGGAACCCAGCACAGCCAGGAGACGGTGATGTAGGTGCGCGGGAAAGGCCAGTGCAGAACCGCCAGCATGAGCGGCATGTAGATGCGGAGAGTGACCGCGGCGAGAGTGAGAGCGAAATTGCGGATCATCCACTGGCGGTGGGCCGCGATGTTACCGAGCCGCGCCATGCGATAAGCCTGCAGGCCGGTAACGAACCACAGCACGGCCAGAATGCCGAAGCCGAAATGGGTGGGCAGGCCTTGCAGGGAAACCGTGGCCATCCAGAATCCCGCGAGTGAACCGAGAGCGACCTCGAGCAAGTAGAAGCGTCCCAGCCAGCGATGCAGGTTCAGCGCGCGGGCCCTGAGTTTCTGCGAAAACTGCCACGGGCCGGCCAGCAATGCGCCCATGCCTCCGGCGATGTGCAGTCGCAAGGGGAAAATGTAGCGAGCGAAGTGAGCGTCATTCGGGATCGCGAGGAAATAGGTGGCGCCGTAGACCGCGATGGTGGCGGAAAACAAGAGCATGAGCCACCAGAGGAAGGTGGAAATCCATGATTTTGCTCGCGGCGATTTTGCCTGCGGCGATCGTCGCTCGGGCGATGCGGAAAGAGTCTGCGGAAGCGTCAGATGAGCCATGAGTTGGCGTTCCCTGGTTCAAAGAATCAAGTTCAAAGAATCAAGTTTCAAAGAATTTAAGTTCAGACTGCTCAGATCAGGCGGGCCAGTTCAGGGGCTGTCCCGGCGAGGCCGAACCGGGCACACTTCCGCCAGACGGAGAATGATACGCAGCGATGCTCGGCCTGGTTCCAAGAAACGGGCAAGCAAACGCCCCCGAACCGACCGTGACGCGAACAATACACATCAGTACAGTTTGTTGTGACTCAAACCATCCTTGCTCACCGAGAACGCCGCGGCTTAGAATCTCAACCGTTCCTCGAAAAAGGAGAAGTCCCTCATGCGAGTGTTGCGTTTCTTTCCGGCCTTTTTGCTTCTGGTGACTGTGGGCGGCGTTGGTCGATTTGCTGGCGGTCAATCCGCTTCCACCAAGCCGGCGCCCGGCTTCAGCCTCGATGACATCGACAAGAGCATCGATCCGTGCGTGGATTTCTACCAGTACGCGTGCGGCAACTGGATCAAGAATTCTGAGATTCCTGCCGACCAGGCGCAGTGGGTGAGCTTCGTCGAGCTCAACGAGCGCAACAAGGATATCGAGCGCGGCATTTTAGAGAAGGCCGCTGCCGGAGGCGCAAGCCGCAATGCGATCGACCAGAAAATTGGCGACCTCTATGGCTCGTGCATGGACGAGAAGGGGGTGGAAGCCAAGGGCCTCGGTCCATTGCAGCCGGAACTCAGCCGCATTGCCGCGGTGCAGGACAAGGGCGCGCTGATTGACGAACTGGCTCATCTCGACCTGACTGGATACGGCTCACTTTTCAGTTTTTATTCAGCCCCCGACCTGCATAACTCCGACCGGGTGATCGCCAACATCGACCAGGGCGGCCTCACGCTGCCTGACCGCGACTACTACATCAAAGACGATGACGCGAAGATGAAGGAAATGCGCCAGCATCTGGTCGAATATATTACCCAGATTTTTACGCTGGCAGGCCAGACTCCGCAGCAGGCGGCCGATTCCGCGCAAGCTGTTTTACGGATCGAGACCGCTCTGGCCAAGGCTGCCATGGCTCGCACGCAACGCCGCGATCCCAAGAATCGTGACCACAAAATGACTCGCGACGAGGCCGCGGCGCTGGGGCCGAATTTTTATCTCAACCGCTATTTCACGGCGATGGGCGCGCCAAGCTTCACGGAACTCAACGTCGCCAATCCCGATTTCTTCAAGCAGGTGAATGCCACGCTGGAATCGGAATCGCTGGATTCGCTCAAGACCTACGTGAGTTGGCACGTGCTGAACCCGGCGTCGCCGTGGCTTTCGGACGCTTTCGTCCAGGCCAATTTCAAGTTCCAGCAGAACCTTACCGGGCAGAAGGAGATGCAGGCACGCTGGAAACGCTGCGTCAGGCTGACCGATGGCGAACTGGGCGAAGCACTGGGCCAGAGATACGTGGAGGTGACTTTTGGCCCCGACGGCAAACAGCGCATGCTGAAGATGGTGGATGCGCTGGAGAAATCGTTGGCGGAGGACATCCACAATCTTTCCTGGATGAGCGAGGAAACCAAGAAGCAAGCCAAAGTGAAGCTCGATGCGATTCGCAATAAGATTGGCTATCCCGATGTGTGGCGCGATTACAGTTCGGTCACCATCAAGCCGGACGACCTGATCGGCAACATCGCGCGCGCGGATGAATTCGAGACGAAGCGCGACATCCACAAGATCGACAAGCCGCTGGATCGCAAGGAGTGGGGCATGACTCCGCCGACGGTGAACGCCTATTACAACGGGTCGTACAACGAAATTGTTTTCCCGGCGGGCATTCTGCAGCCGCCATTCTTCGACAAGACTATGGACGACGATGTCAACTTCGGCGGCATTGGCCTGGTCATTGGCCACGAACTTACGCACGGTTTCGATGACCAGGGGCGTAAGTTCGATCCGCAGGGAAACCTGCATGACTGGTGGACCGAGCAGGACGGGCAGGAGTTCGAGAAGCGCGTCAGTTGCGTCGCCGACGAATATTCGAACTTTGTTGCCGTAGACGACCTCAAGCTGAACGGCAAGCTCACACTCGGAGAGAACACGGCCGATAACGGCGGCGCGCGCATCGCATTGGCGGCGCTGGAGCACATGATCGCCGACGACAAGACCGGCAAAGAAGGGCGGAAGATCGATGGCTACACTCCCGAGCAGCGCTTCTTCTTAGGATTCGCCCGCGTGTGGTGCCAGAAGCGGCGTCCGGAAGTGGCGCGTGTGGCCGTGCTCACCGATCCTCACTCGCCGGGGAAATATCGCGTGAACGGCGTGGTGCAGAACATGCCCGAGTTCCAGAAAGCGTGGGGGTGCAAGGCGGGGCAACCGATGGTGGCCGAGAACGCCTGCCACGTTTGGTGAGTTGCAGAGACTGAGCTGCAAGGACGAAGAAAATGGGCCGGAATTGTCCGGCCCATTTTCTTTGTCAGATTCAGGACTCGACGGCAGCTTACATTTGTGGCGTTGCCAGAATGACTTTGGCTCCCGCCGACCGGCATGCGTCGATCACGCGCACGACTTGCGCGAATGCCAATTGACCGTCTGCGTTCACCAGAACTAGCTTGTCACTTCGATTCTGAAATGCCTCCGTCAGCGTGCTCTGCAGAGCTTCCGATGAAACAGTCTGACGGTTGATCCTGAGGGTCGGCGGTTGCTGCCCCGAACTGAGCACCTGAACCATGATCGATCCTGAACTGGAGGGCGCATCAAGGAACACTTCCAGGCCTTTCGGGGGGACTATGCTTCCCGGTGCCGGCAACTCTTGTTGGGCTGTCAGCAGCGTTGGCCCTGCGACGCCCGCTGAGCGCACTGCCTCCAGAACTCTCATCACGTCGGCATACGGGGTGCGAGCGTCGGCCTTGATGTAGAGCTGCTGCTCGCGATCGCGCAGACGGCCCTTCATCTCGTTCGCTAAAGCCGCGGGCGTGATCGGATCGATACCGAGATAGACGGTGCCGTTGTCGGTTACAGAAATGATCGACGCGTCTGCATTGTCGGCATCGGGCATGGATGTGGCGCTGCTGGTTCTCGCCAGTTCTACGCTGACCCCTTTTTGTAGCGCCGGAGATTGTGCAACCAATTTCGGCGAGGTACCAGCGGTTAACGTTAAAGCGATTAGAGACACTGATAGTAAGCGGTTCATATGTTCTCCTTTTTCTGCCCGTCTTATTTTGCCGGCCTAGATAAAGTGGTTAGGGTTTGGCTCCGCCGAGCGAAGCAGTGGCGAGGGTTCCGCCCAGGCCCATGGTCTCGACTGCGGTCGAAGGGACGATGACCATCGCGCCCTTTTCCTTGACGGCTTCGTAGAGCATGTTCATGGCGCGCAGGTGCAGGGCTACGGGGTTTTCCGCGTAGGCGGCCGCGGCTTGGACGAAGCTGTTGGAGATTTCCTGTTCGGCCTGGCCCAAGATGATGCGGGCCTGGCGTTCACGCTGGGCTTGCGCCTGGCGCGACATGGCGTCTTCGAGACCGGAGGGGATTTTCACATCGCGAATTTCGACGGACTGCACGGTGATGCCCCAGGGATTTGTCTTTTCGTCGAGGATACGCTGCAGTTCGCGGCCCATGGTCTCGCGCTCAGTGATCATCTGCGCCAGCTCGTGGCGGCCGATCGACTCCCGCAGCGCGGTCTGCGCGCTCATGTTGATGGCGTCAATAAAGTTCTCCACTTCGAGGATGGATTTCTCAGCATTCCATACCAGCCAGAAAACGATGGCGTCGACATTGACCGGAACCGTGTCGCGGGTGAGCGTGGATTCCGCCGAGACGCTGGCCACGCGCACGCGCTGGTCGACGTACGCACTCAGGGTTTCCACGATGGGGATGATGTGGAAGATTCCCGGGCCGCGCAGGCCGACATAACGGCCCAGGCGCAGGACGGCAACTTTCTCCCACTGCTGCACCACCTTGATGGCGAACATGAAATAGATGCCGAGCACGGCACCCGCAATAATCCCCGCGGGATGATGAATGGTGACGGTGATCACCGCGCCCGCCAACAGGCAGATAACAAACAACGATTTCCCGATGCCGCTGATCTGACCGATTTCAATTTTCGTCATGGCTTCTATCTCCTCTGCCCGCGATCGGGCACCATCTCGCGCAAGCGTTCCAGCAAATCTTCCACGGTGAATCCCGCGGCGCCGGCGCGAGCAGCGAATTCGCCCGCCATCTGCGTCAGCTGGCGTTCGCGCTCGGCGTTGTTTTTCTCCGGCTTCTTGGATTGATAGCCAAATCCACCGCCAGTTGCCGCACCGTAGGCAGCTGGTCACCGGCAGTCAGCGAGCCTGACGCCACGCCCGCCCTTACCTGGTCGATGAGCTGGCGGTATACCGGCATGCCGCTGTGCAGATCGAGAGCGAAGCGGAAGGGAAGCTGTGCGGATAGGTTCTTTGCAGTCATATAAACTACTAGTGTTATATATAACTAATACAAGGTAGTCAAGAGAAAAATGCGGGCGCGGAATCTTTTTCTGGCAAACAAAGTTAGAGGAGGCGTGAGCCGAAAAAACTTCGGAGGTCCGGTGTCAGTGTTTTTCGCCGAAAGTCTTGAAGCCTTTGCGCCGCTGTTCGCTGTAGCGGCGCAGCGCGTCGAGGATGATGGGGTAGGCCTCGCCTGCCGGGCGGATCTCATCCACTTCGACGGCTTTGCCCTCGAGCAGTTTGTAATCCTGGAAAAAGCGGCGCAGCATCAGCATGCGATGCGGAGGCATTTCCGCGGCCTCGCAGTACGAATTGAACTCCGGGTCCTCGGTGGCCACGGCAATGATCTTGTGATCCTGCTTGCCGGCGTCAATCATGGTCATCAGGCCGATGGCGCGCGCATGAATGATGGTCAACGGCACAACGGTTTCCTGGCACAGCACCAGCACGTCGAGCGGGTCGTCGTCTTCGGCGAGCGTCTGAGGAATGAAGCCGTAATTCGCCGGATAGTAAACCGCCGAGTAGAGGATACGATCGAGCCGGATCAGGCCGCTCGATTTGTCGAGTTCATATTTCACGCTCGAGCCAAAAGGAATTTCGACCACGCAGTCGAATTCCTGCGGCAGCTTGTCGCCGGGAGTTACGTCGTGCCAGGGATGAATCATAAAAAATGTTAGCCTTTTTTCGGATCAATGATTGCCACCGCGAATGGAGCGGCTAGCGCTTTCATTCTATCGGAGTGGCCCTCCGGAATCTTGATTCCCGCCGGCGTGGCGCGTAGAGTTTGTAGGTGAGGTAAAGTCCCGCGGGAGCGGTCGTCATGTCCAGCCAGGGAAACACTTACTTGAAGTTCGGAGCGGTTACGGCATTGATTGTCGTGCTGCTCGGCTATCTCGCTTACACCGGGGTGCAGGACAGCAAGAGTTACTACGTCACCATCAAAGAACTCCACGCCATGGGCCCGGGAGCGTATGCCAAGCGGTTGCGGGTCGCTGGGAACGTGAAGCCCGGGTCGATCAAGCGAAACGGAACGCATGTGCAATTCGTGCTGGTCGAGCAGGACCAGACTCTCGCGGTGGACTACACCGGAACGGAAGCTCCACCCGACACCTTCAAAGACGAATCGCAGGCTCTGGCCGACGGCAAAATCGGTCCGGATGGAGTTTTCCGGGCCAAGGCGCTGCAAGCCAAGTGCGCCTCGAAGTACGCGCCCCCGCCGCCGGGCGCGCCTGTGAATGGAATGCCATCGAGCGAACCGCCCAAGAGCTTGACCCAGGCACAGCCGGCCGCCGCGCCCGGCCTCCCGAACTGATTTTTCTTTTCTCGTTTTAGTTCTGTCATCCAGAGCGAAGCGAAGGATCCCTATCCCAACTTTGCTGCCTGCGTTGCCTGTCCGCGAGCTGTCCAGTGCGAAGATTTCGCGCCTCCAGTAAACTCACTGCTGCAGTGAGCACTCCAGCCATCACCGTCACGAACGTCATCAAGCAGTTCGGCCGCTTCGCGGCGTTGCGCGGAGTGAGTGCCGAGTTTTATAGCGGCAAGTTCTACGCCATCCTCGGCGACAACGGAGCAGGGAAGACCACGCTGCTGCGCGCACTTGCCGGACTCGCGCATCCGACACGGGGAACGATCTCCATACTCGGGATGACACCGCCGGATGCCTGCCGCCAGATTGGTTACATGGCGCATCCGTCGCTGCTTTACGACGAGATGAGCGGGATGGAGAACCTGCGCTACTTTGCGCGGCTTTACGGAATCGCCGGCGACGAACGCTGTGTGGAGGTGGTGCGCGCTGTTGGACTTGACCCGGAGTTGACGCGGCCGGTCGGCCAGTATTCGCAAGGGATGCGGCAGCGCATGTCGCTGGCGCGCGCGATTCTGCATGACCCGAAGATTCTTCTGCTCGACGAGCCGTTCTCGAACGTCGACGTCCACTCTGCCGCGGAAATGGTTCGCTTGCTCGGCGGGATGCGCGATTCCGGGAAAACGCTTTTCGTGGTGACGCATCAGGCGGTGCTGCTGCAAGGCGTTGCCGATGAATTCATCTGGATGCAGGCGGGCCAGATCGTGAGCCGAACGCTAGATCTTCCCGCTGAGTTCACTGGTGCGGGGGTGCGATGAATTCACTCTGGTCCATCACGCTCGCGACGCTGGCAAAAGATATTCGCCTGGAGTGGCGTTCTAAAGACGCGCTCAACTCGATGCTTTTTTTTTCGCTGCTGGTGGTGGTGATTTTCAGTTTCTCTTTCGATCCGCTGGCCGAGGAATCGCGCCACATCGCTGGAGGCCTGATCTGGGTGGCGATTTTATTTGCGGCGGTGGTTGCTCTGAACCAGACCTGGGCCCGCGAGCTGCGCAATCAGGTGCTGGACGCCTACCGCGTCTCACCCGCCCCGCCTAACGCGCTCTTTCTGGCGAAAGCGATCGGCAATTTTATTTTTGTCAGCGTGCTGGAAGCGCTGATGGCGCCCCTCTTCATCGTTTTCTATAATCTGCGAGCCGTGGGCCCGGCGTGGCAATTGATTCCGATTGCGCTTCTCGGAACCTGGGCGCTGGTGGTCAACGGAACATTTTTTGCGGCAATGTCGATCCGCACGCGCAGCCGCGAAATTATGTTGCCGCTGCTGCTATTTCCGGTTTCTATTCCTGCGGTGATCGGCATGGTCGCGGGCACTACGGCAATTCTCACCGGAGACGATCCGGCGCACTTCTGGATCATTTTGCTTCTTACTTACGATGTAGTATTTACTACAGCGTGCCTGGCGTTATTTGAAACCGTGTTGCAGGCGGAATGAAGCAGCGGCGTGACGCAGTTGGTGTGAATCAGTTGGTATGAACCAGAATGAAACGAGCCTTCCCCATCCTCGCAGTTGTGACGGCCGTGCTGCTCGCCTACGCGCTCTATCAGGCGCTGGTGGTGGCGCCGACCGACGCGCAGCAGGGGGACGTTTACCGCATCATCTACTACCACGTGCCCTCCGCCTGGACCGCATTCCTGCTGTTCTTCATCAACTTCATCGCTTCGGTGCAATATCTTGCGGATAGTAAGCCCACGACCAAACAAGCTGCGAAATGGATCGCCGTTGCAGTCGGGGTCGTCGGTGCAGTGGCGGCGTTCGTGATTCCCTTGCCGGCAGGCATCCGGCCGAGTGCGATTGCGACCACAGTTTTGGCGATTCCAGTTTTTTATTTTCTTCTGGGAAAATATTTTCCCGGCGAAAAACTCGACGTGCTGGCCGTGACCACCGCCGAAGTGGGAGTCGTATTCTGCACGATCGTTCTGGTCACGGGGCCGATCTGGGCGCGGCCGGTGTGGGGCATCTGGTGGGCGCCGGGAGATATTCGTCTGACTTCCACGCTGGTGCTGTGGCTGATCTACGTGAGCTATTTGATCCTGCGGCGTTTTTCGGACAGTGCGCAGACCCAGAAACTAGCCGCGGCGCTGGCCGTGTTCGGTGCGCTCGACGTGCCGCTGGTTTATTTTTCGATCTGGTTTTTTCGCACCCAGCATCCGCAGCCGGTCATTGGTGGCGGAGGGTCGATGGACCCGACGTGCTCATGATCAGCTGGACGGCGTTTCTTTTCTTCGCGTTTCTAGTTTGCTGGTCGCGCTATCGCCTGGAAATCCTGCGCCGCGAAGTGGAACAAGCCCACGCGATGCAGTCGCTGAGCGGAGCAGATTCGAGAGTTGCCGTTTCAAGCCCAGACGTCTCGAGTCGAGGTTCCCAATGAACGCCATCAAATTTCTCTACGCCGCCTACATCGTCACCTGGCTGATCCACGCTCTTTACATTGGAAGCCTGGTACGCCGCTACAAGAGCCTGCGCCAGCAGCTCAAAGAATTGAACAAAGGGAAGTAGTCCCAGGGCTGACCCATCTTTGCACCACCACAGCCGAGGCTGCCCCATCCGTCGCGGTTTTCGACGGATGGGTACCACGAACGCCTGCATTGTTAACTTGCACCCAGTTTCTGCACTGGATCGTACCGGTCTCGATCAAACGCCTGCGGAGCGTAGATCGTGGTACCCACCATTGCAAAGAATGCAAGGATGGGGCAGCCTCATCCTTGGCGATCCATGGGGCTGCGAGACGGCCTAGCGCCACGCTCCGATGATTAATCCCATGATGACAAACGACACCGTCATGTACCCGCCGTTGATCAGCATGTATTTCCAGGAACGCCGCTCAAACAGCGCTATGGTAGCGATGGAGAGCGCCACCCAGCCAAAACCAGCCAGAAAGCCGGCGGTCGCGCCCCAGGAGGCCGTGGTCTTCGGCTCGGCCAGGAACGCAGCCAGGTTCGCTGCCATGATTACGGAGAAGACCAGCGACAGACCAAAGATCTTCGCCATATTGTTCTTGGCCAAGTCGGCGTCGGAAAGGTTGTTGGCGGACATCCAGGCGCGGCCGAACAAGGCCTTGGAATACCAGAGTCCCCCCAGAACAAAACTGGAAACGGCGGCGGCCAGCACAGCCAGCCAGTTGATATGTGGCATCGAAGCGTTCTCCCCGTGAAAGTTAAGACCAGGAGCTAGAACCAGAAGCTAGAAACTGCGACATACGGAAGATCATTTCCGGGGGACGTTAGCATGGAGAATGTTCACTCGCAAGACGGGTGGGACCAGTACCCAGGCTTCGGCTTTCGGGCTTCGGGCTTCAGCAAAATCAAGCCGGGTAACCGTCAACAGACCAAGAGAGGTAAGGGCTTTACAGCGAGCTGGTGATTGGTTGGTCCGAACGCTGGATAAGGGATGGCCGGAAGTGAAGGCGACCGTGGGTTTTGATTGGCCAAAGCCCGAAGCCTGAAAGCCGAAGCCAGCCCTTCAGTTCGACGCTTTCCATTCTTTCTGCAGAGCACTGAGGAAGTCGTTGCCGCCGCCGGAGCGGAGGAATTCGTAATCCTCGATCATGGCCGCGGTGCCGATGCGTAGCGAAGGCAGCGGAGATTCCACCCGAATCACGCGGGCAGTGAAACGGACGCGCACCGCGTCGGTCAAAGTGACGTGGGGCGGGAAGGTGAGAGTCACTTCCAGTTGCGTGCCCGCCGCGACCGCGCGATCGAGATAGAAAAAAACGCCGCGCGCGCTCACGTTTTGCGTTTCCGTATGGAACTCGCTGGCGCCCTCGATGTGCACCACGGCCGGCAGCCGCATATCGAACCGCCGCATCGACCGCCGTTCCTGAGAACTCGTCTGCATTTTAAACGCGCTCGTTGAAAGCATGTCTCCCCGGATTCATTGTTCTACGATCGTTCCTACGGTCGCCCTGAAACGGCCGTCCTTAGTACGATACGATCGCTCTAATGCGAGCTGCGACTCAAGAAATAAGGGGAGGTGTGAATCTCGACGGCTCCAGACCCTGTGAGGCACAAATGTATAGAATCGTCCGCGGTTTGCAAACACAAAAACACGAGCCGGAGTTGAATCGGTAAATCCGGCTGCAAACCGCCCGGCTAGGGAGGAAATGCCGGCTGCGAGTCCCCATACCCGCATGCTCTTAACCATGCAATCCTGCTGCCATCCCTCCTGTTTTTTGGCTCGTTATTGGTGCCGAAGAATCAGCAGCTTGCAGCACCCGCAGCGAAGCTGCTCCCTGTTTCATGCAAGGGTTTGCAGATGCGCTCCGCAGTGCCAGGGGTGAAGTTTTTCCTCTCCCCCACTTTCGTGCCATGCCCGGCATCTTTCCTGAGGCTCCGGCGCATCTCATGGATGCTTAGGGCCCAACCGTGGACGATGCCCGTGACTGTGGGTTGAATTTTCCCGAAACCGGGCGATTCTCCAGAGATCCGGGCGGGCTGAGTCTATCCGTCAGATGTTTAAGTAGTTATTTAAATTTTCTGCCAGTTCCAGCGCTATCGTGAGCTGCGGGCGGCTTCGCCGCCGTGGGATAGAACTGACTCGTGCACCATTTCTATTTTCTCTCCAAACTGATCTGACGAAAGCTGTTCAGGATTGGACTGGACGATCAAACTCAGGACACTCTGAGTGAATTCGGAGGAACGCTTGAACGTAAATCGCAGTGGGTCGGGAACAAGCTCGGGAATAAGCTCGAGCGCAAATCGGTTCGGCGTCCTGTGGGGCGCAATCCTGCTGCTTGCTGCCGGATGTCTGCTGCTGGGGTCTGCCCCCCGGTCTCGCACGTCCACCGTCAGCCCGCAGGTTCCCCGTTCTCCCCTGCAGAGTGCGATTCTCACCGCCGGTGCTTCCCCTTTTGCTTCGGATGTCGCCAGGCAAATGAATTCCGATCCTCATACCGGCAGCCGGGACGCCGGGCAGGCGCGTGCTCTCCTAAGCCAGTTGCCGTTGCTGTTTGAGCCGAATCTGGGCCAGACGAATTCCAGCCAGTCCGATTCCGCCGTAAAGTTTATCGCCCGCGGCAGCGGTTATTCTCTGTTTCTGGATTCCGCAGGAGCCACGCTCGCCCTGCGCAGTCAGGCCCGTGCCGGTTCGGCCGCGCGCACTGAGTCGGTGCGCATGAAGCTGGCTGGAGCCAGCCCTAGCGCTCGCATCGCGGGAGCCGATCTTCTTCCCGGCAAGAGCAATTACTTCATTGGCAACGATCGCTCGAAGTGGCGTTCCAACATTCCCCAGTTTGCCCGCGTAAGTTACGAAGATGTCTATCCCGGCATCAATCTGGTTTTCTACGGAAAGCAGGGGCAACTGGAATACGACTTCCAGATCGCCCCGGGCGCCGACCCGTCGCAAGCCCAGTTGGAATTTGACGGCGCGCAAAAAGTCGAACTGAATTCCGGCAGCCTCATTCTAAAAGGCGACGGCGGCAGCCTGGTGTTTGCCGCACCCAGCGTCTATCAGGAGATCGATGGCCGGCGGCAGCCCGTGGAAGGCCGCTTCGCGCTGTGTGCCGCGAATCGCGTGGGATTCGAAGTGGGCCCCTATGACCACACCCGCGAGCTGATTATCGATCCGGTGCTCACGTACTCAACCTACTTCGGCGGCACCGGCAACGATACTTTTCCGTACGTCACCGTCGATATTCTAGGAAACATCTACCTGACGGGTTCGACCACTTCCACCGGATTACCGGTGCTTGGCGCCTACCAGTCGGCCCTGAATCCAGCCGCGAACGCGCAGAACATTTTCGTTCTCAAGCTGAATCCGCTGGGTGGGACCGCAGGCATCGAGTACCTCACCTACCTCGGTGGCAGCGGCACGGATACCAGCGTCGGCGTCGGCGTGGACGGCACCACCATTTACGTTGCCGGAACCACTACCTCCACTGATTTCCCCACCACTCAAACTGCTTACCAGACGGCCCCAAAGTCAGGAAGCACGGGCCCGCAGCACGTGTTCGTCAGCGTGCTGATTCCCACCGCCACCAGCCAGCTGGTTTATTCCTCGTATCTTTCAGGCAGCGGCGCCGACATTGCCAGCGGCATGACCATTGATACGGCCGGCAATGTCTATGTCACCGGCACTACCACTTCCACCGCCCCCAGCGACGAAGGCACCCTCATCAATCAGTTTCCCGCCAGCGCCACTCCGGAGGCGCAGCCCTTCCAGGCAGTCAGCCGCGGAGCAGCCATCCAATTCTTCGTGACCAAGGTAAATACCGAGGCCGCGGGCATCGGGAGCATCGCCTACTCCACCTATTTCGGCGGTGGCGCGCCGAGCAACCCCATCGCGGTAGGCGGCGGCATTGCCGTGGACACCGCCGGCAACATTTATTTCACCGGCACCACCAACTTCATTTACACCGGGACCAGCCCGGTCACCGATTTCCCCATTCTCAATGCGTACCAGCCGTGTCTTGATCAGCCTCCGCCGCTGGTCATCGTCACCGGGCTTCCGGTGTGCAACAACACCACCGACACTACCTCGGACGCATTCGTGGCCAAGCTGAATAACCCCACCAACACCCAGGCCACGCAACTTGCATGGTCCACGTATTTTGGCGGCGCCAATACGGAAACGGGAACCGGCATTGTCGTGGACGCGGGCGCGGCCAACGTCTACATCACCGGCTCCACCAACTCCTCGAACTTTATTCTTCCCACCACGATTTCGAGTTTTGCTCCATACCAGCTGTGCCTGGACGATCCTCCTAGTCCGACAAATCCGAATCCGACCAGTCAGGCGAACTGTCCGCCCCCTACCAATCTGACCAACGCCTACGTGGCCCGCTTCAACAACGTAGCCGGCACCAGCACCACTACGACGCCCACCGTCGAGGCGTTGACGTATTTCTCGTACCTCGGTGGAAGCATTCCCGGTTCCCTCGGCGCCGCCGCCACCGGCGATGCCGGCCTGGCCATCACGGTGGACCCCGCCAGCGACGCGCTCATCACCGGATACACGCAAACCACGGATTTCCCCATCTACCCGCCCGCGGTGATTCAGGGCACGATTCAGGGCCCGCAGAATGCGTTCTTCGGGCGCCTCAATACCGCGACGTTGGTGGGACAGTCTGCGGTGGGCGCCTATGTCACCTATTTCGGCGGAAACGATGCGAACGCAAACGGGACGTATCTGGGTGATCGGGGCACCAGCGTTGCGCTGGACCAGAACCTGAATACCTATTTCGCCGGCGACACCACGTCTACCAACCTGCTGACGCTGAATCCGCTCCAGCCGCAGAATAATGGCGGCGTCGACACGTTCGTGGTTCAGCTGGGCACGGCGGCTGATCTGGCCATCACCAACGCCCAGCTTTCGAACCCCACGATTTCCAATCAAGTGCCGGTAGGGACCCAGGTCTCGACCGTCTACACGATCACCAATAACGGTCCCGATCCTGCGACCAACGTCGTGGTGTTGGGGACGATTCCTCTGGGAACCACGTTCGACAGCGCCAGCGCCACTTCCGGTAGTTGCTCTTCCACGATCACAGCCGGCGGGGTTGCCTGCACCATTTCCTCGATGCAGTCCGG
>JBEKDY010000167.1:0-9906 GCA_050014115.1 Candidatus Sulfotelmatobacter sp. | reverse complement strand
GCCTGATTGATCTCGGCTTCGATGCGGGAAGCATCCCAATGATCTTGCCCGTAGCGAATCACTTGCAAACGCTCCGGAGCCTCGGGAACGGCGGCCGCAACTTGCGCGGCATTTTCCGGAGAAGACGGATAATGCAAACCCTTCACCCAGTGCCAGTAAAACGCTCCCCAGGTCGCGCCCTGATGCGTGAAAATATGCGGCTCGTAGAAATGGAAAACATAGATGACGTTGGGATCGCGAAGCGGCTCCAGGAAAACCATGTCGTCGTCGTTGTCCCAGTTCGCGCCGGCGGCGATGATCGTGTGCGCGGGCGCTCCCTGGCGGATCGCCGTGGCTAGCTTCGCTTCCACTCCGTACCAGCGATAGGGGTCGCGCATTTCCGGTTCATTCAGAATTTCGAAGAACAAGCGATCCTGATCCCACGAAGAATAGCGCCGCGCCACGGCGCGCCAGAAATCGGCGAAGTGCTCCACGAAATCGTCTTCCTGAAGACGGGCTTTGAAATCGGAGTCGGGATGCATGTCGAGTTCAACAGCAAGGCCCGCGTCGAGAATCATTTTTATCGCCGCATCGAGAGAGTTGAAATATTCGGCAGTGCCACCGCGACGGTTCGCGTCCATGATGGGCTGCGGGTTCACGCTGAGGCGCACGTGGTCGAATCCCATCGACTTGATCAGCGCGATGTCGGCGGCGGTGGTCCAGGTCTGGAAATGTTCTTTCGTGTAACCCTTAGGATCGTAGACCTGCGCGAACCATTCGCTGAGATTAATGCCGTGGCGAATGTGAGCCAGGCGAGCGGCGGGAACGGACGAGAGCTGGGCTGGGTTCTGCGCGAATGCGGACGGCAGGAATAAAAGAAGAAGGCCGATCCATTTGAGGTTCATGCATCTCCATCAAACTTGTTTAGCTGAGAATCGGCAGCGCCCGGATTCTCTTCTTCGTCGCGGAATAGATCGCATTGCACAGTGCGGGCGCGAGCGGCGGCACCGACGGCTCTCCGATTCCGGAAGGCGCTTCCGTGCTGGGAACGGCATAAACTTCCACGACCGGAGTTTCCTCCATGCGCAGCGGGGCGTAATCGTCGAAGTTGCCTTGCACCACGCGGCCTTTCTCGATGGTGATTTTCGCCCGCAATGCGTTGGACAGCGCGTAAATGATGCCACCCTGAATCTGCTGTTCGAGAATGCTTGGATTCACCACCTGGCCGCAGTCGACCACGGCGACCACACGATGCACGCGCGGCTGATCGTTCTCCATGCTGATCTCGACCACCTCGGCCATGTACGACGCGAAGCATCCGAAGCACGCGACGCCTCGATATCGTCCCGCAGGCAAGGGCTTGTCCCATCCCGCCTTATCGGCTGCGAGTTGCAGCACACCCCGCATGCGGGCGGTGTGCCAAGTGGTGGTGAAATATTGCAGGTCCTGATCTCTCGCCAACAGATGAAGCCGGTATTGCAGAGGATCTTTTCCGGCCGCAACCGCGAGTTCGTCGATAAAACTTTCGAGGGCGAAAGCCGCTTGCAGCGCATACACCGATCGCATCCAGCCCAGCGGGACTGGGGTTTCCGTCATCACGTATTCGATCGAATAGTTGGTCAGTGGATAAACGGGCCCCGCCTCATCGGGTAGATCAGGATCCACGCCGCCGGGTGTGGGTTGGCCTTTCTGTCCGCTGATCGAAGGCGAAATAATCCGGTGCGTCAGCGCGGCCGGAAATCCAGCACCGTCGAGTGTGGCGCCCAACTGGTGGAGACTCGCCGGACGATACGTGGAGAAGCGCATGTCATCTTCGCGAGTCCAGAGCACCTTCACCGGCCCGCTGATCGCCTTCGAAACCAGCGCGGCTTCCACCGCGTAGTCGTGCTCCAGGCGGCGGCCGAAACCTCCGCCCATCAGCGTCACGTTTACTTTTACCTGGTCGGGATCGAGGCCGATCGCCGATGCCACCGAGTCACGACAATCCTGCGGGACTTGCGTGGGCGCCCACAGTTCGCATTTCGTGCCCTGGAAGTGAGCCGTGCAGTTACCGGGCTCCATCGGAGCATGCGCCATGAACGGCAACTCGTACTCAGCCGAAATGCGGCGGCCGGTGGCTTTCGCAACATCGCCGGCAGAATACAAACTCGCGCCCTTTTTCGATGCGCCTTGTTTCAGCGATGCCATCACTGCGGAGGTATTCAAGTCTTTGTTCGGACCATCGTCCCACGAAACGTTCAGCACGCGGCGGCCTTCCATCGCGCCCCACACGCTGTCGGCGACCACGGCGACGGCGGCGTCGCTGATCTTACCCACATAGCTCACGCCGGCAAGTTTCTTCGAATCCTTATCGTCGAAACTCGCCAACTTCCCCCCGATCACGGGGCAGCGCGACAGCACAGCAAACTTCATCCCCGGCATACGGAAGTCGATGCCGAAAATCGCTTCGCCCCTTACCTTGGTAGGCGTGTCGAGACGCGGCAGACGTTGGCCGACGATCTTATAATCTTTGCTCTGCTTCAGTGTGACGTCGGTAGGGATGGGCAGCGTGGACGCTTTCTCCGCGAGTTCTCCATAGGTGAGTCGCCGGTTCGAAGCGGTGTGCTTGACGCTGCTATTTTCCGCGGTGCATCCCGAACGCGGCATGCCCCAGGTAAGCGCCGCGGCCGAGATCAGCATCTCGCGCGCGGCGGCACCGGCCTTGCGCATGGGGTCCCAGGTAGTGCGGATACTGGCGCTTCCGCCCGTGGTCTGGTCGCCGAAGAGCGTGCTCGCTCCGGCTTGCTCGATCTCAATTTGTTTCCAGTCGGCCTCGAGTTCCTCCGCCAGAATCATGGGCAGCGCGGTGCGCACACCCTGGCCCATCTCCGAGCGTGCGACCACGATGGTTACTTTGTTGTCCGGCGTGATGCGCAGATAAGCATTCGGCGAAAAAACTTTCCTGCCAGACTGCGATCCATGCGGCAGGTTGAAGCCGATCACTAGTCCAGCTCCGGCTGCAACGCCGGCAGCGACAAAGTCGCGACGGGAGAGTGGGCTCATCGCGCGCCTCCATTCCCGGCGGCGCGGTGCACGGCCTTGCGAATGCGCTCATAAGTTCCGCAGCGGCAGAGGTTGCCATTCATCGCCTGCGTGATCTGGTCGTCGGTGGGATTCGGTGTTTTCGCCAGCAGCGCCGCGGCGGTCATGATCTGCCCGGTCTGGCAGTAGCCGCATTGCGGGACTTCTTCGGCAATCCAGGCTTGCTGCAGCGCATGCAGACCATTCGCGCCGAGGCCTTCAATGGTGGTGACGCTCTTGCCCTGAATCTGCTCGACCGGCGTGGAGCAGGAGCGCACTGGCGCGCCGTCCACGTGCACGGTGCAAGCGCCACACAATCCAGCGCCGCAGCCGAATTTTGTTCCCGTGAGTTCGAGCGTGTCGCGCAAAACCCAGAGCAACGGGGTTTGCGGAGACACGCTTACTTTTCTTTCACTGCCGTTAACGCGGAATGATATGTCGGCCATTTGGGTCGCGGGCGGTCGCCCACTGGACCAACATCCTACTCAACTTCGACGTGCGGGAAAAGGAAAATGGGACGTGCTTCAGCTCCACTGCTTCGCCCTTGCTACTTCAGGTCTGCCAATTTCTGCGTGGCCAGCTGCGCGGCTTCGCCCGCGGGATTTTCTTTCTTGATCTCTTCGTAGGTGCGCTTGGCATCGAGAGGCTGGTTCGAAGCTTCGTAAAGATCGGCGAGCTGCAACTGGGCCGTGACTTTGCTCACCGTCTTGGTGGGCTTCTTCATCAACTCCTGATACAGTGCCACGGCTTCCTTGACGCGGTTGGTGTCTCCGTAAAGCGACGCCAGCGCCAGCTTGGCCATGGACGCCAGTTCGCCGTTCCCGCCGCCAGCGACTTGCTTCAGATCGCGCTCCGCCGCCGCGTTGTCACCCGCATCCGCTGCAGTCACGCCTAAAAAATAGTGCGCCATATCGGCGGTGCGGGTATGCGGATACTTGTCGGCGATCGCCTGAAATTCCTTGTGCGCCGCTTCCGCGCGTTCTTTCGCGGACGTGAACGAAGGCACATCCGGCTGCGGCGGCGACCCGGCCGGCCGCAACTGAGCGTTCATGGTTCGTACGGCCTGGGCGAAATCGAAGCTGGCTTTTTCGTCCTGAGTCGTCAGGTAATACCAGCCGCCCAGCACCGCGGCCAAAACCACGGCAACGGCGGTACCGGCAATGAGCAGCGTGGACCTGTGCTCCACCGTCCAGTGAGCGGTCTTTTCGGCAGTGGCGATGGTGACGCGGCTGAAGGCGTCTTGTTTAAGTTGATGGCGGGTCTCTGCGCGCACGGACTTCCCTTCTACTGGTAACGATGGCGGGTGGAATTAAGATGACAGACTAACAGTCTAACAGGGAAAAAATGCAGGCGTCAAAACTCAATACTCAAAACGACAAACAAAGACGCTCGTTTCCGGATACACGGATCACGACGTTCTCCGCGACCTGGTCCTTACCGCGGAGCTTCCTCCAGCAATCCCTGCTCGAGCTTCTCCTGGCATTCGATGCAGTGGCGCGTCCACGGCACAGCCTCCAGCCGCTTGGCGTTAATTTCCTTGCCGCAGTGGATGCATTCCCCAAAGCTGCCTTCGCGAATGCGCAGCAACGCCTTCTCCACCATCTGCAGAAGCTGCCGCTCATTGTTGCTCTGGCTGAACAGAAATTCCTTGGTGTACGAACTGGCGGCGCGGTCGGCAATGTCCTGGGCCGTATCCTCGTCCGCCGAGCGCCCATCCTTTTGCGTGCGGTTCACCGTGCGGCGCAAATCCTGCTGTCGCGTCTCCAGCCGCTTCTTGAATGCTTCCATTTTCTTCTTGTCCATAAGTCACTTCAAAACTGGGTTGCTCAAACTGCATCACCCGAAATTAATCCCACTTCAAACTTGTTGGGACGCCTCCTCCCGGAGGCGTCCCGCTCAATAAGGCCAAACGAAGATCATAAGCGCCAAAATTGAGATGCGTCAACAGCCCCGGAGGATGGGTCATGATGCAGCTTGAAATTCCGGACTGGGCGGTTTTGAAAGATTCCCGTATAACATATCGACGGAGCCGGGAAGGATGACGGAGCCGGGAAGGAGAAGGAGACCAACCATGGACATAAACTTGGGACCCTGGACCGCCGCAAAGACTCTTGACGCAAAGCAGCGCCAGACTCTGCCCGACGCGATGGGTGACGAAGCCTGGAACACGGTCAAGAAGAGGGAGAAGGATGGCTTCACGCCCGTAAAGGTCGAGGGAGCCACCCCGGCGAAGAGCGGCTTCACCATCTCGGGCCAAGTCGTACAAGTAACGAAGCAGGGCACCGACCTCAAAGTAAAGGCGACGTTCACGCTATGGGTGGATGACTCCTTTTCAAACATCGTCGTCCCCCCTGGGGAAGCGACAGCCCAAGGGAGCGCGGGCGCTGAAGACGCCTTGCGGGCGATCACCGAGGCCAAAGTCAATCAGCTCCTGGATGCGATCAAGTCGGGCCGTGCTGCCAAGGTCCATTGACGTTCCATGGCAGGATTAAGACCATCTGTTCTCGAGCTGCTAGAACGGCCCACTACCGGAGGATGCGAGCGAGATGCTCATGTGGGGACGGGCACTCTTGCCCGTCCAGCGAGCGCAGATCGCTGCTTGTTCGTTACGGCCGGCAGACTGCGTTCATAATCGCGCGCGATGTCCTACCTCGGCAGCGGCTCCTTCATATTCGCCAGCGCAAACGCCATCACCGCCATCGCCGCCGCATTCTCCCGCAGCTCAGCGGGAACCACTTTGTCCAGAGTATCGGCCGCGGTGTGGTGATAATTGAAGTAGGTGCGTCCGTCCTGCAACACTCCCAGCGTGGGCACGCCCTGCTCTGACATGTCGGATATATCCGCGCCCGGCGCGTAACCCGTTTCCTGCAGCACGTTGGCTCCAATGCTTTGCAGAACGTCCATGACCGGTTCAAGCATCTCGACGTCAGCGTGACTCACCTTCGCATCGAATCCTAGCGGATGCGCCGCTCCCGAATCGCTCTCGATGGCGGCCACGTAGTGCGGGAACTCCGAAGAATGATCCTTGGTGTAAGCCTTGCTGCCGGAGCCGCCAGTCTCCTCGTCCATCCACGCAATCACGCGGATCGTCCGCTTGGGACGCAGATGCAGCCGCTGCAGCAACTCCGCCGTTTCCATCGCAATCACCACGCCCGCGCCGTCGTCGATCGCTCCAGTGCCCAGGTCCCAGGAGTCGAGATGTCCGGACACCACAACGATCTGCTCAGGATGCTCACTGCCCTTGAGGTCAGCGATCACGTTATGGCTGGTGGTCTCGGGCAGTTGCTGCGGGGTAAGCGTGAGGTGCATGCGAACCTTGCCCTCCGCGGCGAGATCCGCGATCAGCGAGGCGTCTTCCGCGGTGACGGCGCCCGCAGGAATCCCCGCGGGAATGCTGAACCCGGTATGCGGAAGTCGATAATCAGCATTGCCCACCGATCGCACCAGGCAGGCCGCTCCACCCCAGTCGGCCACCATTTTCGGACCGGTGGCCCGGTAGCGCACCGCTTCGCCGTAGGCGGCAAACGCCATGCCGGCCGCCGCTTTCTGTTTGTCGAAGAGTTCATTGAAGAGCACGATCTTGCCGGCAACCCCCTCGCGTCCTAGAGCCTTGAGTTGGTCGAAGTCGCTGACCACCACCACACCGGCCGTAATTCCCTGAGCCGGCGTTGCCGAGCTTCCCCCCAGCGCCGTGAGCACAATCTTCTGCGTCGTGCCTTTCGCCTGCCCGGAGTATTCGACCAGTTCCGCAGTCTCCGCGCCACGCACCCAGTGCGGAACCTTCACTTCTTCGAGTTGCACATCGAGCCCCAGCTGGCGCAACTCCCCGGCAACGTAGTCGACCGCGGCCTCGGCCTGCAGAGATCCCGTAGGTCGCGGGCCGATGTTTTCCGTGAGATGGGCAAGCTGGTGGTAGGCATAATCGTCCGCCAGCGCCGCCGACTTGATGGCCGTCAGTTCTTCCAGCAGTTGCGGCGGAAGGCTCTCGTGGCGAGGCCGGGAAAACATCGCCGGCATACTCGAAGCGGAACCCGATTTGGGCTGGCTCTGGGCGTGGCTCGCAGCGGACGCAAGCATTAGGACGCAAAACATCATCAGAAGGAAACTGAGATAACACCGTGTCTTGTTCATGGTCGCTGCACAGTGTATCCGACAAGGCCTCGAGGACGAAATAGGGGATCCCGGCGCCCATCGCGCCGGTCGAAGGCGACGGTGTTTGAATCATGGTGTTTGAATCAAGGGCAGGCGCGGGGTATTCAGAAGCCAATGAGCGTAAATAGAGATGTTACGCTAACCATCCTTCCGAGGCCCCGCCAACTCCTCGGCTTTCATTGACTTGCCCGTTTTGCCCACGTAGGATTCTGCTCCAGTGATCGGCCAACCATGATCGGCCAAACCATGATCGGCCAAACTATCTCGCATTACCGCATCATCGAGAAGCTCGGCGGTGGTGGGATGGGCGTCGTCTACAAGGGCGAGGATATAAAGCTGCACCGCTTTGTCGCCTTGAAGTTCCTGCCTGACCAGATTGCTAAAGATTCGCAAGCTCTAGCTCGCTTCGAACGAGAGGCACAGGCCGCTTCCGCCCTGAATCATCCCAACATCTGCACCATCCACGAAATTGACGACCAGCATGGACAAACCTTTATCGCCATGGAGTTTCTGGATGGCGTGACCTTGAAGCACTGCATTTCCGGCCGACCGATGGAAACCGAGTTGATTCTGTCGCTCGCCATCGAGATCGCGGACGCGCTCGATGCTGCACACGCCGAAGGCATCGTCCACCGCGACATCAAGCCTGCCAACATCTTCGTCACTAAGCGCGGACATGCCAAGATTCTTGATTTTGGTCTGGCGAAGATCAGTCTGGCAGGCAGTTCTTCGGGCAACACCGCGTCTCTTAACACAGTGACGGGCTCGGTAGACGCTGATCATCTGACCAGTCCCGGCACCATGATGGGAACGGTGGCCTACATGTCGCCGGAGCAGGTGCGGGCGAAAGAGTTGGATGCGCGTACCGACCTTTTCTCGTTTGGGGCAGTGCTCTATGAGATGTCCACGGGCGATTTGCCGTTTCGTGGAGACAGTTCGGCGGTCATTTGCGAAGCCATCATGAACCGTGCCCCGGTGGCCGTGGTGCGACTGAATCACGACGTGCCGGCCAAACTGGAAGACATCATCAACAAGGCGCTGGAGAAGGATAGGAATCTACGTTACCAGCACGCCTCGGAGATGCGATCCGACCTGCAACGGTTGAAGCGGGACACGGAGTCCCAACGAGTTCCGGTGATCGCACCCGAAAAAAGAGCCGCTTCAAGGGTAAGCCGATCTGTCTGGGCGTTGATCGCGCTTGCGGCTGCATTATTGGTTGCGAGCTTAGTTGTCGTCGGCGTGCGCAGCCGTGACACCGACGGTCATGCACCCCACGCCACCGTGGACCTTTCGCCGTCGCCATCTCCTCAAACCATTGCGGTGCTTCCGTTTCATGACATCTCGGCAGCTACAAGCGACAGTTGGGCGATAGGCATTACCGACGCGATCATCAGCCGCCTGGCCTCGCTGCAAAACCTGGCCGTACGACCGACAACGTCCGTCCTGAAATACGCGAAAGAAACGCCGGAACCTGTGGAAGTCGCCAAGGCATTGGGCGTCGAAAGCGTGCTGGAAGGGACGTACCAACGGGCTGCGGGAACGATCCGGGTCACCGTCCAATTGATCGACGGTCGCACTGGCACCACGAAATGGTCACAACGCTACGATCTGCGCAGCGGCGACATCCTCAGCTTCGAAGATCAGGTCGCAACCAAGGTGGTGGAAGGGCTTCGGGTCGAAATATCTCCTACGGAGAGAACGTCAATCGAGCAGCCCGTGACCGCAAACGTCGATGCGTACAACGATTACCTGCAAGCACGTTTCTATGAGAATGAATACTTCGTACACTCCCGGCTGGACAGCATCGAGCAAGGCAAGCGCCTGCTTTCGCAGGCAATTTCTCTGGACAAGAATTTCGCCGACGCCTACGCATTGCTCGCGCAGTTCTATGGGTATCAAGCGGCAAACTTCGCCAAAGACGGCGCGGCCAACGTCAAGCGGGCGGTTGATGCAGCCCAGAACGCCCTGAGGATCAACCCCCAGTCGTCAGAAGGATTGATCGCCCTGGCGTTTGCTTACGGCGAGGGTGGTCAAGAGGGAGATGCAATCCGTACCGCACGGCAAGCGGTCGGCGTGGCACCAAACAGCGCAGTCGCCTGGCAGACGCTGGGGTATTCGTGTTATTACGCAGGTCTGAATGAACTGGCTGAGCAAGCGTGGGGTCGAGTGGTTACATTGAATCCTGCCCCGCAGCCCCACTGGATGCACGCTCGCATGCTGCTGTTCAGCGGCAAGGCAAAAGACGCTGAAGAAGAAATGCGCACGGTGGTTGCGGCGAATCCCGATCAATTCAAAGCTTTGGCGTATTTGGGCATGGTGCTCTATTACGAAGGCAACCTCGATGAAGCCCAAACCAACCTGGATCGGGCGGTTGCGCTCGGTCATGATTCTGAGGACGACACAGCACGTCTGTTGGCTGCGTTTCTATACGCTTCGCGGGGGCAAAGGGAGAAGATCGATGCCCGCCTGCTCCAATACCGTCCCGAACAGATCATCGACGGCGACGGAGCCTACTGGCAGGGCGGAATCCATGCATTGCTCGGCGATAGACAGGGAGCGCTCGCTTGGTTCAAGCGGACGGTCGCGCTCGGAGATACGAATTACCCTTGGTTTGAGCGGGACAAGAACTACGACACTCTGCGAGCCGACCCGGAGTACCAGACGATAATGGCTGGAGTTCGGCAACGCTGGGAGGCATACAAGAAAGAGTTCGAT
>JBEKDY010000166.1:0-9944 GCA_050014115.1 Candidatus Sulfotelmatobacter sp. | reverse complement strand
AGTTCCCAGCCGGTGCGGCGGTCTGGCTTTACGTATTTTTGGGCTACGTCGGAGTTTACTTTTAGATTTGGGCGATCCCAGGTGAGTTTTTGGCCCATGCGACTGGCGACGTTTCC
Organism: Candidatus Sulfotelmatobacter sp.; assembly: GCA_050014115.1. Taxonomy (GTDB): domain Bacteria; phylum Acidobacteriota; class Terriglobia; order Terriglobales; family Acidobacteriaceae; genus Sulfotelmatobacter. The sequence continues at coordinate 9,828 of JBEKDY010000166.1, read as the reverse complement.
CAGCAGTAGGGTTTCGGTGACGAGGCCTTCGAATTCGAAGTTGCCGCCCGGTTTTACTTTGCCGCCTTTGCAGGCGTCGAGCCATTCGCGTTCGTTGCCGGGCGAACGGGGCAGGGTTTTTGGCGGCTGCTTGTAGGCGTCCATTTTGGACTGGGGAATGATTTTGGGATTGCCGCCGTTGAACGTGCAGAGAATTTTGCCGCGGTCTCCGGTGAAGAGCAGGCCTTCGTCTTCTTCTTCGCCGTCGCCTTTGAGGGGACGGCTTTCTTCGAGTTCGTCGGGACGGCGCGGCTTCAGGCCGCCGTCATACCAGTTGAATCTCACCGGGGGCATATCACCCCGGGCTGGGAAACTGTACCGAACGATCGAGGCCAGAGGATAGGTTTCGTCATAGCGGTCGCTCGAACTCGATTCCACGCTCTCGGGCGCTTCCAGTTTCAAGACGCGGAAAATTGTGTCGAAGCTGTAGGAACCCATGTCGCCGAGCGCGCCGCAACCGAAGTCGCTCCAGCCGCGCCACACGAATGGCAAATAGGCGTGGTTGAAGGGACGTTCCGGAGCGGGACCGAGCCAGAGATTCCAATCCAAACCTTCTGGCACGGGCTGAGTCTCTTTGGGACGCTCGATGCCTTGCGGCCAGAACGGGCGGCTCGACCAGTTGCTGACTTCGCGCACGGGACCGATGGCGCCATCCCAAATCCATTCGCACAACTGGCGCGTGGCCTCGGAGGCCTGGTTGCCCACGGCGATCTGAGTGGCTACTCCGGTCTCGCGGGCGATTTCGGCAATGCGGCGCGCTTCGTAGATGGTATGGGTCAACGGCTTCTGGCAAAAAACATGTTTGCGTTTCTTCATGGCCGCGGCGGAAACGGCTGCATGCAGGTTGTCCGTTGTACAGACGACGACGGCGTCGAGATCTTTTTGCTTTTCCAGCAGTTCGCGGAAATCGTTGTAGGCGGCGCAGCCGTGATACTGGCCGGAGCGCTGCTGCGAGCCGTAGTAGCCCTCGACAATTTTCTGGCAGGGCTCGCGGCCGGCAACGCCGCTGGTGACGGCGAGAGAATGGCTCAACTGGATAGGTTGATCTGGGCTGAGCCAATCCCAGCCACTATCGACGCCGAGCAGTTTGCGGACGGAATTGCAGAACTCGTGCGTTCCCCATTGCGGATAGTCCGCAGCGGATTTGTTGACGTCGCAGACCGCGACTCCTTGCACGTCGGGCTCGCGCAGGAAGTGAAGCATCACGCGCAGGCCCTGGGCGCCTACGCCGATAAAGGCGATATTGACCTTGTCACTGGGCGGAACAAATCCCACGCCGCCTAACACCCGGCGCGGAACGATGGCAAGACCGATTGCCGCCGCGGCAGTTTGCCCCAGGAACTTGCGGCGCGAAACGCGAGACTGAAGCGGATTTTTCATGGTTCCTCCCACCGCACTTTGTTGCGACCTGACCACTGTGCGGATCAACCCCGGATACTGTAAACGAACCCGTGGTCTGCCTGCGGAAAAAGTAGTGCCTCACACGGAAAGAAGATTTCACCATGGAGGCGCGGAGACACAAAGGAAAGCGAAAAACTTAGTAAAAACGATTGGGATAACGGGGCCTCGCTAAGATGTTGGTTTTCTCTGTGACTCTGTGGTGAAAGCTCAGTGGGTTGGGACGATGCTCAGTGGGTTGGGACGATGCGTTCGATGGCGGCTTTCAGTTCGTCGGATTTGAAGCCGAAGGGGCCGGGCTTGCTCTTGTACGCGACGCGGCCGGCGGTGTCGATCAGGTACATGCGGTCGGGCCAGCCGGTGTAGGCCGACTCGGTGGAATTGCCGAACTCGTCGAGCAGGGCGGGAATCTTGATGCCCAGCTTGCGCACGCAGGAACCGGCCACCGCGGCGCGTTCTTCTTCGTTTTTCGGAGTTGCGAAGACGACCTGATCTTTGATGTTGCTCTGCATCTGCCAGACGTCGCTGGGGTGGGCTTCGGTGATGTAGACCACCAGAAACTCGACCTGATTTCCGTATTGATCGTAGAGCTTGTTGAGAGCGGGAACCTCCCGCCGGAAAGGAGGTCAGGTGTAGCTGCCGAAGATGAGCACCACCGGGCGCTGCTGCGCGCTGAAGGTGGAGAGTTGCACGTGCGCGGATTTATCCAACTTGGCCAGCGAAAAATCGGGAGCGGGGTCGCCGGGCTGCAGAGTGCCGGAGCGGGCGCGCAGCCACAGAGTTTCAAAGGGAAAAAGCAGGAACGGCACGGGACCGGGCAGCTTGGCCATGAATCCGGCAAAGGCCTCGGGCGGGCGGAGCATGATGCGGTAGAGCGCTCCGCAGCCCAGCACCCAGAGCACGGCGAGCAGAATGAAGGTGGTAATTACGGTTTTAATCACCGCGGGGTTGGTTGCGAATTGCCTGATTGTGGTCAGTTTGGTGGTGAGCATTCGGCGCGTGGCAGGTGCGCACATTGTACGGGAGCTGGGGACGGCGCTTCTATAGTGGAAAAATAGTAGAGGGTGATGGACCTTGGGTGGAACCGAGACGCGATCGGCGCTTCGGCTTCGTGGATAGACTGGCGGGCAGAGCCTGCCCTGAGCGAAGCCGAAGGGAGTGCCCACCCTACACGAGCCATCCTGTGCTGGCTGTCACGGGCATGACGGCGTTCGTCCGGCTAGGGTATGATTCCATCCCACAGCGAAAGCAGAGGTTGGTTTTCATGAAGATTGAGCGCGTGATTTTGTTTTTTCCGGCAGTATCGATGGCTGTACTTTCTCTCCTTGTGATGGGGCACGGAGCGAAGGCGGGGGCGCCTGCGCAGGCAATGACAGCGGCTGCGCCGGCGAAGACCCTCGCGAAAACAACGGCCGCGAGTTCGATGGCTGCTTATGGAGGCGCGCTCTCGATTCCTGACACCACGCTGGCCATCAACTCGGACAAGGCGATGTCAGAGCGCGTGGTGCACTACGAGATTGACGCGAAGTATGACGCGGGCACGCACACGGTGAACGCAACCGAAGTGCTGACGTATCACAATCTGACCGGGCAGGCGCTCGACCATTTTCCGTTTCATCTTTACCAGAACGCGTTTCAGCCCAAGGCTACGTTTGTGCGCGAGGCCAAGCTGGTGGGCAGCCGCGATACTGCGTACGCGAAGTGGGAAGACAAAGACTACGGATCGGAAGACATCAAACACATTTTCGTGTTGGGACAGGCGGGCCAGGCCGGCGACGTGGAAATGACGAACGACCTGAAATATATCCAGCCGGATGATGGCAACAAAGATGACAGGACCGTGGTGGATGTGCCGGTGCCGCGGCCGATCGCGCCGGGAGCGTACGTGCAGTTCAAGATCATGTTTCAGACGAAATTTCCGGAGACGCAGGCGCGCTCAGGATGGAAGCGCGATTTTGTGCTGGGCGGGCAATGGTTTCCGAAGGTGGGGGTGTTCTGGCACGGGGCGTGGAATTGCCATCAGTATCACAACACCACGGAATTCTTCGCGGACTTCGGAGTGTTCGATGTGAAGCTGACGGTCCCGCAGAATGAAGTGGTGGGGGCAAGCGGGGTGCTGGTCAGCGACGCCGCAAACTCTGACGGCACGAAAACCTACGTTTACCACGGCGATGACATTCATGACTTCGCCTGGACGGCCAGCCCGCGCTACAAGGTGAAAGACGATGGCGTGTTTCCGGGGCAGATGGGTCCGGTGAAGCTGCGCATCTTGATGCAGCCGGCGCACTGGAGCCAAGCGGCGCGCCACGAAAAGATTCTGATGGAAACGCTCGAGCGTTTCGAGATGTGGTACGGGCCGTATCCGTACAAGATGCTGACGCTGGTGGATCCGGAGCCGGATTCGGCGGCGGGGGGGATGGAGTATCCCACGTTCATCACCGGCGACAGCAGCTGGTTCATGCCGAAGGGAGTGCTGCTGCCAGAGGTTGTGGTGGAGCACGAGTTTGGGCACCAGTATTGGTACGGCATGGTGGCGACCAACGAATTCGAAGATGCCTGGATGGACGAGGGCATCAACAGCTATACCGAAGTGAAAGTGCTGGATTCGATTTTCGGTCAGGACCGCTCGATGCTGCAGCAGGCGGGAGTGACGTTGGGCGAGCGCGAAGAGCAGAGGCTCAGCTATGCCAGCGCGGCGGACACGGATGCAATTGCGGAAAATGCCTACGACTATTACAGTTCCAACTCCTATGCCGGGATCACTTACGGCAAGACGGCGAGCGTGCTGCTGACTCTCGAAGGCATCATCGGCGAAGACACGATGGCGAAGGCCATGCGCACGTATTTCATGAAGTACCGGTTCACGCATCCCACGAAAGAAGATTTCCTGAAGACGATTGAAGAGGTATCCGGGAAAGATTTGCGCTGGTATTTCAATCCGGCGATTTATGGCACGCAGGTGCTGGATTACGAGGTGTCAAAGATCGATTCGTTCCCGACGAACTGGTACGAGGACGAGAAGGGCGCGGGCAAGAAGAAAGACGATAAAGACACCGTGTATCGTTCGACCGTGTGGCTGCGCCGCAAAGAGGACTTTGTGTTTCCGGTCGAACTGGAGGTGAAGTTCGACAATGGCGAAAAGGTTCGGGAACATTGGGACGGGCAGAACCGCTGGGTGAAGTTCCAGTACACGAAGAAAGCGAAAATCGAGTCGGCGGAGATTGATCCGGACCATAAGATTCTGATCGACCGCAACGATTTCAATAACAGCCGCACGGCCGAGCCGAATCCGAAGCCGACCCGCAAGCTTTCAAACTACTGGCTGTTCCTTACGCAATGGCTGGGGCAGGCAGTGGCTTGGTGGGGGGTTTAGGGGCGGGCTTTGGCTTTGCGGCCTAGAGGCGAGCCCGGGAAGCCCCGAGTGAGTTCCAAGACATTGAGGAGCTTGACGACATGAGTGAGAACATATGAGCGAGAAGAAGGGTTTGTTGAGCGGCGGCTATGAGAAAGTGGTGCGGAACAAGCGTTACATTTTCTGGTTCTGGTTGTTGAACCTGACGCTGGCGGAGTTTGGCGTGGCGGCGTTTCGCCATCAGGCGGGCGCGATTCTGGATAACAGTCTGTATTCCGGCGGGCTGGTTCACGGCTTTGACTTGGGCGTGTTCGTGGAAATGCTGGTGCGGCCGGAGTTTGGGCCTACAAAGGCTTCCACGATGCCGGCGATTTTTTTTGCGACGCTGTTTTTTGCATTCACGGTTCTGTTTCTGCCGGGCGTGTTTCTGGGATATGCGTCGAACTACCGGCTGCCGCGCGACGAATTCTTTCGCGCCTGCGGGCGGAATTTGTGGCGGTTTATCCGGCTGCTGATCGTGGCCGGCATTGTGATGGGGATCGTGACGGTAATTTTATTTTTCATTCGGGGCGCGCTGGTGAAAGCCGCGGGGGAAAGCACCAACGAGTTACTGGGGTTTGAAGTGTCGATGGCCTGCCTGCTGGTGATTTTTCTGGTGATGACCACGCTACGCATCTGGTTCGACCTGGCCGAGGCAGATGTGGTGTTGAGCGATCAGAAGGCGGTGCGCAAGTCGATTGGCGCGGGCTTCCGGCACACATTTCGGCATTTGGGACGGCTGCTGACGAGCTACGTGATAACTACGATCGTGGCCGGGATCATTCTGCTGGCGGGAATTTGGTTGTGGAGACATGGTGTGGCTCCGGACCGGGTATGGCGGGCGTTTCTGGTTAGCCAGTTGATGCTGCTGCTGTTGCTGATTCCACGTTTCTGGCAGCGCGGCATCGCGGTCGCTTACTGGCAGCGGGAAATGATGGTGCACGCGGTGCCGCCGTTGGCGTCTGCGCCGGTGACGTTTCCTTCGGGGGCCGTGGTGTCGAGCCCGCCAGTGGTTTAAACGCAGGAAAACTTCGGCCACGGATCTTCACGGATAAAACGCGGACAGTTTGAAACCGTGGTGATTTTGGTTCTGCATCTCCGGTTTCTGCGCTTCTTTGCGAACTTGCGAGACCTTCGCAAACTTTGCGGTTCAACGCTTTCGGCTGCAAAACCCAAAACACTCTAACCGCGGAGGACGCAAAGAACACCGCGCAGAGGTCGCGGAGTAGAGCCAACCCTCTTCTCCCGGCTACCGGACGCAGCTACAGAACCCCGCTAGAGCACGACAATCGTGATCCCTTGATTGCGGCGGCCGAGATCGGAGTCGCTCTTTAACGCGGGACGGGATTGCAGAAGCCGCCAGGCTTCGTCGTCGGATTTCGACCAACTCTCCCCAAAGATGCAGATGCGAATCTGGCCGTTGTCGGCCAACTCGCGCAGCCGTTTTTGCACGGCGACACGAATGTCTCCTCCGGCGCCGCCCGAACCGTAGCCGTGGATTAGCTTGAGCAGGGTTTCTCCCCGCTGGCGCGCGGCGGCGAGCTCGCGGTCGAGACGCGCGAGGGCTTCCTGCACCTGCGGCATGTCCGATTTGAGGTTGACGGTTTTGATGGGAACCTCACTCCCGAACGAAATGCCCGAGTCTGACAGGCTCCGGCCGATCTAGTCCCGTTTGCGGCCACGGCTGATCGCGTCGCGCGCTTCCTGGTCCGCAGTCCTGCGCCGCTCGGTTTCTCGTTTGTCCCAGAGCTGCTTGCCTTTGGCCAGGGCTAGTTCAACTTTTACTTTACCGTTTTTGAAGTACAGGCGGGTGGGGATCAGGGTTAGCCCCTTTTGCTGGGTCTTACCGATCAGCTTGCGGATTTCCTCGCGATGCATGAGCAGTTTGCGGGTACGCAGCGGCGCGTGGTTGTGGATGTTGCCGTGTTCGTAGGGGCCGATGTGCGCGTTCAGCAGAAAGATTTCGTTGTCTTTGACCAGGCCGTAGGCGTCCTTCAGGTTGGCCAGGCCGGTGCGGATAGACTTGACCTCGGTGCCGGTGAGGGCAACTCCGGCCTCAAATTTTTCCAGCAAGAAGTAGTTATGTGAAGCGATCCTATTGACAGCGGCGTCTTTCTGCCCGGCTGCGGTGGGTTCGCGGCGCGGGGATTTCTCCGGGGTCGGTTTGGTCTGGTGCGTGGCTTGGCGGGGCATGGGTCGGTTCGTTTTCAATATTAGCAGGGGTTTCAGGCCTCGGCTTTCAGGCCTCGGCTCAGAGCCCTCAGACGGATCGCCCGTTGGGGTGCGAGGCGTTTGGCCGACAGGTGAAACTCGGTAACGTGAGGCTGTTGCTGAGGCCCGGCAGCTTAGCCCGAAGCCCGCCGCTAGTCCTAAGCCCATTAGTGTAAATGCTGTGGGTGCAAGGAGTTCGAGGGCCGGGAGGCCAATGTTATAATCGCCGCATCCGAGTTCGCGGGAGTGCGAAGAGCGCTTGAACGCAGGAGTGTGCTTTCCCGTCATGTGCAGAAGGGTGCGCGGAAACGTGCTTTCCCGGGCCCGGAACGCCGACGAACCCGAAGGTCCCTGCAGTCGTTTGGGGGAGTGGAATATTCCGGCAATCGAGAGAGTGACCCTTAGCTGTTCCTGAGTATCGACTCTGATAAATATCGACTCTGCGAGGATCGACGTGAGGACTAACGAATGAGAAGCCTGATGCGCCCGGCGCTTGTGCTGCTGGTGGTCGCGGCGATCACCCTGCCCGCGGCGGCCGACAAAGCGAAGACTCTCTACGAGCAAGGCCAGGACGCCGAGGCGCGCCAGAACTACGAAGGCGCCTACGACTTCTACAAGCAGGCCTACGATCTCAAACCGAAAGACCTGCGCTACCGGACTTCGCTCGCGCGGGCACGCTTTGAAGCGGCCGCCGCGGTGGTTCACCGGGGGCAGAAGCTGCGCGAAGAAGGCAAGCTGGATGAAGCGCTGGCCACGTTTCAAAAGGCCATTTCCATTGATCCCTCGATGTTCATTGCGCAGCAGGAATTGGCCCGCACGCAGAAAATGATCGAGAACCTGCGGAATCCGCAGCCCCAGTCCGCAGGTCCGCCCACCAGTCTGGAACGAAAGGTGAGGGATGCCGCGGGTCCCGTCGAACTCGCCCCGATTTCGAACACTCCGATTACCGTGAAGATGCTCGCGACCAAGTCCGATGTGGTCTACCGCACCATCGGACAATTGGCCGGAATCAATGTGTTGCTCGACCCCGACTACACGCCTCGAGTGATCAACGTGGACCTCAACGGAGTAACCCTGGAAGAGGCGCTGGAGATTACCGCGCTGGAGTCGAAAACCTTCTGGCGGCCAGTCACGCAGAATACGATTTTTGTGGCGCAGGATACGGTGGCCAAGCGTAAGGAGCTCGAGCAGAGCGTCCTGAAGACTTTTTATTTATCGAATCTTTCCCAGGCCTCCGAATTGCAGGATGTGGTGAATGCGATCCGTTCCGTGCTTGACGTGCAGCGGGTGCAGCAGTTGCTCTCGCAGAACGCGGTCGTGGTGCGCGGCACGCCCGACCAGATCGCGCTGGCGCAGAAGCTGGTGGAGGATCTGGACAAGGCCCGTCCGGAAGTCCTCGTTGATATTGCAGTTATGGAAGTCAGCAAGGACAAGTCGCGCACGCTGGGTTTGAGTCCCCCGACCAGCATCTCGGTGGCATTGCAAGAAAATCTGAACACCTCGACCACTTCGTCCACTACCACGACCGGCACCACCGGTACGTCGTCAACTCCTGGAATCAATCTAAACTCGCTGGCCAATATCAACGCCACGAATTTCCAGGTCACGATTCCCTCGGCCAATTTGTCGACGCTGATGGGAGACAGCAGCACCAAGCTGATCCAGAATCCGCAGGTGCGCGCGCTCGACGGCCAGAAGGCCACGCTCAAAATCGGCGAACGCGTGCCGGTCGCAACCGGATCGTTCCAGCCCGGTATCGGCGGCGTGGGCATTAACCCGCTGGTGAATACCCAGTTCCAATATCTGGACGTCGGCGTCAATATTGAAATCACTCCGCATGTGCACCAGGGTGGCGAGGTCACGCTTAAGCTGGTCATGGAAATTTCTTCGGTTACCGGCCAGGCCAGCATCGGCGGCATCAGCCAGCCCATCATCGGGCAGCGCAAGATTGAGCACGAAATTCGTTTGAAAGATGGCGAGGCCAACCTGCAAGGCGGAATCTTTACGGAGTCGGAAACGAAATCGTTGACCGGAATTCCTGGCCTCGCTTCGATCCCCATCCTGAAATACTTGTTCGGCCAGACTACGCAGGATCACTCGACCGATGAACTGGTGTTCGCCATTGTGCCGCACATCATCCGCGGGACAGAGTTGAACGAAGTGAACCAGCGGGCCATTGATATTGGAACCGCGACAACGATTGCACTTCGGCACGTAAGCCAGGCGGTTCCTCCGGCGGCGGTGCCAACTCCGGCGAATCCGCCCACAGTTCAGCCCAGCCCAGCGGCTCCGGCGAGTCAACCTCCCGCCAATCAGGCCTCTGCTGCGCCGATGGCCGCTGGTGCGCCGCCGCAGCAATCCGCGAATCCGTCTGGCGTTCCGGTGATCCAGCCGGCTACGCAGGCGGCGAACGGAATGCCCAGCTTTCTGTTCGATCCGCCTACGATCACGGCGGCCAAGGGCAATACTTTTGCTGTGAATCTGCTGATTTCCGGCGCGCAAAATGTTTATTCGGTTCCGGTGCAATTGTATTACGACCCGGCGCGCATGCAGTTGCTCAACGTCTCGAACGGCAGCTTCCTTTCGCAGGACGGCCAAACCGTGGCGCTGGTGCACCGCGAAGACGAATCGACCGGGACGCTGACGGTGACGGCTACGCGGCCGCCGGGAGCGGGCGGAGTCAGCGGCCAAGGCACGGTGCTTACCCTGACCTTCATGGCGAAGACGGCCGGGCAGACTCCCTTGACCATTACGCGGGGCGGAGCGCGCGATCCGGGCCTGCAATCCAT
>JBEKDY010000165.1:0-10491 GCA_050014115.1 Candidatus Sulfotelmatobacter sp. | reverse complement strand
GAGCGATTTCGATCAGACGCTTACCTTTAACGACTCCGGCTATGTGCTGGCGGAGCTGGTCGGGATTCCTACGGACGAGTTCGAGCGTAAGGCCAAAGGCATGGCGAAGATCAACCTGGTGCAGCAGGGCGCGGAGCTGGCGTATCTTCTGCTGCACGATCCTGAGTTCAAGGCGAAGGTGCGCAAGGAACATCTGCACGAAGCGGGAAAGCGGGTGCGGCTTAAGGAGAATATTCAGCTGCTCTACCAACTGCTGGAGGCTGGCATCGACGGGCACTTCTTTGATTTTTATGTGCTCTCGGCCGCGCCGGTTGAGGTGATCTACTCCGCGCTCGAGGGCATCGTCCCCAAGGATCACATTTACGGCACGCAGTTTCTCTACAAGCCTTCCGGCGAGATCGATACGATCGTGCGGGCGACGGCTGGTTACGGCAAGGTTGCGGTGCTCGACCAGTTGCTGAGCAAACACGTGGTGGGGCCAGACCATGTGATCTACAGCGGCGACGGCAGCTCTGATATTCACGTGATGCTGCATGTGAATGCGCGTGACGGATTGACCATCGCGGTGTCGGAGTCGCCGGACATCTCGCAGATTGCCAAGCGCACGGTGTTGAGCACGAGCGCGCTGGCGGTGCTCGCTCCGATACTGGAGGAAGTGGCGGGGTGGGAGCGGTCGCGGATTCGCAGTTTCTTTGAGGCGAACGGGATGCTGATCCAGGAGTGGGAGCGGGTGCGGACGGATTGGTTGACGCTGCGTCCAGTGGCGAGGGAGGCGGCGGCTGCCGAAGGGGTGGTTTGAGGGGCTAAAGTTTTCCACAGTGTTCCTGAAGGAACACTTCTGCGATTTGCACACGAGCGCCGCAAAGAATATCGTCCCTGTAATAGCCAGGAGATATTGGGGCGTAAATGCTTCTGAGCCAAGCGGTTCGAGGGTGCTGCCGATATATCGGCAGCGGGTGTGGCAAAAAGGCAACACAAGAACTGGGCTCTCGGGAGGGCGAAAACAGCTCCCAATTTCTCAGATTGAGAAGACTGCAAGAGAAAGACCATCGCATGCTACGAGACAAGAGTTTGATTCCGCTTTCCCGGCAACACCAGCATGCGCTGGCTTTGTGCGTGCGGATTGAGCGCGCTTCGCCGATTGTGGATGCGGACTTGGGTGCCTGGCGGGCGGAGATTGCGGTGCTTTTCGAACAGGAGATTCGGATTCATTTTGCGGCGGAGGAGTTGGTGGTTTTTCCGGCGGCGCGGGGGTTTGCGGAATTGGTTTCGCTGGTGGAGGAACTGATTGCCGAACACGTTCGGTTGCGGGAATGGTTTGTGCGAGTGGAGGGTTTGTCGAGCGCAGATTTGCTCTTGTTTGTTCGCGGGCTTTCTAAGCACATTCGAAAAGAAGAGCGGCAGCTTTTTGAGGGGCTGCAGAGGTTGATGAGTGGGGAGGAGTTTGCGATTCTGGGTACGCGGTTGGAAGACGCGCTTCGCGATGCGACGCAGGCTTGCGCGTTGCCGGCGGCGGGCAAGATGCAAGAGAGAGCAGGTTCCTCTCCGGCTGGCGCCGGTTCGTAATGACAAACGCTCCGGTAGTGGCTCAATTTGGAATTTCTTTGCGTCCTTTGCGGTTGGAGTCTGTTGGTTTCCGCCCAAGAACAACAACCTTTAACCGCAAAGTTCGCAAAGGAAAGCCGCAAAGGACGCGAAGAAATTCAAACAGAGCCACTACCAACGCTCCGGCGAGTTTGCTGTGTGTGGGGCTTGACGATAGAATGAAGAGAGCCGCGCCTTGCGGCGGACGGGGACTAGCGGGCCAACCATGGAATCTGGGATGTCGGGCGAGGAAAGTTTTCTTCAGGGTGACTTCGATCCGGAAAAACTAAGTCTTTGCGTGAGGGTCACGCTGGCGGCGAACCGCGCGTCGGTGGACCCGGTGGTTGCGGAAGTGATGGAAACCATCCGGCGGGTGAAGTGTGTCGATGGCAAGGAAGACGCGATCGAGTTGGCTTTGCAGGAAGCGCTGGCCAATGCCGTGGTCCATGGCGCGAAAGAAGACCCCAACAAAACCGTGGAGTGCATTGTGGCTGTCGAGGAAGATCGCGGGCTGATTATTATCGTGCGCGATCCGGGGCCGGGGTTTGACGTGGGGGCGATTCCCAACTGCACAGTTGGGGAGAATGTTTACTCGAATCATGGGCGGGGGATTTTTCTGATTAACCAGTTGATGGATAAGGTGGAATTCCGTAAGAATGGGGCGGAGATTCACATGGTGAAGAAGTAGGGGCCTCAGGGGCTGAAGCCCTCCCGAGTTTGGGAGCTTTACGCGGCGCTGAAGCGCCGCTCTTCCACAGTATTACGGGCGCCTCCCACGGGATTACAGGTATCTCCACGGGTAGTTATACGGGTCTCCACGGCACGGACTTCCGCGGTACATGTTCTTCCACATTCCTAATTCTCGCTATTCTTTTGCGGCGATTCCCAAGGATTTCATTTTGCGGTAGAGGTGGCTGCGCTCGAGGCCGAGGGTTTCGGCGGTGCGGGTTACGTTGCCGTGGTTTTCGTCGAGCTTTTTTAAAATGAAGTCGCGCTCGTAGGCGTCGCGGGCCTGGTGCAGGGTGGAAAATTCGGACTTGGCGGGGCGGCGGGTTCCGTCGCGATAGACGAGAGGCGGCAGGTGTTTGCGCTCGAAGCGGGTGGTAGTGGGATTCATGATGACGATGCGCTCGATCACGTTGCGCAGCTCGCGGACGTTGCCCGGCCAGGAATAGCGCATGAGCACATCGATAGCTTCGTCGGTAATTTCACGGGGCTTGCGTCCGTAGGTGGAGGCGAGTTCCTTGAGGAAATAGCGGGCGAAGAGCGGGATATCTTCTTTGCGTTCGCGCAGGGGCGGGACGAAAAAAGGAATCACGTTGAGGCGGTAGAAAAGATCTTCGCGAAAATTTCCGCGGGAGATTTCGTCTTCGAGATCTTTGTTGGTGGAGGCGATCACGCGGACATCGACGGTGGTCAATTCTTCGCCGCCGACCGGAGCGAAGCGCTGCTCTTCGAGCGTGCGGAGAACTTTGGACTGCGTCTTCAGGCTCATGTCGCCGACTTCGTCGAGAAAGAGCGTGCCTCCGCTGGCTTTTTGGAATTTGCCTTCTTTGTCGGTGGATGCGCCGGGGAACGATCCTTTGTGGTGACCGAAGAGTTCGCTCTCGATGAGATCTTCTGGGATGGCGGCGCAGTTGACCTCGACGAAAGTTTCATCCTTGCGGAGGCTTTGGCCGTGGATGGCGTGCGCGACGAGCTCTTTGCCAGTGCCGGACTCGCCGTAGATCAGAACGCGGCCATTGGTGGGCGCCATCAGACCGATCTGCTGGCGCAGGGCTTTCATGGGAATGCTGTCGCCGACGATTACGCTCTTCGAGTGAAGCTGTTTTTTCAGGTCGACGTTTTCCCGGCGCAGCTTCTTGGATTCGATGGCGTTCTTGAGGACGAGCAGAGTGCGCTCGATGGAGAGCGGCTTTTCGAGGAAGTCATAGGCGCCGAGCTTGGTGGCACGGACGGCGGTCTCGATGGTGCCGTGGCCGGAGATCATGATGACTTCCGGAGGATTTTCGAGCGCGCGGATTTTCTGCAGAGTGTCGAGGCCGTCGATGCCGGGCATCCAGATATCGAGCAGGACAACGTCGAACGCGGTTTTTCGAATCAGGTCGAGGCCGGCTTCGCCACTCTCGGCGGCGGAAGCAGAGTAACCCTCATCGGCGAGAACGCCGGAGAGGGAATCGCGAATGCCACGTTCGTCGTCAACGATGAGTATGTTATGCATGCTGAATGGCGGCGGCTACCGGGGTAGATTCGGGGACGACGGGCAACTCGACCACGAACCGCGCGCCGACTGGTTGATTTTCTTCGACGCGAATGGAGCCGTGGTGATCTTCGATGATGCGGCTCACGATGGCCAGGCCCAGTCCAGTGCCGCGGCGCTTGGTGGAAAAATACGGCAGAAAAAGTTTTTCTTTCAGTTCGTGAGTGACGCCGTGACCGGTGTCGGCCACAGAAATTTCGACTGCGTCGCGGCTCGCCACCAGCGCGGTGGAGATTTCAATTTCGCGGACGAGAGAATCCTGAAGAGCGTCGGCGGCGTTGTCGACGAGGTTGGCGACGGCGCGCTTGATGGATTCGGCGTCGGCCATGACGCGGGGAAGATCGGGAGTCAGGGATTTGTGCAGGCGGATGCCATCGAGGCGGCCATTAAACATGGAGAGCGCGTTCTCAATGACTTCGTTAATGTCGGCGGGTTGCGGCTTGGACGCGGGAAAGCGCGCCAGGGTGGAGAACTCGTCGACCAGGCGGCGGACGGTTTCGGCGGCGCTGGCAATTGTTTCGGCGCAGGAGCGAACGACCTCGAGCGAAGCGGGATCGGCCGGAGTGGCGCGCTCCAGGTGGCGGCGGATGCGCTCCGCGGAGAGCGCGATGGGCGTGAGGGGATTCTTGATTTCGTGAGCGACGCGGCGGGCTACTTCACGCCAGGCAGCTTGCTTCTGCGCCTTGAGCAGGTCGGAGAGATCTTCGAAGACGATCACGTAGCCGGACTTCTCGCCTTGATGGCGGAGCGTGGCCACGGTGACAGCTACGTTCAGGGAGGCGCGCTGGGCGGGCATTTCCATTTGGGCGGCGGCCATGCCCATGCGATCGGCGCGGCGCAGCAGGGGATCGAGATCCTCCAGCACTTCGGTGGGGAAAACGTCGGCGAGAGGAGAGCCGAGAATAATTTGCGGGGTGGTGTCATGCGGGGCTTCGGGGTGAAACATGCGAAGCAGAGCCTGATTGGCGTGGGTGACGAGGCGCGCGGCATCGAGAGAAAGCACTCCGGTGGGAATGCTTTCGAGGATGGTTTCCATCTGGCGGCGGCGGCGGTCGAGTTCGGCGTTGGCTTCGGTGGCGTCACGGCTGGAGGCTTCGATCTGATGGCGACTGGCTTCGAGCTCTTCGGCCATGCGATTGAAGGAGCGGACGAGATCGCCGATTTCGTCTGCCCCGCTGATTTCGACGCGGTAGTCGAGGCGTCCGCGGGAAATTTCCTGCGTGGCTTCGGCGAGCGCGGCCAGCGGACGCGTGACCAGCTTCGAGAGGAACAGCGCGAGCCAGGTGGTGACGAACAGCACGATCATGGTGAGCAGGAGCAGGTAGCCCATGTAGACGCTGCGCACGCGGCGGCGTTCGCGGGCGAGATCGTAATAACGCTGCTGGCCGGCTTCGACTTGCTTCAGGGTTTGGGCGAGCTCGGCGGGAAGCGGAATGGCGACGACGATGGTTCCGGCTTTTCCGACGGGCGCGGTGCCGAGCGTGTAGTCGGTATTGTTCCAGGTGAATTGTGACACGCGTCCGGCGGCTGCGTCGGCGAGCGGAAGCTTTGAGCGCAACAATGCCCACGAGCCTGGAGTGTTGAAACTGGCAGTCTCGTTTCCGTCTTCCACGGCGAGGGCAAATCCGCCTTGCAGGGCGGGCTCGTGAAGGCGAAATTCTTTGGTTAATTCGGAGAACTCGCGGTCGCTGAAAGCGCGTTGCGCCGCGGCGGACGCGGCGATGACCTGAGCTTCGGAGCGCGCGTTCTGGGTGGCGTAGTTAGCCAGGAGCGAACCCATGGCATGAATGTCAGACCGGACTTCTTCGGCGGGAGTGGAGAACCAGCGTTCGATAGAGCGGTTCATCAGGCCATAGGCGAACCAGTACATCACTACGACTGGAACAAACGAGAGCAGCAGTGCGCCGGCGACCATGCGGGTGCGGAACTTGGAGCCCAGCACCCCCATGCGGCGCTCGGCAAACAGCTTCAGCAAGTTGCGGAACAGGACGAAGGTCAGGGCGACGAATAAGAGCGAGATGAGAAAAGTTAGAGCCCAGAAGACCAGGATTTCTTCGTTGTTGCCGGGGCGGAGGAAATTCGGGTCGAAGGCATTTTGCGAAACCAGGATGGCGAGCAGGAGCGAGACCGCGATTGCGAGCAGAATGATGGCTTGCTTGCGGTTGGACTTTTTTAGAGCGCGGGTTGGAGCGGGTTGGGGCACGGTTGTTCAACGTCCCAGTCAGGGGCGTTGCAAGTCATTATAGATGCAGGCTGCGTGCCGTCGATGGGGAACGGCTGGCGCTCGGCCGCGGTGGAGACTGAGATTCCTCCGCCGCGATGAAAGGCGCGACGGTCGGAATGACAAGGCTTGGGTTGGCTAAGAGCTAGAAGCTTCCGCCTACTTCGCGCTCCGGCCTGCGGCGAGTTCGCGCAGGACGGCGTCGTAGGCTGGCTTGGGTTGGTAGGTTTTGTCGAACCATAGGGCGCGGCCGCGGGTGCCGCGGGAGTGGGAGCCGATCCAGGAGTATTTGTCGGTGAATCCCCAGGTTTGGATTGCGGTGCAGCCGGGATTCTGCAGGCATGCATGGACCACGCTGCGATAGATCTGCGCTTGACGGAGCAAGTCGCTATCTCGCGGGGCGTTGTCGTGGAGCGGGATGGCTGCAAAGTCGGTGGACGGGGAAGCGGGGAGGGGGACATCGAGTTCGGTGATGTGGACTTGCAGGCCGAGGGCGGTGAGGCGGGCGATGTTCGCGGCGAGAGCCGCGGTGTCGACGTCGGGACCCGGAAGATGCAGTTGCAGGCCGACGCCGTCGATGGGGACACCGCGATGCTTGAAATCTTTCAGCATTTCGTAAATCGCGTCGGACTTGTGGTTGAGGAATT
The DNA here is from genome assembly GCA_050014115.1 of Candidatus Sulfotelmatobacter sp. Taxonomy (GTDB): domain Bacteria; phylum Acidobacteriota; class Terriglobia; order Terriglobales; family Acidobacteriaceae; genus Sulfotelmatobacter. The sequence goes on along the minus strand of JBEKDY010000165.1, from coordinate 3,779 downwards.
CGCCTTCGGCTTCGTTATAGAAGAGAAGTGCGTGCGGGTCGGCTTCGCGGGCCCAGCGGAAGACTTGCTCCAGATAGTCCGTCCCCCGTCCGGCGAAACCGATGCCGGGCTGGTTGTACCAGATGGAATTGCGCATCCTGCCCGTTTCGTCCATGGCTTCATTGACGACGTCCCAGGCGAAAACCTGGCCGGCGTAACGCCTCATGACGCGGTCGATGTGGTCGTGCAGCAGCTGGGACAATTGCGGGGGCGTGAAGTGGCCGTGGGCGAGCCAATCCGGGTGATTGTGATCCCAGACCAGGCAGTGGCCGCGGACTTTCATTTTGTGCGCCAGGGCGAAGGCGACGACTTCGTCGGCCTCGCGAAAATCGAAACTATCGGGATTGCGGCGGATGACCCACCACTTCATAGCGTCCTCGGGCTCGACCATGTTGAATTCGCGGGCCAGGGTGGAGGCGTAGGCGGCTTCGGAGAATAGCGACGGCCGCACGGCTGTGCCGATCAGGATTCCGGCGCCGTCGGCTGCCTGGCGCAAGGATGGAGGACTTGATTGGCTGGGGCCTAAAAGCGCCGCGAGTCCGGGCAGTAGGACGCCGAGCATTCGAAACTTCCGCAAGCCGGTGAACATAAGCAGCCCGAATGCAGCTTACTTACTACGCGGAAGGAACTGCTGTAAAGGACATCCGTCACAATGGGGCTGTGATTTTTTGCAGTAGTGCTTGCCTATGCCGACGATCAAGCCGTGCATATCGTTGTAGACCTGCGCCAGTGCGGTCCGCGGGGCGGTGCTCATCGGGGAGGGCGGATGGACCGTTCTGGGAAGACTAGCGTTCGAATTATGCCCGTCCCGGTTGGATTTCCTTTCCTTTGCACCTACTTTTGGCTTCCTGTCGGCTCGCACCAGAGCGCGTTCCAACAAATCGCGAATCTCTTCGTAGTCTGTTTTCTGCGGGATAATTTCGTGGCGCTCGAGGATGCGGCGGGTGTAGGCGTCGACGACGAACACGGGATGGTTTCCGGCGTAGAGGAGAATCGAATCCGCGGTTTCGGGCCCGATACCGTTCAGGGCCAGCAGTTGTTCGCGGAGTTCATTCGTGGGCTGGGCAAAGAGACCGACTAACGAGCCGGCGTGTTGACGATCAAGGTATGCGACGAAGGCTTTGAGGCGCTGGGATTTCTGGCGGAAATATCCCGAGGGGCGAATCAGGAGTTCGAGATCGGGTAAGGGGATACGGCGGATTCCTTCTAGAGATAAAAGGTCCGCAGCCCGCAGGTTTGACAAGGCGCGTTCTACGTTAGTCCACGCGGTGTTCTGGGTTAGGAAAGCTCCCACGATTACTTCAAAGGGTGTATGGGCCGGCCACCAGTGCTGCGGTCCCCAGGCGGCGAGAAGGGTGCGGTAGTGGTCGCGAATTTGGGCGTCATTCTTGCGGTTATCTTCCTTGCGGTCGTCTTCGCGGCCGTTTTCGCAATCATTCGTGGGTCGATTCGAGGATCGGTTTCCACCTCGATCCACGGTGCAACGAAGCTTCGCAACTTTCATTTGTCGAGTCTAATCGAGCGGCGCCCCTGCTGCCTGATGTGGCGGCGGGATGGGTTTGAGTCTTACCGAAGTGCATGTACTCCGGCCCGCCGGCATCGCGGGCACAAGTGAAAACAATCAATTGGCGTGGGGTGCAGCGAGTCAACCCGTTGTGGACGCGGCGCTTCGCGAGGTCCAAGTACCAAAGTTACTGGTAAGGTAACGCGGTTGCGTTGACAATTTATGTCAACGCGAGTGCGCTGCGTTTCTCTCCCCGCGAACGGCAGCGGTTTGCGTGAAAGCCTGCAAGATTTGTCAGGCGTCGTTTTACTACCTGGATAGGAGATCGCCGTATGTCTCAACGGCTGGGTGACCTTCTCGTCAAAGAGAAGATCATAACCCCAGAGCAGTTGGAACAAGCGAATAAGGTTCAGAAGGAGCAGAGCTGCCGCCTGGGGTCCGCCCTGGTGAAGCTCGGGTTCCTGACGGACGAGGACGTCACGAATTTTCTCTCCCGTCAGTACGGCGTTCCTGCCATCAATCTTTCGTATTTTGAAATTGATCCCGCGGTGGTCAAGCTGATTCCGTTCGAAACCGCGAAACGTTACCAGATTCTGCCGCTGAGCCGCGTGGGCGCGTCGCTCACCATTGCGATGGTGGACCCCACCAACGTGTTCGCGATGGACGATATCAAGTTCATGACTGGCTTCAACATTGAGCCGGTGGTGGCATCGGAAAGTTCGATTCAGTCCGGCATCGAAAAGGCTTACGGGACTACCCAGGGCGATGACCTGGAAACCGTAATGCAGTCGATGACGGACGATGCCGATGTAGAAGTGCAGGCAGAAGAAGAGCAAATCGGCCTGGCCGATCTGGAGAAAGCGGCCGACGAAGCTCCGGTGGTCAAGCTGGTGAACCTGGTGTTGACGGACGCGGTGAAGCGGGGCGCCAGCGACATTCACATTGAGCCTTACGAAAAAGAGTTCCGCGTACGCTTCCGTATTGACGGCGTGCTGCAGGCGATCATGTCGCCGCCGGTCAAGCTGAAAGACGCGATCACGTCCCGTTTGAAGATTATGGCCAAGCTTGACATCAGCGAGAAGCGACTGCCACAGGACGGCCGCATCATGCTGAAGATGCAACTTGGCGGGCGCAAGAAGCAGCTCGATTTCCGCGTGAGCACGCTGCCCACGTTGTGGGGCGAAAAGATAGTGCTCCGGTTGCTGGACAAAGAAAACCTGCGCCTCGACATGACCAAGCTCGGTTTCGAGGCTGAGTCGCTGGTGAAATTCGAGAAGGCGATTCTCAAGCCTTACGGCATGGTGCTGGTCACCGGGCCGACGGGATCGGGCAAGACCAACACTTTGTATTCGGCGATTTCGCGGCTGAACCAGCCCGATACGAACATCATGACGGCCGAGGATCCGGTTGAATTCCAGTTGGGCGGCGTCAACCAGGTGCAGATGAAGGAACAGATCGGGTTGAACTTTGCGGCTGCGCTGCGATCGTTCCTGCGGCAAGATCCGAGGTCACCTTGTGCTTTCTACGCTGCACACCAACGGCGCGCCGGAAACCATTACTCGTCTGATGAACATGGGTATTGAGCCCTTCCTGGTAGCGACTTCAGTGCACATGATCGTTGCCCAGCGCCTGATTCGCCGCATCTGCAAAGACTGCTCCGAACCATTCGAGGTGCCGGTGCAGACCTTGATCGACGAAGGTTACAGTCCCGAAGAAGCCAAGACGGTCAAACCCCACAAGGGCAAAGGCTGCGGCACCTGCAATAACACGGGCTACAAAGGACGCGCCGGTTTGTACGAAGTGATGGAAGTGGACGACGAGATTCGGGAACTGGTGCTGGTAGGCGCGTCGGCCGTGGAACTGAAGAAGAAGGCAATTGAGCGCGGCATGATTACTCTGCGGCGGAGCGGCCTGATCAAGGTGGCCGCGGGTATGACCACGCTTGAGGAAGTGGCGCGCGAAACAATTCACTAGTTTGGGAACGAAGGGGAACACTTATGGGTTTGTCGCTTAGCGATCTGCTGAAGAGAATGCTGGAGATGAACGGCAGCGATCTTCACATCACCACGAACTCGCCGCCGCAGATTCGCGTGCACGGGCATCTGGTGCCGCTGGACCTGCCGCAGATGACGCCGGCTGAAACCAAGCAGCTGGCTTACAGCGTCATGACCGATTCCCAGAAGCATCGCTTCGAAGAAAGTCTCGAGCTCGACTTTTCGTTCGGCTTGAAGGGACT
>JBEKDY010000164.1:0-11347 GCA_050014115.1 Candidatus Sulfotelmatobacter sp. | reverse complement strand
ACCACGGTGTGATCGGCCATCTCGCGGAATTCTTCCGGGTTCAGCGCGCTGGCTTTGCCGAAAAGCCGGCGATCGACGGCTACTTTTCCAATGTCGTGCAGGTAGCCTGCGCTTCGCAGTGCGGCCAATTCGCTCGCATCCATTCCAAGGGCTTCCCCAATCGCAGAGGCGTAACGGCCCACCCGCAGGGAATGTCCATGGATGTTGACGTGTTTCACGTCGATGGCTGTGGCAAATGCCTCCAGCGCGTTGTCATAAAAACCGTGCAGCGACGCCATCAGGCGAAGATTCTCGGAAACCCGTTGCGCAATGGTCTGTGTGAGCGCATGGTTCTGAACCGCCAGCGCCACGTAGCTGCAAAGCAGTTCCATGGCGGCGAGTTCGTCGTCTTCGTAGAGCGCGTCTCCCGGACGCCGCCCCAGCGCGACTACGCCCGCGAGTTTGCCCGCCGCCTTGAGCGGCGCCAGGCACTTGAAAAGTTCCGGCGCAACATTTCCGTTCGAGCTGAGGAACACAGAGTACGTCGACCCATTCAGCACGATCGGCCCGCGCGCCGCAGACAATGCATGTACATGTTTCGGGAGGAGAGGAATGAAGGCCGGGTCCGGCATCAGGGCAAAACCCTGAGAAGTTGTGGAAGTCAGCATGGCAGGCTTGTCGCTGAACAGAAAAAGCGTGCCCTCGCGAGCGCCCGCCGCCTCCATAATCGCGGACAGCATAAGACGCGAAGTTTCCGAGAACTCGCGCTCGGCCGTCAGTTCGGGCCCGAGCTCGGAAAGCGCCTCAACCGTGCGCAATAGCCGCCGGAAATTGTTGGTCTGCACCGTCACGACGAAGTGGGTGCGGAACCCAGAGCAAAACGAGCGTACCATGCCGAAATGCTCCGTGCGCGATCGCGTTGTTGGTTAGTTTGATGCGGTAGTAACGATAATGAAAACACGGTGACGAAGCTGATTCCGCCACCAGCAGGCCATGGCGCCAAGAAGCGCCAGTCCGGTCGGGAAAACTTTTACAGCGTGAAGCCTACGAGTTATGTTGCTGGGTGCTCGTCAGCCTCTGATATTTTGGGCGCCGACGCCCACTCAGCCTCGAAGGCGTCACGCCAATCTTGGAGGATACGATAGAAATCATCCGCCGCAAGCCAAACATCACTGCGCGCAGCAGGATCGTGGAGGCAGCCATTTTCGATGGACTTGAACGCGATCAGACGGACACGATCCCCAACATCAAACTGAAGCACGTAGCTACCATCGTCAAAAGCCTCATCTCCATCCGGTGCCCACACGGTGCGCTTCGAATGAATCATGTCAATAAAATCCGCAAGGGGGATGTCGAAATACCGTTCCTCCTGCTTCTCAGCATAAACTGCGTTTCGAAAAGCGTCGGCGATTCTCCCAGCCTCCGATTCGGTCGCAAAAGGGGTGGTGTGGCTACCGCGTCCTGCGATTCGCCGCTCAACCTCGTCATACGAACATGCCAGCATCGTGCTATCGGGTGAGCACCTGCCATAGCAGCGACCGCCGACGTAAATGACGAAAAAGCCGAGCGCACGGAAACTCAAGCGTTCGTATGCCCGACTGATGCTCGATTCGATGGCAAATACGGAAGGGTTCCCGATAATCAATGCAGCACTTTCCTAGAACTTCTCCCGCAGTTCCGCGAACCTGCCCACAATCAGCAACCGCTGCGGAGGCGTTGCCGCGTTTACCTCTTCGTGTTCCAGAATCCATGTGTCGCCATGCGGCACGAACACCGCGTGCAGCCCGGCGGCCAGTGCAGGATTAATATCCGACCTCGGACTATTGCCGACCATCCACGTAGACTCGTGCGCCAGACCATGCTTCTGGACCACGGAGTCGTAAGCCGCAACATCTTTTTCCGCGACAATCTCAACCTCGGCGAAATGTTCCTTCAATCCCGATCGCTCGATCTTCCCAGTTTGCTCGGCGAGCGCGCCTTTCGTCATCAATATCAGCCGGTGACGCTCCGCAAGATATTGCAGCGTCTCCCGAACCTCCGGCAACAGTTCGATAGGATGGTCCTGTATGGAATGGGCGAACCCGCGAACCTGCGTCTGCAACTCAGGCGTAACCGGATGAACGCTCAACTGTTCAAAAGTGCTAACCAGCGCATGCCCAAAGCTGTGCAGCCCATAGCCATGCGTGACAATGCACTCGCGCTCCACATCGTTGAGCACCCCGCGCACCTGCTCCGGCGAAAATTCGTGGTGATTGAGAAACGAAATGAACTTGGCGATTGCCCGCTCAAAATAAATATTGTTTTCCCAAAGCGTATCGTCCGCATCGATCAGAAGGGTCTGGGGAAGCAAGCTCTTGGCCTTTGGCTCTTGGCTTTTAGCTATTAGCTATTAGCGATTCAGGTTGGTTTCAATCGATGGTGTTCACATGTCGGAACGATCGGAGTGTCTAACGGCCGCGCCAATGTGGGCTTCAAGCTAAGAGCTAAAAGCTCCTCACCCCACCCAATCCACGCGCGCTTCCGGCCCAATAATCCCCGCCTTATGCCCCATATCCAGAAGTCGCCGCACGGCTTCGCGCCCGTCAGGGCCGTAATCCAGCGTGCGCTCGTTCACATACATCCCCACAAACTTGTCAGCCTGTTCGGTGTCGAGGTCGCGGGCAAACTGCATCGCGTAAGCCAGCGCTTCTTCGCGGTGGTCGAGACCATATTGAATGCTCTCGCGCAGCGCCGTCGACACCGACGCCATCAACTCCGCTCCCAGCGCTCGCCGGATGGCATTTCCTCCCAGCGGCAACGGCAGCCCCGTAACTTTCTGCCACCATTTTCCCAGATCCACGATCCGGTGCAGGCCCGACTTGTCATACGTGAGTTGGCCTTCGTGGATGATCAGCCCGGCTTCATGTTTTCCTTCAAGCACCTGCGGAATAATCATGTCGAAGGGAACCACTTCCACTTCCACGCCCGGAGCAAAAAGTTGCAGCGCCAGATAAGCCGTGGTCAGCGTGCCCGGCACGGCAATGCGCTTCTTCTTGATCTCGCTCTGCGTGAACGATCGCGTGGAAACGATCATCGGCCCGTATCCATCCCCCACGCTGCCTCCGCAGGTCATGAGCGCGTACTGGTCCTGAATATAAGGATAGGCATGAAACGAAATTGCCGTGACGTCGTAAACGCCTTCGCGCGCCTTCTGGTTCAGCGTTTCAATATCGCAGAGAGTGTGGCTGAATCGCAGGCCGGGCGTGCGCACCTTGCCGGTAGCCAGCCCGTAAAACATAAACGCGTCGTCGGAATCCGGACTATGGGCCACCGCGATCTCGCGCAGGTCGGTGGAAGAGGGAGAGACTTTCTCGGATTGTTCAGAAACTACGGTCATCAAATGGACTCCAAATCTACTGCTGTGTCGCCGAACCGCGACCCCAGCGCGTCGCGATCGCAGCCGCAACCATCACCTTCAATATCTCCGCGGCGATGAACCAGTAAAGCCCCAGGTAAGCCGCCTTCGCCAGCGAATGCGTGGCCACATAAAGCCACGTCACCCCACTCGCAAACAAAACAATCTCAGCCAGCAGACCAGCGATCGCGGCCCGCGCAAAACTCTTTGTCCCACGTTCGAAAATAAATCCCGCCAGCCCCGCCACCAGCGGATAAGCCATCAGATATCCACCCGTGGGTCCCAGAATCTGCGCAACGCCCATCAGCCCAACCGAACTCGGACTGAAAACCGGCATCCCCATCGCGCCTTCCGCCAAATAAAGAATCAACGCTGCGAAGCCGCGCCGGCTGCCCAGCAGCAACCCCACCAGCAGCACGCCGAAATTCTGCACCGTCAGCGGCACTGGCGTGAATGGCAACGGAATCGTAATGCGCGCGCACAATGCCACAAACAAGCTGGCGCCCACCACCAGCGCCACTTGCCGCGCAGCTTCAAGCAAGCGCTCCTGCGGTGTACTGAGGGCTTGCAGTGCCGGCCTTGCCATGAAAAAACCTCCAGCAGTCACTAATGAGTTGAATCCGGCGGATGTTGACGGGTGTCGCCGTGTGCAGCCTCCGCGGCATGAACCTGCCGCAAATGGCGGCGCAGCCGCATGTACAGGGCAATGGCCACGCACACCACCACCAGCGTACTGACGCCTAGTATCAGGAACCACCAGATCATCCGCACAGCCGATTAGGATAACAGATGCAGCGGCTACTTTGGCTTGCTCTCGGCGCGTTTCTGGCGCATGGTCTCGACGCGCTTGATCATGAACTGAAGCCGGTCACGTCCCCACTTGGTGCGGGTGGCGGCCTTTTCGATGTTGGCAAATATGTGCGGGTCGTTCATCTTCTCGCGAAGCTGCTCGAGGAAAGGAGCTACTTTGGCCAGGATAAGAAACATTTCACCGCTAACCGCGGGCTGCAGGAACAAGTCTTCGTTCAGCACACCTTGTAAGACGAACGCCGCGGCCATCCCCCAATAGCTCTGCACCTGGCGCAGCCAGTTGTTCTCGGACGAGTTCATTGCCCACAACACCTTCAGGTAGTCGTCGGCATTCTGCGGGAAAAATTCGCCGCCCCACCAGTTGCGCGCCTTGCGCATCTCGGGTTCGCGGCGGAGTTCATAGAGGTGAAGAATCAGTTGCGCGTCGGCCACAGTCGGTTTCTTAGACATGAGAGCACCTCGGGTGAATTGAATCATTGAGTGACTTGGCGATTGGGCCAACGAAGTCTCTCAACGACTCAATCTCCCAATCGCTCGATTTCTTTAGGCGCTTGTTGCGGCTGCTTCCGGTGGCGGCGCCGGACGCTCATAGTCGCACTCTTTATTCGGGCAGGCAATCACCGGACCGGCTTTCAGATTCTTCTCCACCAGATATTCGCTGCCGCAACTTGGGCACTTCTCGGGAATCGGCTTGTGCGCCGAAGTGAATTTGCACTTCGGATAATTTCCGCACCCGTAAAACGTATTTCCCTTGCGCGCCCGCTTCTCAACCAGATCGCCGTCCTTGCACTCCGGACACTTCACCCCAATATAATTTTGCTTCACATACTTGCACTCCGGATATCCGCTGCAGGCAGTGAACTCCCCGTAACGCCCGTGCCGGATCATCATATTCCGCCCGCACTTCGGGCAAAGCTCATCCAGCGGAATATCCGGAACTTTTTTGCCCTGGTCCAACCGCCGCGTGGTCTTGCAATCGGGATAACCCGTACACGCCATGAACTGCCCAAAGCGCCCGCGCTTCAGCACCATCACACGCCCGCAGTTCTCGCAATATTCTTCCTGCGTGGTCTCCTGCACGTCGGCAGAATCCAGGTCCGGCAGGTTGATCGGATTTTCTTTCGTAAACGTGCAGGTGTTCGGATCCTCTTTATCGTAGGTGCTGCACGCGTAGAACGACCCGTGTTTCCCCCACTTGATCACCAGCGGCGCGCCACAGCGCTCGCACTTCTCGTCCGTGGGCTTCTCCATCCGCTTGATGTTCTCCATATGCTTTTCGGCATATTTGAGATCTTTCTGAAATTTCTTGTAGAACTCCTTCAGCGCGTCGGTCCACTTCTCCTTGCCTTCTTCAATCTCATCAAGTTCTTCTTCCAGCCGCGCCGTGTATTGCAAATCGAAAATGTCGCGAAAGTTTTCCACCAGTAGGTCGGTGACTACCAACCCAATCTCCGTGGGCGTGAACTTGCCGCCGATCTTCTGTACGTACTGCCGCTCTTGAATCGTGGTAAGAATCGCCGCGTAGGTCGAGGGGCGTCCAATCCCGCGTTCTTCCAGTTCCTTCACCAGCGAAGCTTCATTGAACCGTGGTGGAGGCTCCGTGAAATGCTGTTCCGGCTTCAGTTCCTTGAGTGTGAGTTTTTCGCCAGCTTCAAGCGCCGGCAGCTTGTGCTTCAACTCTTCGTCTTCCTCGTCTTTGCCTTCTTTCGACTCTTCGTAAACCCTGAGGAAGCCGTCGAACTTCAGCACCGATCCCGTCACGCGGAACCAGAAAACCTCGCCACCATTCTTCGCGTCAATGTCCACGGTCGTCTGGTCAAAAACCGCCGGATTAATCTGCGACGCCACAAAACGCTGCCAGATCAGCTTGTAAACTTTGAATTCATCTTCCTTTAAATACTGCTTCATCTGATCCGGATGCCGCATCGCCGAAGTCGGCCGGATCGCCTCGTGCGCCCCCTGCGCATCTTTCTTCTCCTTATATGTATTGGGAGTCTCCGGCAGATACTGCGCACCATATTCCTTGCCCACATACTCGCGCACTTCCTGAATCGCCTCGGGCGCAACCCGGGTCGAATCCGTACGCATATAAGTAATGAGGCCCACCGAGCCTTCTTCGCCCAACTCCACGCCTTCATACAAGCGTTGCGCGATCATCATCGTGCGCTTCACGCTGAAACGCAGTTTGCGCGACGAATCCTGTTGCAGCTTGCTGGTGGTGAACGGAGGCGCGGCATTGCGGCGGCGTTCCTTCTTGTCAACCGACCGGACGATCCAATCAGCTTTTTCGAGCGCCACGCGGATCTTTTCCGCATCCTCGCCGTTTGTGACCTCGATCTTCTCTTCGCCCTTGCCCACGAACCGCGCGTCGAATGCCGGCGGCTTGGCAGCGGCCAGGTTCGCGTCAATCGTCCAATATTCTTTTTTCTCGAACGCCTTAATTTCGCGTTCGCGTTCCACGATCAGCCGCAGCGCCACAGTCTGCACACGTCCCGCGGAAAGCCCGCGCCGCACCTTATCCCACAGCAGCGGCGATACCTGATATCCCACGAGCCGGTCAAGCACGCGCCGCGCCTGTTGCGCGTCCACCAGGTTCTGGTCAATCGCCCGCGGATGTTCAAACGCCGCCTGCACCGCGCGCTTCGTGATTTCGTTAAAGGTCACCCGCTGAATGCGCGGAGGAGGTTCCACCTCGCCCTTCTTCAGCTTCTTGGCTTTCTTCTTCTTTCCGCCGTTCAGTTCGAGTTCCCCCGCCAGATGCGCGGCAATGGCCTCGCCTTCGCGATCCGGATCAGGCGCAAGATAGATCGCGTCCATGGACGCGCCCAGCTTCTTCAGCTTGGCCAGAACTTTTTCTTTGCCCGGGATGACGACGTAATCGGTCGCGAAATCGTTCGCGGTATCCACGCCCAGAATGCTCTTGGGCAGATCCTTCACGTGGCCGAGCGAAGCCTCGACCGTGAAGCCCTTTCCCAAATATTTCTGGATGGTCTTCGCCTTCGCCGGCGATTCGACAATGACTAACCCTTTCACCAATTTCCTCTCAGTTCTCCAATTTCTGTTTCCGAAGCTAGCACGAATGAGACAGCGGCAACAAGTTACCGCAAGAAGCTGTCAGCTATCGGCTATCAGCTCTCAGCCTTTGCATCAGCGATGCCAGCATCCGTTTTACCTCAACAGCAGCCTCCGAAAGGCGCTGATAATCTGAGGTTTTCAGCAAGTCCAGATCGCGTGCCAGGAGCAAGTGATATTCCAATTCGCTAGCCGAACCCGCGGCCATCTGCAGGAAGCGAGCAAAATCCACGTCCCCCCGTCGACACGTGCCCTCGGCGATGTTAGCGCCGATCGAAACCGACGCCCTCCGCATCTGACTGGTCAATCCGTACATCTCATCTCTCGGAAATGTCTTGCTGGACTTGTAGACCGCAAGCGTTAAGGCGTGAGCCTTGTCCCAAACCTTAAGATTCCTGAAGTCCTGCATATTCCCTCCCTCACCAGCGGCTAAGCTGAGAGCTGACAGCTGAGAGCTGAGAGCCGCAGCTAGAAGCTCTTCACAAAATTCTTCCCCGGCATCTGCCGCACCTTGCCGGAAAGCTCCAACTCGAAGAGAGCAGCAAAGATCTCCGAAGACGACAATTCCGTCTCCAGCTTCTCCACGATTTCATCGATGTGAGTGGACTCGTCGGATTTCAGCAGGCCCAGGATCCGCTTCTCGTGAGGAGGAAGCCCTTCATCCGGGAATAGAGATGCAGAAGAGGACGCGGAAGATTCAGGCGAGGTGGTCGGAGTCAGCGCGAGTCGCACTTCCGCTGGCAGATCTTCCCATACGTCTTCCCACGTCGCAACCAGCTTCGCGCCCTGCTTGATCAGCGTGTTCGGCCCCCAGGAATTCTTGTTGGTGACATTGCCCGGCACGGCGAACACATCGCGATTTTGCTCAAGCGCGCAGCGCGCAGTAATACGCGTTCCGGAATATTCCGCAGCCTCCACCACCAGCACGCCCACCGACATGCCGCTAAGAATGCGGTTGCGAATCGGAAAATTCTGCGGCGCGGGATGGGTGCCAATCGGAAATTCCGAAATCAGCGCCCCGCCCAGCGCCAGAATCTGTTCCGAGAGTCGGGAGTTCTCCTTGGGATAGATCACGTCCACGCCCGTCCCGAACACCGCGACAGTCTTGCCTTTCGCCGCGATCGCGCCGCGATGGCTTGCCGTATCCACGCCCCGCGCCATGCCGCTGATAATCACCAGTCCGTGCGTAGCCAGGTCGCATGCCAGCCGTTCCGCCATTCCCAAACCATAAGGCGTCGGATGCCTCGTCCCCACCATCGCAATCCCCGGCCGAGTCAGCACCTCCGCATTTCCGCGCGCATAGAGAACCAGCGGCGGATCGTAGATCTCCTTCAGCCGCGGAGGATAACCCGCATCGTCGAATGAAACCATGGTCGCGTCCGCTGCCGCCGCGCGAGCAATTTCTTCCCGTGCCAGTTCCGCCGACTTCCCTGTAGCCAGCGCCTGTGCCGACACCGCCTGAATTCCCGTGCTCTCCAACTCTGTGAGTGACGCGCGAAAAACCGCGTCCGCCGAGCCAAACCGTTCCACCAATTTCCGCGCCCGCGTCGGCCCCAGCCCCGGCGTCATAGTCAGCGCAACCCATTCCAGCAAGTGTGTAGCAGTCGGCGAAGGAGCAACAATATTCAGCATGAGGAATTCCTATCTGAAATCCAACGTCTGAAATCTGACCCCTGACCCCTGCGCTCTACCCAGTCCGTGTTTGGGGTGGCGCAGCGCTTCCAGCGCTGCGATTACGTCTTACCTTTGAGCGCGGGCTTTAGCCCCAGAGGTCCCGACCTCGCCGGACTGTAGTCACGCCGGGAAACCGAAGTCAAGGTAACCCGTCACAACCGCCTGTTCAAAATCGTCTGTTAGAATCAAAACAGGAATGAGACGTCTGCGAATTTCCGCAATCTCTTATCTCAACACCGCCCCGCTGATGTGGGATTTCGAACGCGGCGAGCCGGGCCGAAACTTCGATATTTCCTACACCCTGCCCTCCAATTGCGCCCGCGCTCTCGAAGCCGGAGCCGCCGACATCGGCATAATTCCAGCGGCCGCCTACGCGCAAATTCCCGGACTGCAAGTGCTCCCCGGCGTAGCCATTGCCTCCCGCCGCGCCGTGCGCTCGATCTTCCTGGTGAGCAAAGTTCCGGTCGAAAAAATTAGCACGATCGCGCTCGACACGTCCTCGCTGACGTCGGTGGCCCTCACGAAAATCCTGTTCGAAAAATGGCTGGGCGGCGGAAGAACTTTCAGCGCGATGGAACCGAACCTCGACCAGATGCTCGCCACCAACGACGCCGGATTGCTGATCGGCGACCCCGCACTTCAAGTCGACCGCTCGCGCTATTTCACGCTCGACCTCGCCGAAGAATGGATTCGCTACACTGGCAAGCCTTTCGTATTCGCCTTCTGGGCCATTCGCCGCCAAGCCTTTCAGGAAGACTCTCTGCGCGAAGCCGCGCCCGCGCCGGATCTGGCGCAGGTCTTTCAAGATTCCCGCGACCACGGACTCGAGCCCTCAAGCCTCGATCAAATCGCCCGCGAATGGGCTCTATCTCACCGAAAGCATCCACTACGAACTTGATCCCGGCTGTATCGAAGGCCTGCAGCTGTTTTACCGCTATGCCGCCGAAATCGGCGCCCTGCCCGCTGCGCCAGAGCTGTGCTTTCTGACTGCCGCAAGTGTGGCAACTGTTTAGCACTGAGGCCTCATAAACTCCTGTCATCCTGAGCCGGGCCGAAGGCCCGGTGAGGGACCTTACGTCAGCCGCACTCTAAACTGCGGTTAACAGGACCGCCCCGTCACGGCAGTCGTTTCAATCGCGCTTTAGCGCAACCCAGCCCCCTCCCTGTAAACTCCTCGAAAGCTCAAATGCTGCCAAATCTGCATCTTCTGTTGGCAATCCCCTTCTGGCACCGCCTTCGCCACCTGGGTGGCGTCGGTCTAATCCTGCTCGGACTGGCCGACAATTCCGTCGTCCCGCTCACCGGCAGCATGGACGTTCTCACCATCTGGCTGGCCGCTGGCCCTACTATGCCCTGATGGCCACGCTGGGCGCGGTTCTCGGCGGCTACATCACCTACGCGCTGGCCCGCAAAGGCGGCAAAGAAACCATGGAACGCAAGCTCTCAAAAAGAAGAGCCACGCGGTTTTGCAAAGCCTTCGAACGCTGGGGATTCGCCGCCGTGGCAGTTCCCGCTCTCATCCCTCCGCCGTTTCCATTCGTTCCGTTTCTATTGGCGGCGGGTGCGATGCAGTACTCCCGAAAAAAATTCGTCGCAGCCCTCACACTCGGCCGCGCGGTGCGCTACTCCATCCTCGCCGCTCTCGGATTTCACTACGGCACCCACGTCCTGCGTTTCTTTTCTCGCTACTACAAACCGGCGGTCGCCATTCTCATCGGCCTCGCGGTTATTGGAGCAGTTCTGTCGTTCATCCAGTATCGTCGTTGGAAAAGATAACTGAACATCGTTTCATGAATGGGTTCGGGAAGGGCACGGCTTCCAGCCGTGCCGTAAAGAGTCAATAAAGATGCGGGCTTTAGCCTCTGAGGTTTCGCTCGTGGCCCACCAGTGGGCGTTTACCAGATAGCCTGCGAATTGGGCATCGCGCCTGAAATCACTCCAAAGGCCGCGCCAGACTTGCCATTCAAACCCATCCTCCGTCGATCACATAACTCTGGCCCGTAATCCCGGAACTATCGTCCGACGCAAGAAACAACACCAACCGCGCCACATCCTCCGGCAACAGCTCTCGCTTCAGGCTCTGCCGCTGCATGATTTCCGCAAGATAATCCGGAGTCATCCACAGCCGCCGCTGTCGTTCCGTCATGATTGCCCCGGGCGCAACACAATTGACTCGGATCTTAGCCTCGCCAAGTTCTCGCGCCAGCGTGCGCGTGAGACCAACGATTCCAGCCTTGGCGGTCACGTAAGCTGGCAGGCCGGTGGACGGAATCATCCACGCAATCGAACTCATATGAATAACCGAACCACCGCCGGCCGCAGCCATCCGCGGCGTCACCGCCTGCGTCGCGAAAAACTGATGCCGCAGGTTCACCGCCATGCGCTCGTCGAAGTATTCCGGAGTCACGTCGGCAAACT
>JBEKDY010000163.1:0-14004 GCA_050014115.1 Candidatus Sulfotelmatobacter sp. | reverse complement strand
TGCCGGTGGGCGCGACGTAAACGATGACCGGAACGGGCGAGTTCGAGATTTTCTCGATGATCTTGCGAGTGGAGTCGAGCAGTCCTCCAGGAGTGCTGATTTCGATCAGAACTGCCTGATCACTTCGAAGCCGGGCTTCATCGATCGCGCGCGCAATGTATTCGGCGGTGATGGGCTGAATCGTATCGTTGAGGACGACTTTGAGAATTTCAGCGGAAGCCGGCGCGCCCAGCAAGGCCGCCACCACAACCCATTGCAAAACCCGCAGAATTGAGATCTTCGTCATAGCCTGGGATTCGGGAAAATGTATCGCGAAACAATCGCGCTCCCTCTACAGAATACTCCTAACTTTTATTTGCGAACTTCGATTTGCGAGCTTCTGTTCTCGATGGTTGAGACCTGCGCTCCAGGAACGGACGGTTCTGAATTCAGCGTAACGGCACTCCAGCCCGGCAAGTAGGTGCTGCCCGTGATCAGGCGGGCGCCGCGTTCGTAAGTCACATACGACCATGCCCACTGAATGAAAACCAGCAGGCGGTTACGGAAGCCGATGAGAAATAAAATATGGACGAACAGCCACGCGAGCCAGGCGATGAAGCCGGAAATATGAATTTTGCCGAACTGGGCGACGGCGGCGGCGCGGCCGATCGTAGCGAGACTGCCTTTATCCCAGTAGTGGAATGGTGGACGACTTTCAACATCAGCACTTCCCGCAAAAGACGCGAGAAATGGAGCACCCGGACCCGTTACTGACGAATCAGGCCGGGGTGTTTCGGGCGACGATTTGATTTCGCGGCGAATTAGTTTGGCGACATAGTTTCCCTGTTGAATCGCGACCGGCGCGACTCCGGGCAGCATTTTTCCGTTTTCGTCGTTAAGCGCGGCGAGGTCTCCAATCACGAAGATTTCGGGATGGCCGGGAAGGCTCAAATCCTTCCGCACCAGCACGCGACCGGCACGATCGACGGGCGTGTCCAACTTCTTGCCAAGGGGCGATGCAGCTACGCCCGCGGCCCACAGAATCACGGTTGCCGACAGCCGGGTTCCGGCGATGTGAATTACGCCGGGTTCGATCTGGGTTACGACGCTTGAAGTGCGCACTTCTACGCCCAGATGCTGGAGTTGCTCTTGCGCGCTGCGCGAGAGATCTTCGGCGTACGCGGGAAGGACGCGCGGGCCGCCCTCCAGCAATAGAATGTGCGCCATTTTCGGATCGATAGCGCGGTATTCATGCGCCAGAGCGTGACGGCTGATCTCGGCCAGCGTTCCCGCAAGCTCCACTCCGGTGGGTCCACCGCCGACGACTACAAAGTTCAGTGGCGCAGCGACTCCTCCCGCGGCCACCTGGCGTTCGGCCAACTCAAAGGCCAGCAGCACCCGGCGGCGAATTTCGAGGGCATCCTCAATCGTCTTGAGGCCGGGAGCGAACGGTTCCCAGTCGTCGTGACCGAAGTAGGCGTGACTGGCTCCGGCCGCGACGATCAGGTAGTCGTAAGGAATATCGCCGTCCGGCGTTTCGACTTTGCGGCGGTTGAGATCGAATCCCGTAACCTCCCCCATGAGAACTTCAGTGTTCTTGTGGGAGGAAAGTATCGAGCGAATGGGCGCCGCGATTTCTCCGGGCGAAAGCCCAGCAGTTGCGACCTGGTAGAGCAGCGGCTGAAAGGTGTGGTAATTCCTGCGGTCAATCACGGTGATCCGCGCCTTCGCGCGGCCCAGCTCCTGAGCGGCGTTGAGGCCACCGAAGCCCGCACCCACAATTACCACGCGAGGCAGGCCACCGTCGATCTTGCCGTTACCTTCCACACTCTATAAGATTCACCGCGATGGCAGACGGTTCCAGAAGTTCGTCGGCTACAGGTGCACATCCGCTCTGGACGCGCCTGCTGATTCCGTCCATGGGCGACACCATCTTCATCGCTCTGTTAGCCGTTCTCACTTGTACCTCTCTCTCGATGCGCTTACTGGGAGATGCCGGCATCGGATGGCATGTTCGCACCGGCCAGCAGATTATCGCCACCCACGCGGTTCCGCGGGTGGATTCCTTTTCCTCGGTGATGCGCGGGAAAACGTGGTTCGCCTGGGAGTGGCTCTACGACGTGGTCGTAGGCGGCTTAGACAGCTGGGCCGGGCTGAACGGCGTGGTGTGGTTTACCGCGGTGGTGATCGCGGGCGTGTTTGCATGGACGTTCCGGCTGCTGCTCCGCCGCGGGACGAACGTGTTTGCGGCTCTGGTGTTGCTGTTACTGGCGGCCTCGGCGTCGATGATTCATTTTCTGGCGCGACCCCACGTGTTGAGCTGGCTGTTTACGCTGGCGTGGTTCTGGATTCTGGATTCGTCGGAATCCGATTGTGTTCGGGGCGATGTTGCAGGACCCTCTGCAATACGTTCCGCAGTCACAAGCCGCCGGCGCCTGTGGCTTTTGCCCGTGCTGATGCTGGTTTGGGTCAATGTGCATGGGGGTTTTCTGGTCGGTTTTGTCTTGCTGGCGATTTACTGGGTGAGTGCGGTCTGGTACGCGCTCCGGCTGAACGAAGACAAGTTTGACGAGTTTCTCGCCAAGCTGCGGTGGCGGGCGCAGGCCAGAAGTCTGGTTGCCATTGGCTTGGCGGCCGGCGTGGCGTCTCTGGTAAATCCCTATGGATGGAAGCTGCACGCCCACATCTACGGTTACTTGTCGAACCGCTTTCTAATGGAACATATTGACGAATTTCAATCTCCCAACTTTCACGGCGTGGCCCAGCGGTGCTTCGCGCTGCTGGTGCTGGCCGCCATGGTTGCGCTCGCGGCGCGGGCTCGTGCATTGCGAGTGAGCGAAGGGCTGGTGATTCTCTTCGCGCTATATTCCGGTCTTTACGCTTCGAGAAATATTCCAGTTTCTTCGCTGCTGCTGGCGCTGGTAATTGGCCCTCTGCTGTCTGGCGCCAGCAGGAATCTTGCGGGCCGGCTGACCTCGTTCCGAACGCTCGGCGATCGCGTGGCGGCGTTTACGGAGAGGATGGGGGCCGTGGAAGCGAGTCTCCGCGGACATCTCTGGGCCATTGCTGTAGCCGTTTTTCTAGCTGTGATCGCAGCGCACGGCGGCAAGTTGGGCGCGAACCGGTTGATGGATGCGCATTTTGACCCGAAGCGATTTCCCGCCGCGGCAGTAGATTTTCTCGACCGCAAAGCGGCAGGGGAGAGAACCGCCGACCAAACAGACCCGGTGACGGTTCCGGACTACTGGGGCGGTTATCTGATTTACCGGCTCTATCCTCGAACTCTGGTCGCGGTCGATGACCGCCACGATCTGTACGGCGAGGAATTCTTAAAGTCCTACTTGAAGATGGTGCATGTAGAGCCTGGCTGGAATGGACTTCTGGACAAGTATCAAGCCCGCTGTGTGCTGGTCCCAAGAGGGTCGGCCCTGGCCAACATTCTGGACCAAACCCCGCCCTGGAAACGCGTCTACGCGGACGGTGTCGCGGTGATCTTTGAACGGAATTTTGAGCGGACCCGCTAGTCGCGGCTAGCGATGGTCGTCCCGCGACGATGGTTCAGCGAGGATGGTTCAGCGGCGATCGCTTATCGACGATCGCTCAGCGGCGATCGTTGGTGTCGATGTTGAATCCGAGGATGGCGTTCACCTCAACCGGCCGGTTGCCAATCATCACCGGGCTGAACTTCCAGCTGGGCAGCGCGGCCATCACTTTCGCGGTCATCTCCGCGGGACCCGCTTCGAGGACGCGAAGATTCTTCAGATTGCCGGAAGCGTCGAGCACGCAAGTGATCACCAGGCGCGAGTGCGGCAGTCCAGCTGGCAGGTCGGTATGAATGGCCTCGGGAATGGTGAGCCCGCCCGAGGCTCCGCGAGCTTGCGGAGGTTCGGAATACTGCATGACAGCTGGGAGTGGCGAGGTGTCGATATAGATGCCCTGTGTGGCACCGGGTAGCAAGTGGTAGAAGTCAAATACTCCGCCGGAGCTCGCGGTGCCTTGAACGCTGACACCCAGCTTGTGCTGGTCCTTGACCGAGGAGCGGCCGGGAAGATTCGGATCGCCGCTGCGTCCCACGGGTGGCGCTGCCC
Organism: Candidatus Sulfotelmatobacter sp.; assembly: GCA_050014115.1. Taxonomy (GTDB): domain Bacteria; phylum Acidobacteriota; class Terriglobia; order Terriglobales; family Acidobacteriaceae; genus Sulfotelmatobacter. Next base: position 9,937 of record JBEKDY010000163.1, on the reverse strand, counting down.
GCTCCTCCGGGGCCCGGAGTAGGCGAGATTCCAGCTTTCGCAGCGGGATCAGAGCCGTGACCGGTTCCCGTCTTACCTCCGCCGGCGCCTGCTCCATTCATCGCGCTCCCGGGCCCCTCGCCAGGTACCAGACCGGATCCACCGCCCGAACCGCCGAGGCCCGGTTTGTCGCCACCTGCGGGCGACATAGCGAGCGAGCCAGCCTTGGCATTCGCCGGTAACCCTACTTTGGGGCCGGGGTCCTTCGAGATCACTACCGACGCATCCACGCCACCGCCGCCACTGGCAGGCCGGGCCACGACCGAGCCGGCATCGAGTGGGGCACCGAGTCCGGCGCCACTGGCCCCGCGTCCCGAGCCCACCCCTCCGTTTCCATTCGCCAAAGTTGGCGGTAGAGGAACGACACTCGGCGTAAGCGCAGGGCCGGAGGAAGCCGACAGCGGACTCTCCCGAGTCGGGCCTGCGCCGGGAACGGCCGGAGGCGGTGGTACGACTCTGGAAGCAGCAACCGGGGCTGCGACCGGGGAACGCGCGCTCGACATTCCGACCGATGGAGGCGGTGGAACCACGTTTCTGGCCAAGGCAACCGGACTTGCTCCCGCCCGTGCGCCTGTGGAAGTGGCGGAGCTTCCGGAAACTGCCGGAGGCGGTGGAAGAACGCTGGACCCAACCGAGCCAGCCGTACGGGACGGACTGCTTCCTGTCACCGTTGGAGGCGGAGCCACAACCGACGAGCTTCCGAAGACGCGATTCAGCAGGGAACTCATGTACGAAGTGCTTGCGGCAGGCGTGGGGGGCGGAGGGACCACGCTCTTCGAAAGGTCAGGTGCACTACCGCTGGCTAACCGGTGCAGATCCTGCGACATATCGGCGGACGGCGGCGGAGCGACGACCGACGCAACCGGCATCGCGAGCTTGGGATTTCGCGCGTTTTCGCGTTCTGGGGCCGAGACGGGTGGCGGCACCACCATGGCGTTCGCCATTTGCACCGGCGAGCGCGAAACATCGCGGCTCACCGCGGCCGGTGCCGGGGGCACGATGCTGGAATTGAGAGCCGGGGCGGAACGGGCCTCACGGGCGGCATCCCGGGAAAGACTGGGTGCGGGGGCGATGACGCGGGTATCGAGCGAAGGCGCGACCAATATCATCCCCCGGTCGCGCGAAGCTTCGGGCGCCGGAGCAATCACGCTGGTGGCGAGAGCCGGCGTCGAACGGGTTCGATCGTTGGAGACCGCAGGCGCGGGCGCAACCACGCTTGTGTTCAAAGTTGGAGCGATGAGTACCCGGTCGCGGGAAACGCTGGGAGCCGGAGGGATGACAGACCCGGGCGCGAGAGCAGTGCGCGAGAGATCGCTGGTCACGCTCGGCACAGGCGCAATCACGCTTGACGGAAGATTCGGCACGGCTCGCGAGGATCGCATGCCTTCTGTTGGAGGCGGCCCCGCGTCCGGCCGAATCGCCAGCAGATTCGCGACAGCGCCCGCCGAGGGCGCAAGCTTAAGCCGGGGAGCGTCGAGAACTTTTTCCACCATGGAACCACCGCGGGCAACCTTGATGGTTTGCGTGCGATGATGCGCTTCCGTACCGCCGGCTCGTCCCTCGGCGCCGGCATGCGTTCCTCCTAAATCTTCGGTGCGGGGAAGTTCGTCGCCAGAGTAGTAAATGATGTCGTGGCCGGTGAGCCTCGGCGCAATGTAGGGATGAAGCTGCGCCAGCTTGATCGGAACAATAACGGCGCAAAAGATCAGAAACAGTTCGAGCGCACACGCAGCCAGCATGACGCGGTAGGGAACGAGTCCGAACGGCGCCTCGCCGGCCAGACGGGCATTGGAGCGAGCCAGGGCCGGACGGATCGAGGTGACGAACTCGTCCCAGGGCGAGGACCACTCCACGAGCAGCCGCGGCGCATCGTAATGCTGGGTCACTTCTTCGAGTTGGAGAGTGGCACTCACGGGCGCGGAACGTTACCGTCCTTTTCTAGACTAATCTCAATTTTATCGCCCATTTCGGTTCCGGTTTCAGAAAGAACCTGACTCGGCAGTTCCAGTACCGAAGCCGCCTGCATGCGCACGGGAGCGAAGCGCCAGGGCCGAAGCTCGCGTTCGATATGAATTACGATGCGGTCCTGGTCGAGATAGGCAACATCGATGGGAAAGCGCATAGCCAGAGTATGAACGCCATGGCAGGGGACAATCCAGATACCGCGACCGTTACGAAAGTCATCTGGAGCGGTTCCGAGCAGACCGCGAAGCCGGGTCCAATGAGTGTTGGCGAGTACAACATCGCGGGCCAGGTACACTTGGCGGGTCTGGTTGAAGGCCTGGGCTTTTGCAGCCGCGTCTTTTGAAGAAAGAACTGCCATGGTTCGGAACACTCCGGTTTCTGCTTCTGCCGTGGTTACTTCCCGCCCGAGACGGGGCCAAGCTGCCGGATCAGGTCGATAACGGCTGGTCCGATGGTTACAAAAATGATCGAGGGCAGAACGAATAGCACAAGGGGAGGAACCATCTTGATGGTGGTCTTGGCGGCCTGTTCTTCGGCCCGTTGCCGGCGTTCGGTGCGGAGGGAGTCAGAATGCACACGGAGAGCTTGCGCCACGCTGGTTCCGAAGCGATCGGTTTGAATCAGCGTACCCACCAGGGAACGGATGTCGTCAACGCCGGTGCGCTCCACTAGGTTGCGAAGTGCCTCGGCGCGGGGCTTGCCGGCGCGCATCTCCAGGTCGACCAGGTGAAACTCATCGCTCAGGTCGGGATGGGCGTGGTGCAAGTCCTGGCCCACCCGCATCAGGGCCTGATCGAGAGCCAGGCCGGCTTCGACGCAGATTACGGTGAGATCGAGGGCGTCCGGCAGTCCCAACCGGATGCGTTGCTGGCGGTTCTTGATCATCCGCTTCAATGCGAAGCGGGGGATGAAGAATCCGAGACCCGGAATGCCGGCAATCAGGAAGAGGTTGCCGAATCCGGAAACCAGCGCCACCGTGGCGAAGCCAACTGCGGCCAGCAGAATGCGGGACCCAAAGTAAATAGTCACGTGCCGGGATTCGCGGTACCCAGCGCGGATGAGCCAAGCGCGCGTGCGCGAGACGTCGGCGGGCGAAAGTGGAATCGCTTTGCTGAGTGGATCGAGGGCCTGCTCGATGCGTTCGCGCATCGGAGCCCGTTGCTCCGACTGCGGCCGCGCGCCCAGGGCGCGCAGACGGGCGCCCAGCACCGAACTGGGAGTCACCACCGCCGCGCCGAAGAAAAACACCACCAGCACGACCGTCATTGCAACCACGATGGTGAGAATAAGTGTCAGCATTTCTTTTCCGTGGAACTACTCTGGAACCCGAACTTGAAACCCAACTTGCATTACACCTGAATCTTGATGATTTTCCGGATCACAAAATAGCCGATCGTCTGCAAAGTAATTCCCGCCACCAGCAATGTGTGTCCAATCGGATCAGAAAACAGCGGGCGAATAAAGGCCGGCTCGACCAGCAGCATTACTGTGACGATGACCGGCGGCATGCCCATCAGCAAGGCCATGGTGAGCCTTCCCTGAGCGGTATAGACCCGCACCTGGCGTTGAATCTTGAAGCGCTCGCGGATCACGTAAGACAGGTTATCCAGAATCTCGGCGAGGTTGCCGCCGGTTTCGCGCTGCAACATCACCGCGGTGACAAAAAACTTGACGTCCACCAGAGGCACGCGCTCGGTCAGGTTGATCAGGGCGTCGCGCACCGGCATGCCAAATTTTTGTTCTTCGTAAAGTTTTCGAAACTCACCGCAAACTGGTTCTGCAACTTCGCTGGCGATCATCTCGATAGCGGTCGTGAACGCGTGACCGGCGCGCACCGCACGGGCCAAAGTATCGATCGCCTCGGGGAAGAGTTCCTCGAATTTCTCAAAGCGTTTGTTGCGCCGGTAGGAGGCATACGAATACGGCAACAGAAAGCCGATCAGCATGGCTACCCACGCCACCGGGCCTTTGCCGCTCCAAATGAACGCGGCGAGGCCAGCCACCAGCGAAATAATCGCGCACAGGGCGAGAAAATTCCCGGCACGCATGTTCGTATCGCCCTGCGCCAGCATGATTTGGATCGCGGAAATGCGTTCGGAGCGCCGCAGGATGCCGTCGAGAGCGGGAATCTGGCTGAGTTGTTCGTCGCGCAGCAGCGCCACTTCTTCCACGGCAGGCTGATCAGGCGTTCTCTGCACCGCCGCCAGTCGATCCTTGATGATGCGCGCGCGGGAGCTGCGGTCGTCGAACAGCGAAACCAGGGCGAACGCCGCCATCGCGACCACCACGGATACGAGCAATGCGATCAGAAGCGGCATACGTGTCGAATTCTTCTAAACTTCCACTTTCGTTTCGAACAGCGCCGGACGCAGCCGCGCCCCGGCGGAAGCCAGTCGTTCCGCGAATTGCGGCCGCACCCCGGTGGCGCGGAAGGCGCCACGAACTTTTCCATTCTCATCGAGCCCGGTACGCTCGAACACGAAAATATCCTGCATGGCGAGAAAGTCTCCGTCCATGCCGGTGATCTCGGAAATGGTGATGACTTTGCGCGTGCCGTCGGAGAGTCGCGCGATCTGCACCACGGCGTGCACGGCTGAGGCGATCTGGTAACGCACGGCGCGTTCCGGAATGTTAAGGTTCGCCATCGAAACCATGTTCTCGACGCGGGCCATGGCGTCGCGCGGCGCATTGGCGTGCACCGTAGTCAGCGAGCCTTCGTGACCCGTGTTCATGGCCTGCAACATGTCGAAGGCTTCTTCGCCGCGCACCTCGCCCACCACGATGCGATCGGGACGCATACGCAAACTGTTGATCACCAGCTGCCGCTGGCGCACCGCGCCTTTGCCTTCGATGTTGGGCGGCCGGGTTTCGAGACGCACCACATGCTCTTGTTTTAATTGCAGTTCCGCTGCGTCTTCGATGGTCACGATCCGGTCCGAATTCGGGATGTAGCCCGAAAGCACATTGAGCAACGTCGTCTTGCCGGCGCCCGTTCCCCCGGAGACCAGAATGTTGAGCCGCCCCTTCACCATCGCCGAAAGCAATTCCAGCATGGGCTCGGTGAGGGTGTGGTTCTCGATCATCTGGCGGGCGGTGACGGGTTCGCGTCCGAAACGGCGAATTGAAAGGCAAGGCCCGTCGATGGCGAGCGGCGGAATGATGGCGTTCACGCGCGAGCCATCGGCCAGGCGAGCGTCGACCATGGGCGAAGATTCGTCCACCCGGCGGCCTACGCGCGAAACGATGCGCTCGATAATCTGCATCAAGTGCGTGTTGTCTTTGAAAGCCAGCGGCGTAAGTTCGAGCTTGCCCGCGCGCTCAATGTAGACTCGGTCGAAACGGTTTACCAGAATGTCAGAGACGGTATGGTCTTTCAGCAGCGGCTCGAGCGGGCCCAGGCCGAAGATTTCATCGAGAATCTCGCGCGACAGGCGCTCGCGCTCGGCGAAACTGAGAGGTACAACTTCACTGTTGACGGCATTGCGAATGACGATCAGAACTTCGTCGCGGGCGGAGTCGCCCGAGGTCTTGCCCAATTTTTCCAGGTCAAGCCGATCGAGAATCTTGCGGTGCAGGTCGGCTTTCACCTGCTGGTACAAGGATTGATCGAAGGCTTGCAGATTGGCCATAACGTTTTATACCGATTTCAACCTATACCGATTTAAACAGCGACCAGGCCGTGCGTTTGACGTCGATGTCGTTGCGCGTCAACTCCTGAGCCAGACCGGCAAAGCAACGCGAAATCTCGCTATGTCCCTGCGCCATCACCGGAGTACCACGGTCAATGGCGGTGGAGATGGCGAAGTACTGGTTGGGAACCCGCCACAACAGTTTCACCCCTGCGGCCGCTTCGGCATCGGCTTCGCTGAAGCCTGGAACTTTGCGAAAGCGATTCAGCACCAGGCCCACGCGTTCGCGGTTCACCGATTCTCCAAGATATTGCTGCACGCGGGCCGCACTCCACAAAGACGCCACGTCCGTGCAGGCCACCAGCAGAACTTTCTCCGACAAGTTCGCGATCAGGCGCGTGGTCGCGTCGAAACGCGTCGAGGCGTCCACCACCACGTAGCGGTAATGCGTGACCATCATGTCGAAGAGCTTCACGAATTCCGCGCTGGAATGTTCCACCACAGCCGGGATGTTGGTTCCGGCCAGCAATTGCAATCCACCGCCATGGCGCGTCATGAAACTCTCGAGCAGGGAACTGTCCATGCGGTGCAGGTTCCGGGTAGCGTCGGCCACGTTGAACAGCGGCTTCACGTTCAAATGAAGCGCGGCATGCCCGAGAGGAGCGAGATCGACCAGCGCGGTGTGACCATGCGCCGCCTGCAGCGCCAGCGCCAGGTTTACCGCCACCGTGGTGGCTCCGCTGCCGCCTTTGGCATTGACCACGGAAAACACTTTGCCCCGCGGACCTTCCTGGCGGGTGCGCCGCTGCGCCGCGGTCAGTCGAACAAACGCTTCCAGCAGATCCGTGGTGGTGGTCGGCCGCTCAATAAACTCGCGAGCGCCAGCGCGCATGGCGCTGACGATCACCTGTGGCTGGCTGAGGGTTCCAATGGCGAACACGGCCGAGTCCGGCATTTCCTGATGCAATAACTCAATGGCCCGCAAGGCGACCGCAGGATTGTCTCCGGGTATATCCACCAGAATTACGTCGGGAGTGGCGGCGCGCACGCGGCGCACCACCGGGTCAGAAACAGCCACGGGAAAGCTGGCACACGTATGAGCGGTGCGCGCGACGCTGGTGCCGTCCACCAGCACCTGCAGCACGGTGCGCTGCTCGTTATCTACTGCTACGATTACAACCGAAAGCTCTGCCATGCCCCGCTACTTCTCCCCGCCCTGGTTCGCTCGACTTCTACTTACCCAATGGCTTATCGAACTTGCTGTTATCAATAAACGGCTTCGGATCCTTGGGCAGCGCTGGAGGTTCGGTGCTTGGAGAGACCCGGTGTACCGTACATAACACCATCAATTCAGAATTGTTCTTCTGCAGACTCTTGCTGCGAAAAAAAGCTCCCAGGATCGGAATATCGCCGAGGCCGGGAATTTTGTTGTAAACGTCGGTCACGCGATTGTCCATCAAGCCGGCAATCACAAAGCTTTGACCATCCTGCAATTCAAATTCAGTTTCCGCCTTGCGCGTGCTCAGGGCAGGAACCGTAAATCCGGAGATGGTCAACGCGTTCGAGAAATCGAGTGTGCTCACTTCCGGGGCAACCTTCAAATGAATATTCCCGTTCGGCATGATCACCGGAGTGAATACCAGCTTGACGCCGAATTCCTTGAACGAAATAGTAACCGCGGTAAAACCCGCCCCCGGCTGCACGATCGGAAACGGAAACTGGCCGCCCGCCAGGAAACTCGCCTCCTTGCCATTCATCGCGATCAGGTTCGGTTCGGAGAGAATTTGTAGCAGGTTCTTGGTTTCCAGCGCCTCAATGACGGCTCCAAAGTGAATGTCAGGCCGGAACAGGAACAAGTTCAGCACGTTGCTCAGGGAACTGGTAGCCGTGAACGGACCGCCCTGACCCACAGTCTGGCTGATGGTTTGCGTGCCCACGCCGCCAAACTGTCCAGTGGTGGTGCTCCCGACAGTGTTCGCCGCGCCGGTGGAAACAAAGTTCACGCCCATTGTCGCCAGCGCGGAGCGGTCCACTTCCGCGAACTTCACTTGCAGCAGAACTTCCTGAGCGCCGACCGGTCCGAACGTGAGCACGTTGATCACTTTCGGAGAGTAGGCAGAAGCCAGGTCTCCGGCCCGCTTGGCGACATCCTCCGTGGAAACGTGTCCGGATAAAACAATCGCAGCGCGCGAGGGAGTAACGGTGATCTGCTCCTCTGGGAAAACCCGATGCTCCTCTTCCGCGCAGGCGCTGACGTCAACGTCCACGCGCAGATCAAAGCTGCGCGAGCGCTCCAGGTCATCCCACATGATCAAGGAAACTTCGCCCGGCGTGTGGCCATGAACCAGAATTTGTGTGGGTGTAACAACCTGCACAGACGCGACTGCGGGGTCGGTCACCGATATGATCTTCAACCGTTCAGTGGTGTTGATGAGCAACGACTTTCCAACCATGACACGCAGCGGGGCCGACGCTTGCGGCTGATTTGATTGTGGCGGAAGGTTGGTGGTCGGGGTGCCCGTCGGTGCAGTCGGTTCCTGTGCAGGATCGAGCGCCGGCGACGCGGGTTGTTGCAAGAATTCAGCGAACGAGTTGGCTGGCAGCAATATCAGGGTGGCCGTAGCCACAAGAAGCACCGTACGAACTTTCATCTTCGGATTCTTCTCCCGGTGAGGAAAGGCTGAGTCGATTCTTCTTGTCGGTCGGACGTCGAGCTGGGCGCCATTCATTTCGTGTCGGACCCCTTCGGGTCGGAACCCTGTTCGGGAAATTTGACGTCCATCTTCTTTTCACCTTCGATAACCTCGATGCTCAGGACCGAGGAGGCCGGAGACACCGATGCGGCCGGTTTCTTCACTACAACCGCGTGAGGAACCCTGACCTGAGTAATCACCGGCGCTGACCCCTTATACAAACCTCTCGCGCTGGACGACGCAACATCATCCTGTTTGGTATCGAGCGGGCTCCGCAACGCCAGCTGGATGTGTCCCTGAGAACTGGCCAGAGTCAATCGCTGGGCGTCGTCAGGCGAAACCAGCAGCGTGATCACCGCAGTATTCTGCGCCTCGCCTGTAGCACTATGCTCCAGAGTATGGCCCGTCGCGATCACGCGCACATTCTGCAGCACCGTGGTGGTTTGCTGATCGTTGCCGCCTTCCGGCGTTCCCGTGAGCAGCACGTCGACGCGGGTACCGGGCGTGACGAATCCAGCCACCGAGACCACTTCGTTTACGCGCACGGAAACGGCCCGCATTCCGTTTGGAATCAGCGAAGGCAACCCAGCGCCGGCCTCTTCGCCGGCCAGTTTTGACGGCAGAATGAACTCACCCTTGGCAATCGGGACGACCACTCCGCGCCCCAGAACCTTCGATCGCCGGTCGTAAGTGTTGGCCGGAAGAGAGGATGGCGGAAGGTTGGCGATGCGAACGTCGTGCTCTTCGATGCGGGCGCCGACCTGGATATCATCTGCCGCCACCACCACGGGCACGCCCGATTCCCCAGGTCCGCTTCTCGATTGCAAGTTCCTGTAGGCGATGAGGCCCGCAATGGTGCCAAGGGCCAGAGCCAGAACTCCAATCATCAACAATCGTGTGCGGTTCATGCTGCTCCCTCAGAAAACTGCAAAGGCAATGCTATCTGAAGTTTGGCGTTCGTGTTTGTGGTTACTGAATGCTGCTGGCGACCGACGAAAAGACATTGTTGGCATTGGAGCCAATCAGCCGGACGGTCCCCACCACAATCACCAGAATCACGGCCAGCATCACCGCATATTCGGCGATATCCTGACCCTGTTCGTCCTTGAAAAGCCTGCGTGCAAGCTGCATAGGTTCGACTCTCCTGTAAACAAAACGATCTCAAGCAGACACGATTAAACCAGACATGATTAACCAGACACGACGGCGTCCAAAAGCCGTCGCATCTTCAAGTTGGGAGGAGTTTCACGCCTCAACTACATTCCATCATACCCCGCAAAATACAAGGAAAGAGTAATTTCTTGCATACTCTTTGGGTACCAAGGAAACTTCTCCCCCTGCCCCCGCTGGCGGGGGCAAAACTTTCGTAACTGATTGTGCGGTAGGCAGTTATCGACTTTACCGTGCTGACGGCGCGGATCGCTCAAGAACTACCGCCTGCGAATCCGAGTAACGAACCTGCCAGCCCGGGGCAGCCTGCAGAGCTACCGCGAGCGCGCAGTCCGGGTTCACCAGGACGGTCTGGATCTGCCACGTTTGCAGGGCCCTTTGCCAGTCGTGCTTTAAGTCGTAGGTGTCCGCGAATTCGCGCATCAGAGATTCGCCATACAG
>JBEKDY010000162.1:0-10754 GCA_050014115.1 Candidatus Sulfotelmatobacter sp. | reverse complement strand
CTGCGGTGTTTGATAGGCGCCCTGCGCGTTGAAATTTTCGATATAGACGTCCGTCACAGTCGGGCCGACGTTGGTGAATCCCCAGGCGATGCGCTGATTGTGGCCCACGATCACATAAGGCACTCCGGGGAGGGTGACGCCGGCAACGTTGAAATTTCCGGATTGCAGATGTGCTTCATACCAGAGGTTGGGCATCTGATGGCCGAGATGCATATCGTTTGAGAGCAGTGGCTTGCCGGTAGTGGTGTGCGCGCCGGAAACAACCCAATCGTTCGATCCATCGACCGGGAAAGCGTCTTCTTGTGGCTTCACTTCCAGCACAGATGTTCTCTGCTGAGTGACCGAGTTGTCAGGGCCGTCGTCGTCGCTGTCATCGTCATCGTCGTCTGAGTCGTTACTGGTGTGCGGGTCGTTCAGGTCTTCGCGCATCACGGTTGGCGGACGGTCGTGCCACGAGCGATTCACATAGAGATCGGCGGTTAGCTCGGGCCCCAGCTTGGCCAGAATTTTCTCGCGGTCGAGCGCGTCGTAGAAGTAGTGATAGTTCAGGTCTTTCACCATGCTGTTGGCGATGACCACGGAGTCTTCCGGTAGCCAGGGTTTCGGGGAATATTTCAAAATCCGGAATTCAATCGGCAACCGGTCTCGATGCGTGGCAATGTAGGCATTCACTCCTCGCGCGTAGGCTTCGAAGTAACCGCGATCGCGCGGGTTCGCGGTCTCGATGGATTTTTTGGCCACTGCGCGCAAACCGAGAATGCGCTGTTCGCGGTCGAGTTGGAGCGTGTCTTCTCCCAGAATCTCAGAGAGTTCTCCTGCTCCGAAGCGGCGCATCACGTCCATTTGCCATAGCCGGTCCTGCGCCGTGATGTAGCCTTGGGTGAAGAACAAGTCTTCCAGCGACTTGGCCTCGATTGTGGGAACGCCGTGGGTGTCTCGCGTCACCGTAACGGGAGCGGAGAGACCGTTCACCTGCAGGCGCCCATCGAGTAGAGGCAGGGCAGAGCGAGCGACCAGATAGGCATAGCCCGCGATGCCTACAAGAATCGTGACGATGAGGCATACCAGCCAGAAAAGAATCCGCAACACGGGTGAACGGCGAGTGGCAGGTGCGATCGTGGCGGTTGTGCTCATGAACAATTTGCGCAGATGTGAGATGCGTATGACGAAAATCGCATTTGAAGATTCTATTCCAGCAGGCAGAATCGCGGGGCCTTTCTGTTTTAGACTGAAGGTGCGCGACAGTCTGCGCCACAATGGATGCAGTGACCCCCATGCCGATTTCTTGTCCTCACTGCTCCGCGGAGATGCCCGACTCCGCCGCGTTCTGCCCGGGGTGCGGGCACTCCATGCAAACGCCGGAGCGTGCCCGGGCGAAGATCGGCATTTTTACCGAGAATGTGGCTGGCGCGCTGGCTTACTTCACGTTCATTCCCGCGACTGTGTTTCTCCTGCTCAAGCCTTACAGCAAGAACCGCTTCGTGCGCTTCCAGTGTCTTCAGTGTCTTTTCCTCACACTGATCTGCCTGCTGCTGGGAGGGGCGCTCAAGCTGGCCAGCCCAATTCTTTTCCTGGTCCCGTTGGTGGGTCCACTTTTCGTCTCGCTGGTGTCGATCGTGGGGAGCCTGGGCGCGGTCGTGATCTGGCTGGTGCTGGTGGTCAAGGCTTACCAGGGTGAAGTGTTGAAGCTTCCTCTGCTGGGCGAACTGGCGGAACGGCAGGCCAATTTGATTCCGGCGCGACACCTGTAGAAACCGTTTTCCTCCTGAGAAATTTGTGGATTGCTTCGCGCGCGGCTTTCTGCTATTTTGCCGCCACGTTCTTTGGGGCGGCGCACCTGCGAAGTCAATGAGAATGCGGTTTTCGACTCAGCTTTATAAGGAGACCCGGTATGGCATTTTGCAATCTATGCGGCGCTCAGGTCGCCGATGGAACCACCACCTGCGCGGCTTGCAGCAGCCGCGCGCCGGCGGTGCCGGCAGCGAGCGGCTCGGGAATGGCTGATAATGTGGCCGGCATGCTGGCCTACATCACGATCATTCCAGCGATCATTTTCTTGGTGACTGAGCCCTACAACAAGAGCCGGTTTGTCCGCTTCCATTCGTGGCAGAATCTGTTTTTGCATCTGGCTGCGGTCGTGCTTTGGATCGGCCTGTTTATCGTTTCGATTGTTTTGGCGTTTATTCCGATCCTGGGGCACTTGATTTCGTTTCTTCTTTGGGCCGGCCTCTGCCTGGGCTTCCTCATTGTGTGGATCATCCTGCTCATGAAGGCGAACCAGGGTGTGATGTATAAACTGCCGGTGATTGGTGATCTTGCGGAGAAACAGGCTAACGCAATGTAGGTGCGGTTCGTTTACCGCCCCGGCCTGTTGTATTCTCTGGCTGGGGCTGGAGCAGTGACTTCCTGAATTGGGCGTGGGGCCATGATCGCAACACAGACTGCGCCACGCGCCCTTGACTTTCTCCTTCCAAGCTGTCATTCCTATTAGCTTTTACCCCAAGCGAGGTAAGCGCCGGGCGCAGCTTTCTCGGCGGGAATCTTGAGTCAGAGGCATTCATTGCGAGTTCGGGTTTTCTATCACGACAAATGTTTTGACGGAGCTTCCTCCGCCGCGCTGTTCTCCCGCTTCTACCGCGAGCGCATCCGCGAAGACGCCGAGTTCACCTTTTCCGGTCTCGTCCATCGCGCCGGAGCATTGTTCGACGAATCCCATTTCGATGGCGACGAGAACGCCATAGTCGACTTCAAATATTCCAGCTCGCCCAAGATCACATGGTGGTTCGATCATCACGAGAGTGCTTTCTTGTCCCCGGCCGACGCTGCGCACTTCGAGCAGGATCAAAGCAATCGCAAGTTTTATGATCCTGATTTCAAATCCTGCACCAGCTTTATCGCCATGATCGCGCAGCAGCGTTTCGGGTTTGACCCTGCGCCGGTTGCCGATCTGGTGCACTGGACCGACATCATCGACGGGGCTCTCTATCCGGATGCCAAGACGGCGGTCGAAATGGAGGCGCCCGCCATGAAGTTGACCATGGTCATCGAGTCGGCGCCGGACCACGGTTTTGTTCCCAACCTGATTCCGCTGCTGGCCGTGAAGCCGCTCGCTGAAATACTCGAAGAGCCCTTCGTTGCGCCGCTGCTGCCGCCGCTACTCAGGCGACACGAAATTTCCATCGGAATCCTGAAGCAGCGCACGGAATGCAAAGATGGCACCATCTTCTTCGACATCACCGATCACGATCTCGAAGGCTACAACAAATTTGTCCCCTATTATCTTCATCCCGAATCCATTTACAGCGTGGGCTTGAGCAAGAGCAGTTTCCGGGTGAAGGTTTCCGTGGGATCGAATCCCTGGGCGCCGCAACCGCCGGAAGTGAACCTGGCCCGGATCTGTGAGCGCTACGGCGGCGGCGGGCATGCCCGTGTGGGCGCTATTTCCTTTAACGTGAACCAGCATGCAGCCGCCATTCGCGCGTCGCATGAGATCGTGGAAGAATTGCGCTCGGCGGTTCGCCAGAAGAGAAAGTGAAATGGTCGCGCTCCCCGCTCACAGCTGGACTTGCCGACTTGATTTTCGCCGGCTTGATCTTCGCCGGCTTGATCTGGGTGATACTCTGCCTTGACGAATTCCTCAGCCAAACTGCGCCCGCCCGGAGGCAAGCCGCTCACTGGGGTGCCGCGTCTTCCAATCCGCGCCCAGAAACCCTTGCTGCGCTTTGTGGCGATGTTCGAGTTTGGCAAGGGCGTTTTCGTGATGGCGATGGGTCTGTGCGCGCTGTTGCTGGTTCACAAGGACGCATGGCTGCTCGCGGAGAGTCTTCTGGCTCTGTTTCACATCAATCCCGACCGCCGCTATGCTCAGCTTTTTCTGGATTTTGCTGACAGCGCCACCGACAAACGCCTCTGGACCGCCGCCAGCGTTGCTTTTACCTACGGTGGCTTGCGGCTAATCGAAGCTTATGGTCTGTGGCGGCAGCGCGCCTGGGCTGAGTGGATCGCGTTCATCTCCGGGACAGTGTTTCTTCCACTCGAAATCCGCGAACTTTCCCGGGGCATCACCGTGCTTCGCGTTGTGCTTTTTCTGGGAAATCTGATCGTGGTGACCTACATGTACTTCCTGCTTCGCTACAACCACCGCGAGCGCCAGAAAGTGAGGGCGGCGCCTCCTTTCGGGTAGAGTGTCCGCTCTGGACCCAGTCCTGAAACCCTTGACTGGAGCCGGAATTGGCGTGATTGCTGCTGGAAATTCCTGCCCGGTTGCGCCATAATGCCTCCAGCGCGCTCAACCCGCGCGGAGGTCCCATGCGCATCCTCATTCTCTCCGGTTGTTTGTTTTTTCTGGCGGCATGCTGTTTCGCCCAGGACACTAACTTTGCCAACGGGCCGCAGTATTTGCCCACCGGTTCGTCACTGCTTAGCCACTCCATCGCTACGCCGACGCTGTCGCTCGACGCGCCTTTGCCGCCCGTGGAACCGCCCAGCTTCAATATTCCCGAAGCCGCGACCGAAGTTCCCTTTACCACGAATCCCCTACTCGAACACCAGGCCGATCTCATTCCCATTTACTACGGCGTCCCCAATTACTACGAAGTTTCAGCTGCCAGCGTTGTCGAGATCAGTTTTCCTGAGGGAGCAGAATCGTCCGCAGCCCTTCCGGCCAGCATCGTCGAAAGCGGAGTCACGGAGTTGGTCGATGCCCAGGCTTTGCGTGCACGCGGCCACGGCGTAACGGTCGCCGAGGCGGCGGCTTATTGGAAGAATCACAAGCTGCTGGCGCGGCGCAGATTTACCAATGAAGACGTCAAGCGGCTGCACGCGGCCAGCTAACTGGAGGTCGTGCGACCGAGTCGCGGGCCACCGCTTCTCTCTTGGAGCGGGGCTGCGGCAACTCCCCGTGTTAGCCTAGGTGGACTTCATACGCTATACGCTTTCCAGGGAGTTCATGAACGCCTCCAGCTCTTCTCACATCGACCTGCAAGCCACCGCGAAACAAATCATGATCGACCACGGCTTTGAGCCGGATTTTCCTCCGGAAGTGCCGGCGCAGTTGGCGCAGCTGCGGGCGCATCCGCCGCAGATCACTGCCACTGGAGCTGTGCGCGACCTTCGCCAGCTCCTGTGGTCTTCCATCGACAACGATACTTCCCGTGATCTTGATCAGATTGAAGTCGCCGAACGCCTGCCCAACGGCGATGTCAAGGTCATGGTGGGAATCGCTGATGTCGACGCTTTTGTACCAAAAAAAACTCCCATCGATCAGCACGCGACGCGAGAGACCACCACAGTCTATGCCGGCGTGCGCAACTTCCCGATGCTTCCCGAAGAGTTGTCCACGGGGCTGACTTCTTTGCTCGAAAATCAGGATCGCCTTAGCGTGGTTTGCGAGTTTGTTGTTGCTGCCGCGGGCGGGGTGAGCGGAGGCCAGCTCTACCGCGCGCTCGTGCGCAACAAGGCGCAACTGCAATACAACTCTCTGGGCGCGTGGCTGGAAGGGAAGTCGCCGGCCCCGGCCAAGGTGGCCGCCTCAAATGACTTGCAGGCACAACTTAAACTTCAAGATGAAGTTGCACAACAGTTGAAGAAGCAGCGCTTCGAGCAGGGAGCACTCAGCCTGCAGACCGACGAAGTGCGTCCGCTCGTGCTGAATGATCAAGTCGTCGACGTGGTCCATCAGGAAAAAAATTCCGCCACCGAGCTGATCGAAGATTTCATGATCGCGGCCAACGGAGTTGTGGCCCGGATGCTGGAAAAAGTTTCTTCTTTGCGTCGCATCGTGAGGACGCCGGAACGCTGGGACCGCATCGTACAGCTGGCTGCGGGCAAGGGTGCGAAGCTTCCGGAGGACCCGGATTCGAAAGCCTTGAACGATTTTCTTATTCAACAAAAAACTGCCGATCCCAGCCATTTCGGCGATCTATCGTTAGCGGTGATCAAGCTGATTGGGCCCGGCGAGTATGTTCTGGAACGCGCGGGCGACACCGCTCCCGGACATTTCGGGCTCGCCGTGCGGGACTACACCCACTCCACCGCTCCCAACCGCCGCTTTCCGGACGTGGTGACGCAAAGGCTGATCAAGGCCATGCTGGCGGGCCAGAAGAATCCTTACACCGACGACGAACTCACCGCCATCGCGGCCAACTGCACGCTTAAAGAAAACGCCGCTAAGAAAGTTGAACGGGAAATGGGCAAGCGTCTGGCGGCCATCGCAATGCAGCGCAGAATCGGCGAAACTTTTGACGCCATCGTCACCGGGGTCACGCCGAAAGGAACCTTTGTCCTCGTGCAGAAACCTCACGTGGAAGGGCTGCTGGCGCAGGGGCAGAAGGGGTTGGACGTCGGCGATAAACTGCGCGCCAAGCTGATTCGCACCGACGTGCAGCATGGCTTTATCGACTTCGCACGCGTCTGAACCTGGCTGCGCTACTCGGTGACAACGGCCTTCACCAGATTTCTGGGATGGTCCACGTCGTAACCCTTGCCCACGGCTACGTGATAGGCGAAAAGCTGGAGGGGAATCACTTCCACAATCGGCAGCAGAAGTTCCGGCGCGGCCGGAACGTAGAACACTGAGTCGGCGATTGTCTTCGCTTCCTCGTCGCCTTCGGTCGCCACCGTTACCAGCGGCCCACGCCGCGATTTTACTTCCTTCATTACGTCGAGGGTTCGCCGGTAACGTAACAGCGAATCCGGATCGCGATGATCGCAGGTGGCCAGCACCACCACCGGCAGATTCTCGTCGACCAGCGCGTTGGGCCCGTGCTTCAGTTCGCCCGCGGGATATCCCTCGGCGTGCGCATAGGAAATTTCTTTCAGTTTGAGCGCTCCTTCGCGCGCGATCGCATAATGCACGCCTCGTCCCAGGTAGAGAAATTTCTCTGCCTGAAAATGCTTGCCGGCGAATTGTTCCGCCAGATCATCCCAGATTGCCAGGTTTGCTTCAATCTCCTCGGGAAGCCGCAACAGCCGTTGCAGATAGGAGCGCGTCACTTCCGAAGTCATCCTCCCGCGCTTCCGCGCCAGGAAGAGCGCCATCAGATACAGGATGGTCAGTTGCGTGGTGAAGCTCTTCGTGGCGGGAATCGCCAGCTCCGGGCCGGCTCCGCTAATCAGCGCCGCTCCAGCCTCGCGGACGATCGTGGTCTTATCGACATTCGAGATCGCAATGGTCTTCACGCCGCGGGTCAGCGCTTCACGCTGGGCGGCGATTGTGTCGGCGGTTTCTCCAGACTGCGTAATCACCATCACGATCGGATCGACAGCAGCATGGGTCGAGCGGTAGCAGTACTCGCTGGCGTACTCTACGTCCACGGCCACGCCGGAGAGGTCCTCAATCATGATTTCGCCCGCGAGTCCGGCGTGGCGACTCGATCCGCTGGCTGCGATGATCAGTTTTTCAAATGTGAGCAGAGCACTTTCAATCGCCTGCAACTCCCCGGGGAAAATAATGTCATTCTTCAGATGTTTCGCGACCGTTTTTGCAATGGCCTGCGGCTGCTCGTAAATTTCCCGCCGCATGGCGTGGGAAAACGAATTGGAAGATGACGGCTTGTCTGCCTTGCCTCGATTGTTTTTGGGGGTTCTAGTCATCGCGGCTGAGAGTAAATCATTTAGCCCGCCGCGATCAAACTGGCGCAGTAAACATTCGGCGTCGCGCTGGTTTGTAATGTATCCTCGTGAAGATTAAATCCGCGCTTTCTGCAATCCGCGAAAGGACTGCTCACTTGGCGACCGACGAAAAGGCTGGCTACAACCGCTTTCTCCTGCTGGTAGCGGGGTTGGGAGGCTTGCTCTACGGGGTTGACGTTGGCATCATCGCCGGCGCGCTGCCGTATCTGGAAGCCACTTCCGGGCTGAACGCGGGCCAACTTTCCATCGTGGTTGCCGCCGTGCTTCTCGGCAGCGTGATTTCAACCCTATTTGCCGGAATGCTGGCCGACTGGATGGGACGCCGCCTTCTGATGGCTCTCAGTGGCTTGCTTTTTGTGGTCAGCATTCCCATGATTGCGCTTTCGCACGGTTATGGGCCTTTGGTTCTGGGCCGGTTGCTACAGGGCGTGAGCGCCGGCCTGATCGGCGTCGTGGTCCCGCTTTATCTAGCCGAGTGTTTATCGGCGTCGAGTCGAGGCAAAGGCACAGGCATCTTCCAGTGGCTGTTGACGCTTGGCATCTTTACGGCGGCAGTGGTCGCAATGTTTTTCAGTTTTCGCGTCGATGAAGTAGCAAAACTCCACGATCCCGCTCGGCTCTTTGCCTTCAAGGACACGGCGTGGCGCAGCATCTTCTGGGTTTCGCTTCCGCCCGGCATCTTATTTGTGATCGGCAGCTTCATGGTGGCGGAATCTCCGCGCTGGCTGTTTCGGCATGGCAAGCGCGATGCCGCCCATGCTGCGCTTCTACGTTCCCGGACGAAAGAACAGGCCGACCTCGAGCTTCAGGAAATGGACCAAACAGCCGCCGCCGAGAAGGCCCAATCGTCAAGTGGGACCCAGATCAAAGAGTCTCTGCTGCGCCGCAAGTACGTCATTCCTTTTGTGCTGGCCTGCGTCATACTGGCTTGCAACCAGGCCACCGGCATCAACTCCATCATCGGCTTCAATGCGAACATACTGTTGCAGAGTGGGCTGTCCGATCTCCAGGCTCACTGGGGCTACGTTCTTTTCACTCTTATCAACTTCCTCATGACCATTGTCGGCGTCATGTTGGTCGATCGCAAGGGACGCAAGTTTTTGTTGTCCGTGGGCACTGCGGGCATTATCGCGTCGCTGATCTGCACCGGCTTGCTGTTCCACCAGACGGAAAGGCTGCGCGTAGACTCCCGGGCTGCCGTTCAATCCATGGTGACGGCCGATCAGAAGCTTTCTCTGCTCTACGACGAGAAGGCTGCCAATACGCTCCTCGCGGCCACTGGAGATGCGGGCGCTGGCAAAGCGATCGCCGTCAGCAACCGTCCTACATCGCTGATCGTTATCTACTCCTGCGGAGATTTTGTTGCTGCGAGCACGGCCGTACGCTCCGATGATCCATCCGCCAAGCCCATCGAGATCACTCGCGAAACCTGTCTACCGGCGAATAAAGTGGTGGCGTTCTTCTCCAAGCCCTTCAGCAATCTCGACGCCGCGCGTCAGGCTCCACTGAGAATTGAGAATGCCCTGATCACTCCGGTGCCCAGCGAGCATAACGGCTGGCTGGTAGCCATCACTCTCTTTGTGTTCATGGCGTTTTTCGCCATTGGTCCAGGCGTGTGCGTGTGGCTGGCGCTCTCGGAGTTGATGCCCACCCGCATTCGCTCGAACGGAATGAGCATTGCATTGCTGCTGAACCAAGCCGTTTCCACGACCATTGCCGCGATCTTCCTACCTACCGTCGGCAGGCACGGCTATGCTGTGATGTTCTTCGGATTTGCGGCCTGCACCGTGATTTACTTCATTACGGCCGCGGTGTTTTTGCCGGAGACGAAAGGGAAGACGTTGGAGGAGATCGAGGCGCACTTCGAGGGAGCGAGCGCCAGGGCTGCAACCTAAGCTTGAGAAGGAAATGTCTTGGGAAGGGCATGGCTTCAGCCGTGCCGCTCGAGAGCGACAGGAAGCCTGGCTTAAGCCCCTGAGGGCTTCTATTTTTCGGCCCTCAGCTTGCCGTCCGGAACGCCTTTTGCACCAGGGTATACCGCGCCGCCCCGATCAGGCCGGAGTCGTCATTGGCCACGATCTTGACCGGCATATCTTTCAGGATTGCCACCATGCGTCCCTTGTCCAGGAAAGATTCCATGAACACGGGATCTTTCATCTTGGGCACGATCTTCGCCGCGATGCTGCCGCCGATAAAGATTTTCAGAGCGCAGTTCCCAGTCTCCGCGCCGAAGACGCTGACGAAAATCGATAACGCTTGATCGCAGATCGCGGCCTTGCCAGCCAAAGCCGTCTGTGAAATCAACGCAGGAGGATCAGGCGCGGTACTGATTTGTGTTCGCAACCATTCCGGTTCTTCGGCTTTGTGTGCATCGCGTAGAAAGTCGTAAATATTCTTGATTCCCGGACCGGAGAGAATTCGCTCGCAACTGATGCGGCCATATTTTTTCTGCAGGTAAGCCAGCAATTCCATTTGCAGTTCGTTGCGGGGCGCAAAGTCGGCGTGCCCGCCTTCGCAGGCGAAAGGGTGATGCCGGAACCCATCCCAGTAGAGACCAGCAATTCCCAGTCCGGTCTTGGCGGAGATGACGGCGCGATTGCCTTCAGCGTCTTCCGAACCTTCGCTCAGGGTGATGAAGTCTTTCGACTCCAGGCCATCGATTCCATAAGCGAAGGCTTCCAGATCATTGAGCAATCCGACCGAAGTCAGCCGCAGCTGTTTGGCAACCTCCCGCGCGTCAATGACCCAGGGCAGGTTCGAAATTTTACTTCGTCCCGCGCGTACCGGCCCGGCCACGCCCAGGCACGCACTGTGAACAGGGATGCCTTCGGTCTTGATGAAGTCGGCAAGAATGCCGGATAGCCCGTCGTGCTGCTGGCTTGGATAGTCTTTTTCCACCACGCTCTGCAGCCGGTTGCCTTCGGTTTCGAAAGCGGCCAGCCGAGTGCGCGTTGCGCCGATCTCCCCTGCGAGAATCATTGTTCAATAAGAATCATGGTTCAATTCTCCTCCACTGGCGGCCATCGATTTCCAATAATTGATCGGCGTCCGCCGGCCCCCAGCTGCCTGACGCATAGTTTGGAAACTTGCGCGGCGGCAGCGCTCTCCACACGTCCAACACA
>JBEKDY010000161.1:0-9975 GCA_050014115.1 Candidatus Sulfotelmatobacter sp. | reverse complement strand
TACAACGTGCCGGCACATAAGATTTATGTGATCGGGCTGGGCAAGGATAAGCCGGTCGAGGACAACAAGACCAAGGCGGGACGCGCGGATAACCGTCGCGTGGATGTGCGCCTGATGACCAACACCACCGGCGACACGACTAAACCAGCGGCGATGACTGGGACGAACCCGTCGTCGATGTAAGGGTGGGGAGCGAAGCAGATCCTTCGCTTCGCTCAGGATTTCGGCGCGGCAGTTGCCGCGCCTCAAGTTTACCCTCCTCCCCGGAGGACTTCGCCAAACAGGCCGCTCAATTCTCCCCCCTGAGCGGCCTGATTTTTTTTGCTGCAAGCTGAAGAGGTACGCTGTGCGTGACTTCGCGTCAGCCGGTCAAAGGACCAGCGTTCCGCTTGTCCGGCGTTTTCCGGGAAAAGAAAAAATAACGCTAGTTCAAGACGCCGGCTTTACCAACCAGGCGTTGGAACTCAGGGTCATCGTGCAGGCAGGCGAGGTCGGGATCGCGCAGCGCCCAGGTGATATTGCTGTAGCCGGCGTCGCGAGCGCGTCTGAGAAGCGCTAAAGCGTTCAATTTTTGTCCCAAGATGCCATAGGTGCAGGCGGCATTGTAGAGAATGTTGGAGTCTTTGGGTCGCATGGTGACGGCCAACTCCAACTCGCGCACGGCCGGCTCAATATTCTTACGGGTGGCATAGAGGTTGGCGAGGAAGATGCGCGCGCGAACGTCTTCCGGGACCAGTTCGAGCTGTCGCTGGAGCACGTGGACCCAGCGATCCTCGTGAACGGCGGCCTCCGCGGTTCGTCCCAAGATACGCAATGAGTTGAGATAGGGCGGGAAGATGTTGTAATCGTCGCCGTTGACGGCCACGGCACGGTCGACGAGATCGGCAGCTTTGGCGCACTGTCCGGAAGCGAATAAGGCGCGGCCGAGCACGTCGTAGACGCCTTCGCAGTCTGGCTTGCGCTGGATGGCTTGCTCGGCGCAGCGGCAGGCTTCATCATATTTTCTTTCGGCGAAAGCCAGGCGGGCGTAAGCGACGAGCAATTCCGGCAGGTCGGGCTGCAAGGCCAGACCGCGCTCGCAGGCAGCCAGGCCCTTCTCAATCCATCGCGGATGCTGCTCGCGCCATTCGTGGTACTGGCCACAGGCGTTGGCCAGGCCGGCGTGGGCGAGTGCGAAATCAGGATCGAGCTTGATGGCCTGCTCGAACATCTGGATGGCGAACTCCAGGCTGAGCTGGCGGGCGTAGCTGCGGCCGCGCAGGTAGAAATCGTAGGCCTGAAGATTTTCAGTGGGCTTGCTGGCGATAATCTTCTCTTCTTTCGGGGAAAGCGTGATGCGCAGGGCCTGGGCGATGCTGCGAGCGATTTCTTCCTGGATGGCAAACACGTCTTCCAGTTGGCGGTCATAGCGTTCGGCCCAGACGGAATGCCGGGTGGAGGCTTCCACCAGCTGTACGGTGATGCGGACGCGGTTGCCGGCGCGGCGGATGGAACCCTCGAGCACGTAGGCGGCGCCGAGTTGCTGGCTGACCTGTTGCGCGGTAACCGGCTTGTCGCGGAAGGCGAGCATCTCGGAGCGGGGAAAGATTTCCAGCTGCGCGATTTTTGAAAGCTCGGTGACGATGTCTTCGGTAATGCCGTCGCGGAAGTATTCATCCTCTTTCGCGCCACTCTGGTTTTCGAAGTAGAGCACCGCGACGGATTTCTGCCGGTCTGCCGCCGGGCTGGCCGGGGAAGGCGAAACACTTTTCTCCACGGAGGGCCGGCGGCCGGATTCGGTGTCCCGCTTGAGGCGCTTCAGGTCGGCGCGGAGCTCCGCGGCCGTCTGGCAGCGCAGGTCGAGATCCTTCTCGAGCGCCTTGCTGAGAATGTTTTCCATGGCTGCGGGCAGGCGAGGGTTGAGCTGCTGCGCAGGCTGCGGCGTGGAGCGCAGGATTCCGTCGAAAATGACCGCCGAGGTTGGGCCGGAGAATGGAACCGAGCCGGTAGCCATCTCGTAGAGCAGGACACCGAGAGAAAACAAATCCGAGCGAGCGTCCAGTTCTTCGCCGCGCGCCTGCTCCGGCGACATATAGGCGATGGTGCCGATGGAGCTGCCCGGGCTGGTCAGTTGCTCACGATCGAGGACATGGGTTTGCGTGCGCAGGGATGAGGATCCCAGCGATTCGGAGGGATGGCGGACTTCGGGGGACAGCTTGGCCAAACCAAAATCCAGAATTTTTGCTTGCCCCCGCACCACAAGAAATATATTTGCGGGCTTGATGTCGCGGTGCACGATTCCTTTGGAGTGTGCGGCATCGAGCCCGTTGGCGATTTGAATGCCGATCTCGAGGAGTTCCGAGGTTTCGATGGGTTTGCCGGCGATGCGGTGCTTGAGAGTCTGGCCCTCGAGCAGTTCCATGGCGATGAAAGGCCGGCCTTCGAATTCGCCAATGTCGTAGATGGTGCAGATGTTGGGATGATTGAGAGCGGAGGCGGCGCGGGCTTCGCGCCGGAAGCGCTCAATCGCCTGCGGGACCTGAGAAATGTCGTCGGGGAGGAATTTTAACGCAACATTCCGGCCGAGGCGCGTGTCCTTTGCCTTATAGACCACGCCCATCCCGCCGCCGCCCAGTTTCTCCTGGACTTCGTAGTGGGACAAGGTGTGGCCGATGATGGAAGAAGTTTCGGGCACCGGGGGAACATATTACGCTAGCGCCTGCATCCTCGCAATCGCGCAAGGGTGCCACTTATCTGGTTTATCCGCCACAGAGACGCAGAGACGAAGAGAAAAAGCCAACCGCTGGTTGCGGGAGGCGAGTAGCATTCTGGCATGTCTTCGATACCCCTCTCTCGCCGGTCGTTTCTTGGGATGTCTGCTTTGCTGCCCTGGGCTTTTCGCAACTTTTCTTTTGCGGGAAATGCCGCGGGTGGGATTCCGGTGGGGCTGGAGCTTTATTCGGTGCGCGATGCTTTGAAGAAAGATGCGGAGGGCACGGTGCGTGCCGTCGCGGCGATGGGATACCAAGGCGTGGAATTTTATGCGCCTTATTTTGAGTGGAACGAGGCGCAGGCGAAGCAGATGCGGAAGGTGCTGGATGAACTCGGCATCTGGTGTTATTCGACGCATAACGACGAAGGTTATTTCAGCGCGAAGAATATTGGGCACGTTCGCGAATTGAATTTGATTTTGGGTTGCAAGTACGCGGTGCTGGCGTGGTCGGACCCGAGGGGCAGCGCGGATGGGTGGAAGGCTTTGGCCGACGAGCTGAACTCGGCGGCTGAGCAACTGGAGCCGGCGGGGTTGAAGGTGGGATATCACAATCACGACGCGGAGTGGAAGGCGGTGGGCGGGAAGCGTCCTATGGATATTCTCGCCAAGAATACGAAGCCTTCGGTGATGCTGCAGCTGGATGTGGGGACATGTCTCGAGGCGGGAGCGGATCCTGTGGCGTGGATTCGAGCCAACCCGGGGAGGATAAGGTCCATCCATTGTAAGGAGTGGTCGCCGCAGCAGGGGTACAAGGTTTTGTTTGGCGAGGGCGTGGCCGATTGGAAAGGAATATTTCAGGCGGCGGAGAGCGTGGGCGGAGTGGAGTATTACCTGGTGGAACAGGAAGGCAGCCGGTTTCCGGAGATGGAGACGGCGCGGCGATGCCTGGAAGCGTTCCGCGCGACGCATGGAGGGCGGTAGAATAGAGATATGCGCAGTCGAACCCAAGAGCTTTTAACCGCAGAGGACGCAGAGAAAAGCGGCGGAGATCGCAAAGAAGAAGATCGGCGAGAAGAAAATCGCAAAGAAAACGGTATAGAGCGTTTTTCTTCTCGACGTTCGCGGCATTCCTGGATGGGGTCTGGTTCGCTTGTTTTATTTTTGGTGCTGGCCTGTAGCGTGGGAATTTGGGCGCAGAGTTCGCCTGGGTCGCAATCGGATAGTTCGCCGTCGACTGCTCCGGCGGGGAAGTCGCAAAAGCCGGATACTTCGTTTCCGACACCGACGCCGGCCAAGCCGGATCTCAGTCCGCCGCGGTCGGATCGCGTGAATGCGAGTGACTTGGGAACGGACCTGGGAGAAAGTTCGAGCAAAGACACGCAAGTGGATGTGGATGCGCCGGAAAATGATGCGCGCGCGCATCCGAAGAGCGCGGAGGCGGTGGCGGACGAGGCTGTGGCGGCGGGGGACGCGAACTCGGTGGGAGAATTCCATCCGTGGAATCCGCATAAGGCGGGCAAGGATGTGGAGGTTGGCGACTACTATTTCAAGCGCAAGAACTACAAGGCTGCGGAGGATCGTTACCGCGAGGCGCTGTTTTACAAAGAGAATGACGCGGAGGCCACGTTTCACCTGGCACTGTGCCTGCAGAAAATGGAACGGCCGCGGGAAGCGCTGGAACAATACGAAACTTATCTGAAGATATTGCCTTCGGGGCCGCATGCGCGAGCGGCGCATGACGCGATTGATGAGTTGATGGCGCCGGCGAAGGCTCGCGCGGCGAAGTGATGCGGGACTCGCGCGGCGATCATGGAATATGGCGGCTTACGAGCTTTTAACCGCTAAGGTCGCAAAGAACAGCCGCGAAGGACGCGAAGAAATTCTTTTTAATTTTTTGTGATCTTCGGCGGGCGGCGCTGGGCGGGGCGTTTTTTTGACGGTTTGGGCGCCGACTGCTTTGCGCCGTTGCGCGGGCCTCCGACGCGGCTTTGCGGGCCTTCGCCGAGGATCAGGTTGGACGGCCACTTGGGGCCCGAGTGAGCCTTGCGACCCTTGCGACCCTTGTGGTGGACGAGATCTTCGAGAGCATCGAGGCAGGCGTGGAACATCTGGGTACGGAGCGGGCCTTCCACGCCGCCGCGGATCATGAGCGTGGCGGTGCCATGCATCAGCGACCACAGCGAGAGCATGAGGCGAGTGTGCTGGCGGGGCGTGCCACCGAGGCGCTGGGCCACGCGCTGGCGCATGAGGTTGAACGAGGGCCAGGGCTCGTGCAGAGACGGAGGCTTGGCGAAGCGGTCAAAGAGCATTTCGAAAGCGTGCGGATGATCGAGGGCGAAATCGAGGTAGCGTTCGCAGGTCTGGGCGATGGTGCGGGAAGGGCTCATGGCGTCGAAGAGATCGCGGCGAGTCTGCAGGCGCACGCCGCGAAGAAGGTCTTCGCGGTCGCGGTAGCGCTCGTAGACCGTGGGAGTGGTGGTGCCCGCGGCGCGGGCTACGGCGCGCATAGTAAGGGCTTTGGTTCCGCCGCGGGCGAATAAGCGGCAGGCGGCTTCGAGAATGCGCTGTTCGAGTTCAGGATCGGGATGCCTGGGCAACGACTTGCCTCCTAGGCTTTGCGTGACGTTAAACTAACACTGTATAACAAATCCATCCGAACAACTTAATGGGAGTGCCTCGGTTGAAACTGAGGCGCTCCCAAATCTGCCAGGGTGTTTGGGCCGCGGTGGTAAAGCAGTGGCCGGGTATCAGTTGCCAGTGGCCAGTGGTTATCCCTGAAAATTGTTCCGGAAATTATTTTTCTACGCGGATGAATTCTCCGGTGGAAGCGTTGACCGCGACCGTCAATTTGGCGTCCTCGCGGCTGGCGCCATAGATCACGTGCCAGATCAGTTCGTTGGTGTTGTGATTCCAGTCGCAAATGTAGGTGACGGGAGTTGCGGAATCTTTTTCGATAATCTTGTCGCCGCCATGTTTCTGCGCGGTGGCGAAGGCCTGATCGGAATCGACCTTGAGGAAGTTGACGTCGAAAACCTGGGTGGAGGAATTTGTGGGATTGTAGCTATCCTCGGGATTGGGATTGACGCCGCGGGAGGGAGCGCCGTCGGCGCTGCTGCCGGACCAGGTGTAGGACTTGGTCGAACGCTGCGCGGCGGAGGCGAAGCTGCCGCGCCACAGGGCCCACTTGCCATCCTGGCCGTTACCGCCATCGGTCGTGACCATGGATTCGATGCGGTAGGGCTTGGCGTCCGGCGCCCAGCCGCGAGCGGCGACGAACGTTTTCTGGAACGCGGAACGTCCGGCGAGCAGTTCGGGACCTTTGGGTTGGGGCGCGGATTCGGCGGGCTTAGTGGGCTCCGAGGTGCATGCGGTCAGCACAGCCAGCAGCGTTATCGCGGCAAACATGGTTGCGGCGAGAATTGGTCCGAGGCGGCTGCGGCGATCGCGGACGGAAACTGGCGGCAACTTCTCACGGGCGAGTGCGACTCGGGCAAGGCTCCGCTTCTTCATGGCATCCTTCCTGTTCCTGTTATAACTTCGGTAGTTTGGCTGGTCGGGCAACATTCTAACTGAAGCGGGGGAAGCGCGAGAGACGCAAGATGGATTCCCACCTCAAGAAGCTGCAACAAGCGCTCAGTGAAGCGACAGAGGGCATGTCGGCGGAAGAACGGAGCTGGCATCCGCCGGGGAAGTGGTGCGCGGACGAAGTGCTGGAGCATCTCTACCTGACGTATACAGGGACGATCCGGGGATTTACGCGCGCGCTGGAGGCGGGAAAGCCGCCGGCGGGGCGGGCCACGCTGAGGCAGCGTGCGCGCATTCTGCTGGTGGTGGGGCTGGGTTACATGCCGGAGGGGCGGAGCGCGCCGGCGGGGGTAGTGCCGCGGGGTGTGGCCGGTGTGAGCGTGAAGATTAGTGAGAGGATCGCGGAGATGGATGAAGTGATCGGGCGATGTGAGCGCGAACTGGGCGACGGGAAATTTCGCGGGCGGGCGATTTTGGAGCATCCGATTCTGGGGCCGCTGACGGCGGGGCAGTGGAGGAAATTTCATCTGGTGCATGGGATGCATCATGTGAAGCAGATCCGGCGCTTGCGGGAAGAGCAGGGGTCAGGGGGCAGAGATTAGGGGTCAGGGGCGGCCGTGATGGTGCGGTGAAGTTTGTGTGGGGACGGGCAAGAGTGCCCGTCCCCAGACCCGCGCGATGCTTTCTTATTGCTGTGACGCCGGAGTTGGAGCGGCTGCTGGAGCTGGATTTGCGGGTGGCTCGGCGCCGGCTTTGCGAGCGCTCTCCTGAATATCGTCGAGCTTGGTCTTGGCGTCGTCCAGGGCTTTTTGCTTGTCGGCGATCTGCTGTTTGTATTGCGCGTCTTCTTTATCCCATTCGGCTTCATTTCGCATGCGGTTGCCGGCGTCGGCGTACATGGCGGCGGCGCGCAGCTGATATTCGCGCTGGGTTACGTCGAGCTCGCGCGCTGCCAGATCAATCTGGCCCTTTTGCCCGTCGATCTTGTCCTGCCACTGCTTGGCCTCGGCGGCTTTCTTCTCGGCGGCTTCGTCCGCAGCAGACTTCGGCGCGGCCGGCGGTTTGTCGCCGGAAGCGGCGCTGCCGTTCGCCTGCGCGGGCTGGTTTTCGGAGCCGTTCTGCGCTGTGGTGGCGGGGCGAGCCTCGCCGATCACCGAGAGCTTGTCTTCCGTGGGCAGATTGTCGTTGTCAAAAACTTTGGGGCGGGCTTTGGCCGGAGCGCCGTCTTTCTTGACCTGGCGGGCGTAGTCGCCCAGCGAAGATCCAGACTGGCCTTGTGCATTGGTCGGCACAGTCGAGGAATCAGTTTGCGCCAGCGCCGGCAAGGCGAGCAGGCTTGCCAGCAGGGATCCGAAGCCCAAGTATGCGATGCGTTTCATGTTTCCACCCATAGGTCCCACCTTTTTTCAGAATTACTTTCTTGCGGGCTCGCCATTCTGCGGCTTGCCCGCCAATCTGTTTGCTACGACTGGCTGGCGGAAGCCGCTTGCGCGGTTCCGTTGCCGGTTGAACTTTTCTCGGTCAAAAATCCGCCCAGGCTGCGATCGAGCCGCGCGGCTTCTTGTGCAATGTCGGCGGCCAACTGTTGGGCCAGCTCAGGATCTCGATTCTTCGCGAGCTGCTGCGCGTATCCGGAGATGGTGGTCAGCGAAGTGCGTAGTTCGAGCGCCCGCAATTCCTGTTGCTTGCGAATCTCTGCGAACGCGCTGAGGTCATTGATGAGGCAGGCGGCGCCGAGCAGGCTGCCGTCCGCGGCGGGCACCGGAGATACGGTCACGGCGATGTGACGTTTCTCGCCGCTGGGGGTCGTGTAATCGGTTTCCAGTTGGCGACGAGCGCTGCCTTCGCGCAGAACGGAGCGCACTTCGGCGGCGATCTGGCCGCGGAAAATGTCGTCTGCACCCATGCCGGTGCTGGAAGCGAAGCCAAGAATTTGCTTGGCTGCGGGATTCGATTGCGTGACCAGCCCGTTGGTTCCGAAGACCAGCACGCCGCAGGAAAGATTGGAGAGCACGGCGTGGCTGAAGTTTTCGCTGGTGCGGGCGCGGCGCTGCTCGGTCTCAGATTGCGCCTGCAGTTCGTTCTTCTGCTGCTTCAGCTGCTGGATGACGGTGTTGTAAAGGTGCAGCGGCAAAGTCTCGAGCGAGGGCGCGCCTTGCGAAGGGATGGAGGCTTCGTCCTCAATGTTCTGGCGCAGCTTGCGCATGAAGATCACGACGATCATGAACGCAAAAGCGGAGAGAAACAGCACGACCGCGGCATGCAGCACGATGGGATTGGCGAGGATTTTCACCAGAGCCTCCCGTACCAGCCGAGCAGGCGGTTGCCGAAGAAAAATGCGAACAGCGCCATGCTGCCGAGGAAGACGCCGAACGGCATTTGATAGTTGCGATAAACCAATTGCGCCGATTGCCATCCGCGGCGGCGGGCGGCTTGCGCGTTGGCCAGGCTGCGCATGAAGCGATGCGTGCGCTTGATCCAGACCACGAAAACCGTGGCGAGACCGAAGAACGATCCCGCCAGCGAAGCAGAAAAAACTGTGAGCACGGTCAGCTTCACGCCCAGGAAAGCGCCGACCATGGCCATAAGCTTGACGTCGCCGAATCCCATGCCTTCGGTGCCGCGCCAGCGCAGATAAATAGCTCCGGCGCCGTAGATGAAAGCGGCGCCCACGGCCGCCCCCAGCAGGGAATCGAACAGGGAAAGCAGACGCACCGTGAGATCGTCGCTGAACGGCAGGCTCACCATTCCGGGCATGAACTGCGAAGCCACGTCGTGCACCGGAACCAGCAGGCTGAAGAGCACGCCCAGAGCCAGGCCGGGTAGAGTGAGCTTGTCGGGCAGGAGCTTGGTTTCCGCGTCGGTGAAAATGAGGCCGAGCAGGAGGAATGCGAAGACGCAATATTTCAAGGTGGCCAGCGTGAGTCCGAAATGCCAGTAGCAAGCCAGGAAGAGCACGGCCGTGAGCAACTCGATGAGCACGTAGCGCGAAGAAATTTTGGTTTTGCAGTAACGGCAGCGGCCGCCGAGAATCAGCCAGCTCAGCACTGGAAGGTTGTCGTAAAACGCGATCCCATGTTTGCATTTGGGGCAGGCGGAACGCGGCGTAACCACCGACAGATCCAGCGGCAGACGATAGATACACACGTTCAGAAAGCTGCCGAAGCACAGCCCGAAGAGGAAAATCGACGATGCGAAGAGCGGGTCCACGTTAGGTTGAAAAAGTGCTGTCACAAAAAAGCCCGGGCCCAGTCGTTTTTTGACGGCGCTGATGCCAGTCCTAAGTTGGATTATAAGTCGATCGTACGGGGTCGGACTAAGGTACCGAAGTCACTGTCCGAAAGGCCGATGGGGGTTGTGCAGCGGGCAGCAGATGGCAGTTGGCAATTTGCAATTGGCAATTAGCAGTTAGCCCGGCACTCAGCCATCGCTGGGTTTGCGCGGATTGGCAACGTCCCGAGAAGGCCAAACGCCAACGGCCGAATGCTAATTGCTAATTGCCGAGTTTCAGGGCTGAATGAAACGCAACAGCGCGCCTTCCAGGGTGACGGCGGAAGGTTCTGTGGCCGGGAGCAGTCGTTGCCAGCGGCTCCAACCGCGGGGCACGAGGCGAGTCTGGGGTGTGGAGCTTACCTTCCAGCCGTCTGAAGTTTCCTCGCGCAGGAAGACTGAGAAGGCTGTGGTTTCTGGCAGGGACTGCGATTGCGGCTTCCACTCGGCTTTCCATTCGAACAGGCTTGCCGCCAGCGCTTCGGTGA
>JBEKDY010000160.1:0-9983 GCA_050014115.1 Candidatus Sulfotelmatobacter sp. | reverse complement strand
GAAGAAGGCTGGGATTTCCCGTCGTAAAAGCACCAAGCCTCATCCAAAAGCCGTGAGTCATCGGCAACCTCTCGGGGCCATAGGGTTTCCTTCGTGTACCTTTGCGTCCTTCGTGGTAAAAATCCGTCCCTTAGAGCCACCACAGCCCCATTTAAGCCCCTTCTTGTCTCCCAGCCGTGATAGAATCCTGCCAATTTGTCGGCGAGCGCAGGCTCTGCTCCTGCGCCAGGGTGGTTATGACCGGCATCTTCCCGGGAGACTCTTCCAATGAAAATTCAACAGGTTCCTCGAGTGGACGTGCAGGAAAGTTCGCGCGCAAGTCTGCAATCGAATTTAAGAATAGTTCTGCTGGTTCTTACTGTGGCCGCGATCTTCTTGTCGATCGCCGCGACGGCTGTGTGGGCTCAGTCCGCTTCACCGGCTCTGCCGAAGCGCCTGGTGGCCGATTACGGATATTGGTCCAAGTATCAGACTCCGCCTTACGGCGCAGCCCAGATTCCCATCAACATGATGACGCATATTCTCCACGCCGGCATCAACATCGATGGCGCCGCCGACGGCAGCATCGATGTCCCCGACGGTTTCGTCGAACCGGAACTCATCAGCAAAGCGCACAGCGCCGGTGTCAAAGTGTTTATTCTTTTCGGCGGGGATGCAGGCGCGTTCAGCACAGTAGCAGCCAACGCCACTCTGCGCCTCGTCCTCGTGCAGAATCTTTGGGATTTCGCCCAGCAGAACGGCTACGACGGCGTCGATATCGACTGGGAGTATCCCGGCACGGCTGACGTGAAGGGCTACTACGAGTTGATGAGCACGCTGCGCACCTTTTTTGTGTCGCCCACTTACCAGCTCTCCGCCGACATCGCCCCGTGGGGAGGCCCCGGCTACAACCTGAAAAAAGTCGTCCCGGTGCTCGACTTTCTCAACATCATGACCTACGACTGTGCCGGCCCCTGGACCGACGACGCGCAGCTCAACTCGCCCATCTTCTGGGATTGGCATGATCCGGAGCCGTATGAATGCCAGCCCGGCGGCAGCGTGCAGGAAGCGATTACGGCGTTTCTCAGGTTTGCCCCCGCCGCCAAAATCAACATGGGCACGCCCTTCTACGGCTACGATTACGAGACCGTGACCGCGCTCTGGCAAAGTTGCACGCACTGTGACTTCAGCGTCCTCGGGGAAAACTACGGAACCTTCATCAAGCAGCGCGTCAATAAAGGCGGTTGGGTCCGCTACTACGATTCGATCGCGGGCGTTCCCTACCTGCTGCGCGGAAACGGCAAACCCGGCTTCATCACCTATGACGACCCCTCCTCCACCTACCTCCGCGTCTGGTATACCGATTGGGAACGTGGTCTCGGGGGCAGCTTCATGTGGTCCCTCGACGCCGACTACGACGGCACGTCGCAGGATCTCCTGAATGCCATGTACAACGCCACCCTGAACAACCCCAGCGGCGCCACCCAGTAAGAACACGGGCGCGTTCGCTGAAACGCGTTTGATGAAACGCATTCGCTGAAAAATGACCAACCCCGGCTCCTCTGGAGCTGGGGTTATTTTTTGTCCTGTGATTTTGGAACTGGAAGTAACTTCAATCCATCCGGAAAGAAAGTGGGCTTCGACGCGGAATCCGGCAGCCCGCTACCGGTTCGCGTACTTCAGCCATTTCATGATTTCAGGCAGCGTCGGCCGCTTGCCGTACATCAGAATGCCGATGCGGTAGATGCGCGCGCAAAGAACGAGAATCCCCGCAATCGTCGCGACCAGCAGCAACAAAGAGAGTGCGATCTGCCAGGCCGGCGGCGGCTGAATCGCGATCCGTACGTACATCAAAATCGGCGAGAAGAACGGAACCATCGAAGTCCACATCGCGACCGGAGAATCCGGAGCGCGCATCACCGGCCCCATCATGAACACCGCAAGGATGAGCGGCAGAAGAATAATGAACTGCAGCTGCTGCCCTTCCTGTTCGCTGGTGATGACCGCGCCCACGGCCGCATAAACGCTGCTGTAAAGCAGATACCCGAGCAGAAAAAACAAAGCAAAAGCCACCAGCGTCAGCGGCGCAATATGAATCTCACCCGCACTCGCGCTCGCCGCCAGAGCCGGTAGCGCGTAAACAGCGGCCATCGTAATCCAGATCCCAATCTGCGTCAGCCCCACCGCGCCCACGCCGACGAGTTTCCCGGCCATAAGTTCCGTCGACGTCGCGGAAGAAAGCAGAACCTCCATCACCCGCGAGTTTTTTTCTTCCAGCACCGCGCGCATCACGGAAACGCCGTAGAAAATCACGGCCATATACAGCAGCATCACCATGATAAGAATCGCAAAGAACATGCCTTTATCGTTGGCCCTGGTTTCATGGCCACCTTTAAGGCGCACCATCTCCAGCTTCACCGGCTTAAGCAACACGTCAGCCTGATCTCCGCTCACTCCTCGCTGCGCCAGTTCGCGCAACAGGATGGCGCGATCCAGTTGCCCGCTGAGCCACGATTTCTCCAAGAACCCGCTCGACTCCCGTCCTTCGTAAACAACCTTTCGCGCCGTCACCGCGTCGTCGCTCAGCCACAAGTAGCCGTCGATGTCACCGGAGCTCACCCGGTTCTGCAAGGCCATCCTCTCCGCTTCGCTGGGAGTCGAGTCCACGTCAATCGTGTAGTTATTGCTGGATTTGTCATCGTCGTCGACATCTTTGTCGTCCTTGTCAGCGCTGGCCTTCTCATCGTCCGCCTTGGCGCTGGGCAGAAGCTGCTGCCGCACAATCTCGCCAAACTTCAGATCTGAAGTCACCACCACCAGATGCTGTGTCTTCGAGCTCTTCATGCTCGAAAGTTTCGCGGGGATAAAAAAAGCGCCGCCCACAATCGCCGGCAGCAGCACGGTAAGTACGATGAACGAACGTTGCCGCACTCGCTCCAGATATTCGCGTTTGATGATCAGCCAGACGTTGCTGAGTGAAATCCTAAGCATTGGCTTTCCCCACCGCTTCAATAAATATTTCTTCCAGCGAAGGTTCCATCAGCTCAAACTTGCTGAGCCGCGCGCATGACGTTGCCGCCCGCAGCAAGTCCTGCGGATCGGCTCCCGCAGCCAGCCGCACTTCCACATAGTTTCCATAATCATTGAATGACTGCACCAGCTTCGCATCCTGCAGGAACTTCGCATCACCCTCGTATTTCATCTGTACGTTCCGCTTGCCGTATCCCGCCCGGATTTTGCCCAAATCCCCCTCGAGAACGGCCCGGCCATGATTGATCAGGCAAATGGAATCGCACAACCGTTCCGCGGTGTCCATGCGATGCGTGGAAAATAGCAAAGTCTTTCCCGCCTTCTTCAAATCCAGAAAAGCATCCTTGAGCACCACCGCGCTCGCCGGATCGAGCCCCGAGAATGGCTCGTCCATCACCACAAACTGAGGATCGTGCACCACCGCCCCAATAAACTGCGCCTTCTGCTGCATTCCCTTCGAAAGTTCTTCCACTTTCTTGTCCGTCCACTCTTTCAACCCCAGGCGCTCGCACCACTGTTCCGCTTTCTGGGTCGCATCGTCCCCGGACATTCCCTTGAGTTGCCCGAGAAACACCAGCTGATCCAACACTTTCATTTTCTTGTACAAGCCGCGCTCTTCGGGAAGGTAGCCGAGCCGCTGCATGTGCGCCCGCCGAAAAGTTTCCCCAAACATCGACACCACCCCTGAATCCGGAACCGTGATGCCAATCATCATGCGCAGCGTGCTGGTCTTCCCCGCGCCATTTGGCCCCAGCAGCCCATAAACCTCGCCCGGCTGAATGACCAGCGACAGGTGATCCACGGCAACGAACTCGTCATAGGTCTTGCAGATTTTGTTCAGCTCTACCGTATTCACGGCACATCCTTAACATGAAGTCGTAGGAGCCCACGCCATATCCGCCCGCAGCCCCGAAGACGAAACAATAATAACCGTTTGCGTAACGAGTGCGGCGGGTTCACGAAATGCTCAAGTGGGGACAGCCGCCCTCGGCTGCCCAGTCGGGTGAAGCTCAACGGGCCTTTTGTCGCGGCCGGCAAACCCTACCGCTTTTCTTCCCGGACCGCAGCGCCAGCCAGATGGATCCCCGGCGGAAATTCCGGCTCCGCCGAACCATCGGTTCGTGCATCCGACGCTGCGAAGTTCAATCCGGTTTTTGTGTTGTGATCAATCGCCTGCCCGCGTCCCATATAGAGCGAAAAATCTCCGCGCACATCCAGCTGATGGCCCATCCCCGTTAGTTGCTGCCGCACCTCAGCGGGCACGCGATCCTCGATCATAACGTTGCAGCCAATATTGAAATTGCTGCGCACGGTAAAACGAGCCGTCTCCATCGCAGCCTGAAGATTCATTCCGTAGTCCACCACATTGGAGACAAATTGCGCGTGCGCCAGCGGCTGGTTCGCGCCGCCCATAATGCCAAACCCGATGTGGTCGTCGCCCCGCTCCATGAACGCCGGAATAATCGTGTGAAACGGACGTTTATGCCCTGCGAGCGCGTCCGGCTTGGCGGGGTCGAGCATGAACAATGCTCCTCGATTTTGCAGCAGAAATCCCATCCCGCGCACCGTGATGCCCGAGCCAAAACCCGAGAAATTACTCTGGATCAGCGAGACAATGTTTCCCTCCCGGTCCACAGCCGTCAGATACGTCGTGTCACTCGCCGGCGGACGCCCCGCATCCGTCTCGCAATTCGCCTTCATTGGATTGATCAACGCCGCACGCTGCTTCGCATATTCCTTCGAAAGCAACCCGGCCACGGGTATCTTTGCGAATCTCGGGTCGGCGTTATACCGCGCCAGATCGGCGTAAGCCAGCTTCATCGCTTCGATTTTCTTGTGCAACTCTTCGCTGCTCAGCGGACCGTCCTTCGCCGGCGAGAACTGCTCCAGGACGTTCAACATTTCCAGCGCTGCCATGCCCTGCCCGTTAGGAGGCAATTCATAAACTTTCCATCCACGGTATGTAGTTGAAATCGGCTCCACCCACTCCGCCGAGAAAGTTTCCAGGTCTTCCGCTGTCATTGTGCCGCCAGTTTCCCGCGAGGTGGCAAGAATGGCTTTCGCGATTTCCCCGCGATAAAAAGCGTGCGGACCTCCTTCAGCGAGCAGACGCAGCGCCTTGGCAACATCAGGGTTCCTAAATACTTCCCCCATCGCAGGCGCCTCGTCGTGCACCGAGTCACGGTGCACCAGAAAAACGCGCCGCGTCTCCGGATCGACTTTTAGTTTCGCGCGAGCGGCGCCACGCCAGTCCGTGCCGATCAACTCCTGCACCGCGAACCCGTTTTCTCCGTAATAAATCGCCGGTGCAAAAAGATCTTTCCAGGCCATGCGGCCGAAGCGTTCATGCAGCTTGTTCCAACCCTCCACCGCGCCCGGCACCGTTACCGTGTCAATTCCGGTCTCGGGCATTTGCGTGACGTCCTTCGATTTCAAATAGTCAATGGTGAGCCCCTTGGGAGCCCATCCGCTCGCGTTCAGGCCATAAAGCTTTCCAGTCTTCGCGTCCCAATAAATCGCGAACAGGTCGCCGCCCATGCCGTTCATGTCGGGTTCCATCACGCCCAGCACCGCGTTGGTGGCAATCGCAGCGTCCACCGCCGAGCCGCCATGAGACAGAATCTCCGCGCCCGCCTGCGAAGCCTGCACCTGGCTGCTGGCGACAATGCCATACGGCGAAATCACCATGGAGCGCGCGTTCGTCCGATCCTGCGCGACCGCCAACGTACCGAGAACCAGCAAGAGGCAAGGCAGAAACCGCCGCATATTTCATCTCCTTCGATGGAAGGGCATTCTCAGTGGAATCGTAGGAGGATGTCAACGTCGGATACAGTGCGGGCCGTGGGCAAAGTAGGCCGTCTGTAGATGTGCGTTGGGGAAGGGCGCGGCTTCAGAGGTTGCGGAAAAACCACAAATGCGTGCGGCACCGTGGAAGAGCGGCGCTTCAGCGCCGCGTAAAGCCCCACAATCAGCGCGGGCTTTAGCCCCTGAGGGGCTCCGCGGGCCTGAATCTCGCCGTGACAGGCCATTACGCCTACGGCGCGGGAATAATCGCCGTCGCCATATTCGAGTCCGTGCTTTCTTCGCCGCTCGAATTGACCGCGGTCACCTGGTAGCAGTAGGTGTCTCCATCGGTAATGCTGCTGCTGTCGGTGTAGCTGGTTGTGGCATTCGGCGTCGACGGATTCAGCTTCGTATAGCTTCCGCACGTGCTCGTCGACGTGTTATAGATCGCACGGTAAATGTAGTAGCCCGTCACTCCCGTAGAACCGCTCGCCGTCCACGACAGGCCCACCGTGTAGACCGGCGCAGCAACCGCCGTACCCGTCAGGCTCACGCCGGTTGGCGCGTTGCTGGCATTGCTGGCAAACGAAGCCGTCGTCGACGCCGAACCGCTCGACGTTGGGCTGAACGTCACGGTATAAGTCGCGCTCGAACCTGCCGGAATCGTTGCCGGGAACGACAGCCCGCTGATCACAAACTCTGAACCGACTACGCTTACTCCGGAAACTGTAACACTCGCGGTCGCCGCCGTCAGTTGTCCCGTTGCCGTTCCGCTCGTCCCGACGGCCACATTCCCAGGAACCGCAACCGTCGTGGGAACCGCGGTCAGCGTGCCTCCCGTCGCCGCCACTGACGTCCCGCTCAGCGGTATCGACAAGCTCGGGTTCGACGCGTTCGAGGTCACTGTCGCTGTTCCGGGGAACGTGCCCGCAGACGTCGGCGCGAACTTGACCGTGAACGTCGTGCTCTGGCCCGACGTCAACGTCACCGGCGTCGTGATCCCCGAAATGCTGAACCCGGTTCCCGATGCTGCGACCGCCGAAATGGTCGCACTCGTGCCGCCCGTGTTCTTGATCGTTTCGGTCTGGCTCGAAGTCTGCCCCACCGTGATGTTCGTATAGGTCAGGCTGGTTGGCGACGCCGTCAGAACGGCTGGTGTCGCTACCGACGTCCCGCTCAAAGCTATCGACAAGCTTGGGTTCGATGCGTTCGACGTTACCGTCGCAGTCCCGGGGAACGTGCCCACCGAAGTCGGCGCAAAAGTTACTTTGAACGTCGTGCTCTGTCCCGCCGTCAGCGTCACCGGCGGCGTGATCCCTGAAATGATGAACCCGGCTCCCGTTTCCCCGACCGCAGAAATCGTCGCACTCGTGCCACCCGTATTTTTGATCGTTTCGGTCTGGCTCGAAGTCTGCCCCACCGTGATGTTCGTGTAGGTCAAACTCGTCGGCGACGCCGTCAAGGTCGCCGGAGTCACCGCCGTCCCGCTCAGCGCGATCGCCAGGCTCGGGTTCGATGCGTTCGATGTTACCGTCACAGTTCCAGGGAACGTGCCCGCAGAGGTCGGCGCAAACTTCACGGTAATCGTCGCGCTCTGTCCTGCCGTCAACGTCACCGGCGGCGTGATTCCGGAAATACTAAACCCGGTTCCCGATACCGCAACCGCGGAAATCGTCGCGCTCGTGGCGCCCGTGTTCTCGATCGTCTCCGTCTGGCTCGAAGTCTGTCCCGTCGTGATGTTCGTGTAGGTCAAGCTTGTGGGCGACGCCGTCAGAACTGCTGGCGCCCCTTCCGCCGTCCCACTCAGCGCAATCGCCAGGCTCGGGTTCGACGCGTTCGACGTCACCGTCACAGTTCCGCTGAACGTGCTGGCGCTGGTCGGCGCAAACTTCACTGTGAACGTCGTGCTCTGTCCCGGCGTCAACGTCACCGGCGTCGTGATTCCAGAAACACTGAACCCGGCTCCCGACTCCGCCACCGCCGAAATCGTTGCATTCGTTCCGCCCGTGTTCTTGATCGTCTCGGTCTGGCTCGAAGTCTGCCCCACGGTGACATTCGTGTACGTCAAACTCGTTGGCGAAGCCGTCAAAACCGCCGGCGGCGGCACGGCTGTTCCGGTCAACGGGATCGAGACGCTTGGGTTCGACGCGTTCGACGTCACCGTCACAGTCCCCGGGAAGCTGCCCGCGGCAGTCGGCGCGAACGTCACGCTGAATGTCATGGTCGCGCCCGGCAACAACGTCCCAGCAGTAAACCCGGCGATGCTGAAGCCCGTTCCCGACGCCGTAGCCTGCGAGACCGTCGTACTGACCCCTCCCGTATTCGTGAGAGTCACGGTCTGACTGGAAGTTTGGCCCGTCGAGATGTTCGAGAAGGTCAGGCTCGCGGGCGACGGCGTCACCACCGCCGGCACCACCGTCGAGCCTCCCGATCCCGAGTACCCGAGGTACACCGCATTGCTCACTCCATTCACCGTGAGCACGACCGCGCCATCGGTGCCAGGCAAAGCCGAGGGAGAGAACGTCACTCCAAACGTCGTCGTCTGGCCCGGAGCCAGGGTCAGCGGCAGGTTCAAATTAACAACCCCAAAACCCGCTCCAATTACCGTCATCTGGGAAATCGTCACGCTGTTGACGTCGGCATTCGTCAGCATTTCGTTTTCCGTCACCGTACTGCCCATCGCGACGGTTCCAAAGGAGTAGCCATTCGGGCTTGCCGTCACGTCCGCCGGCGTTGCTCCCGATCCCGTCAGCGGAATAGTCAACACGCTGTTGGTTCCCGTATTCGCCAGCTCCACATTGCCGGTGGCTCCCGTCGCCGACGTAGGCTGAAACACCACGTTGAAACTTGTGCTCTGCCCCGCGCCCAGCACCATGGGCAAACTTAACCCGTTGATCGTGAATCCTGTTCCGGTCACGCTGGCCGCAGTCAGGCTCAGGCTGGCTGTTCCAGAATTGGTAATTGTCTCGGGAAGTACCTGAATGGTGCCGACCGCCACCGTGCCGAACGAAAGGCTGGTCGACGATGCCGTCAGTTGAGTGGCTGGCGGAGGCGGCGGATCCGAATCAGATCTCGCGCTCACGCCTTGGCAGCCCAGCAATGCCATCAGTAGAGTCACGATGGCCAGAACAGTCAGAGTCCGGTGGGGGATCTGTCTCATAAAGTGGCTAGAACAACTTGCCTCTCATCAAAGCCCGGCTTCGGCGTCGATGAGGTAGTCTGCCTGCCCAACGGCGTTCCCGAAAGGTCTCAAAAGGGCATAAAGGGACTAGTCCTGCAGGCCCGTCCTTTCGGGCCGTTGGCGGTAATGGGGGTAACCGCGCCCTTTCGGGCCCTCCCACCAGACCCAGCCAGCAGCACGGCATTTCACAACTTCCTCGGGATCGACTTCCCAACCCGGAAACCAAAAAAAAAGGAAAAAAAGGAAAAATCGCCGCTGATTCTAACCATCCTGAGTCACGGCTCCGGACCAGACACCGCCCGGAAGCCTACTTCTGCAAAGCCGCGTACACCTGCCGCGCCTGGTCGAGGGTCTTCAACACCAGCGCCTTTTCTTCGCTCGTATTCCAGTCCCGATTCGATCGCACCGCGCCTTCCAGCCGCCCGATCCACGCCAAAAAAAAGGCGGCATCGTCCGCGGACTTCGTCGCCCCTCCGCCCACGCTCACATAAATCGGGCTGGTCGTCGCGTACACATAATCGTCGAGCACCGGGTGCTCCGGCTTCTCGCTCGACGCCCTCAGCAAGCACCATCCGCTCTTCGAAATCGAGACCGTGTCCTCGCCAGCACTCGGGGAAAGATCAGACGAGGAAAGCTCAGACTTGCGATCGCCGCCCAGCTTCACATCCCGCACCACACGCCCGTTGCAGACCACCTCCAGATGGTCCACAGGAACCATCGAACGCATCCACGCCTTGAACGGGACCTTGTCCTCTCCCGCCGGAAGCTTCAACTCCTCTCCCAACACTTTTCCGCCGAGGGTAAATCCCAGCAACGGCCCATTCGTCGCAAACGTGCGCCCGTGTTTCAGCGAATCCATCCAGTCCGTCAGCTTCGGAGTCCCTGTCGGAACCCGCGCATAAACCCGCGTCAGCCCCACCGGCCCGCGCAGCGACGCATAGTTCGCCATCGTGTCCGACCCTGCTCCCGTCGGCAGCCGGAATCCGCAATTCAAAAGCCGGTACCACAC
>JBEKDY010000159.1:0-11620 GCA_050014115.1 Candidatus Sulfotelmatobacter sp. | reverse complement strand
TTCCACAGGCCGTTTGGTAGCTCAACCTTGACTGAGGAAATTACCAGCTATACCATCGCGCAGCATCAAACACATTTCCGGTTCAGGGATGAAGAAGTGATGAGCAACGGAGACATCGTCAACGAGGAGAAGGGCTTCGTCGAATTCCGCCGCAAATTGCGGGAAGCCGAAGTGCTCTCCGCGGCCATGGAGCGGCTGCTGCTGTCGCTGCAGTTTACCGGACGCGTGAGCGTGGTTGTGCAAAACGGACGCGTTCTCAAGTCGGGCTACGAGGAAGGCTATTTCCGCCAGCGCTATGACGCCCATGGCGCTGACGGCGAGATGGGCTCGAAGCTCTAGAGAATAGGAGGATCTGGCCAACAAAGATCGTGATGTTCGGCAGTAACGGGGCCGCGACCTCCGCGGCCTTGAAAACTAAATAGCTCAAGCAGGTCATCGTAATCGAAACGAGCCCTGCGTTCGATTTCCGCTCCGCGCGGAGATCGGCGCAGGGCTTTTTTGTTGTTCGCAACCGAAAACCACTGACGCATCACGACCGATGCGTCACGAAAAGAGGAATTATGAAAAACGATCGCACCAGCAAAGCGAAAAACGAACAGCGGGTAGAACTGAAGTACTGCGAAGGTTGTGGCGGGCTGGGAGTTCGGGAGTGTGGCGGCGGGCAGGTCTATTGCAACGATTGTCTGCGCAAGATGGCGGAGCTCCCGGTTTCAAAAACCCCGTCGCGCCGTCCGATCCTCCCCGTCGGAAGGCGCAGCACGCTCGGCGACTGCGCCGGTCCGACCGAGCCAGATTCTAACGAGCCAGATTCGCCCCTCTCGGATTCCGAAGATCTGGATGCGATGGCTGCGGCCGCGACACGCTTCGCCATGCGGATCGCGGCGGCGGGCGGTGCGGCATGACCGAAATCATTTCCTGGATCGCGGCTGAGTCCGGTGAGCCAGAACCGCTTCCGCCTCTACGACTGGTCGGGCAACGGGACGAAAAGGCGAAAGGTCCTGGCGACGCGGATGTTGCGCCCGCTGAATATTCCACGCAAGAAGTGGCGCAGCACCTGCCACAACATTCGCCGCAACATCTTCCGCTGCATCAGTTTCCGGGGACGGTGGAAAAAACGGCAGAGGCGGGCGATGCGACTGGCAGCGCCACCGATGCGGACGCGGACTGGGCCAACGACCCGCTCTTTAAGGAAACCGCTCACGAGGCTGATGTCTATGAGCAGCAACGCAGACGGCGCGTCTACCGCGGACGCACCGCGGCCATGCTGCAACGCTACATGCGTTACGCGCTGGAAACAGGACGGATCCCGTCAATCCTGGGCGGCGAGTTCTTCCGCAGCCGGGTTACTTCCTATAGCGTGACCACGTTCGAAGACCGGGCCATTTTTGTGCACGACATGGAGAAGTGCCTGAATCGGCTGGACGAATTGTCGCGGCGGATTCTGGCGCGCGTGGTTTTGCAGGGCCATGACCACGATGAAGCGGCGCGCCTGTTCGGCTGTACCCGAATGACCATTCATCGCAATCTGACGGAGGCTCTCGACCGCATGGCCGATATTCTTCTTCGCGTGGGAGCCTGTGGAAAAAACTTGTCAAGGGGGTGAGGCCACCGATTTTTTGCTAAGTGATTGTGAAGATGGGAAATAAAAAGTTGAAAACCATGTTACATCCACCTTTGCAATTTGATATTCTGAATATAGAGAGTGAGAAAAAAGAACTCTCTGGTAGAGGGCGCGCCTGCGGGCGCGCCCTCTGCGTTTTGCGGCAAGAGATATTGGCAGAGAGCATTCTTGCCGGAACCACCGTGGGTGCCATGGGGGTCCGGGTGTCGAGCACATCGAAAAAAGCAAAGGCAAAGGAAAAAGCGAAGGGAAAGAGCAATCGGGCGGGGAAAAAAGCGGCGACGACAACGACAACCACGACGACGACAACAACTTCGTCATCGACATCGTCCTCGTCGTCATCATCGTCAGCCAAAGACAAACAGCCGGTCGACCTGGCCGAGGTTAGGAAAGAGATCAGCAGCATCGTGGGAACGAATGCCGCCGCTCTTACCAGAGCGGTGATGGGCGAAGGCCTGAAGGGACAACTGGCGCCGGTAAAGTATTTGTTCGAAGCGACCGGACTGTATCCCGCGACGGAGATCAGCGAGACCAAGCCCGACAAGGAGTCGCTGGCGCACACGCTGATGCGCAACTTGAAGTTGCCGGAGAGTCCGATCGTCAATGAGGACGACAACGAGGACGGCGAGGATGCGGATTCCGTCAATCCCAACCCGGCGGTTTCGGGAGATGGCCAGACGAAGCAACCCGGCGGCGATTCGGGAACCAGCGCTGACGGGAAGCATTCTCAGGGTGAGGAAGGGACGACTGCGGAGAGGGCGGGAGACAGTGTCGTAGAATGAAGCCACGGGGCGCTCGGGCCTCATTCTGCAGCAGGAGCGGAACTCCCTTAGAACTGCGGGTGGTGTGGGACTGCGATGGATTCTTCGCTTCGCTCAGAATGACAGACTGAGATTTTCGAGTCTTATTCAAGGCCTTTCGTATACGTTGCGGCACACAGGACGGGAATGGACATTACGTGGTTGACCGACCGGATTGCGGTCGGAGGCGGAATCTGGACGGCGGACAACATGGAGAAGGTGGTGCGCGAGGGAGTGACGCACATCATCGACATGCAGATCGAGTTCGACGACACGCCGTTGGGCGAAGCAGCCGGGATCGAAGTGTTGTGGAATCCGACGGACGACGATTTTGATCACAAGCCCCGGGAACTGTTTCAGCGAGGTGTGGATTTTGCCAGAATCGCGCTCGAAGAACCCACGGCGAAGCTGTTTATCCATTGCGCAGCCGGAGTGCACCGGGCGCCGATGATGGCGCTGGCGCTGCTGGGGTCGATGGGATGGACGGTGGAAGATGCGATGGCATTGATCGAGAAGCGGCGTCCGGTGGCGGATTTTGCGGACGTGTATGTGCGCAGCGTGGAAGATTTTCTGGAAGGGCTGACGCCGCAGGGTTCTCGATTTTCGACTTTTTGATTTTTGGGTAACGTGTCACGCGAACCGGCCGTCATGGAAACTCCGTGGGGGGTGGTGGCTATAGGGGTCCCTCGCTTCGCTCGGGATGACAAAGTTAAGAGGGGATGACAGCCTGTAGGGTGGGGGCTCTGAGAGCCTCCTAGAGCGCGGAAAATCGGCGCGCTCCGGATTTTCTTGGAAAATTTTTAAGAGTGAGAGAGCATGCTCTTTGCGGAGCGTGGGGCGCGGTGGTGCGTCCGCGGGTTCGGTGGGAGATACAAAAACCGTGGCGGGACTTGAGAGCAGTGATAGCTATAGGGGTCCCTCGCTTCGCTTCGGGATGACAGAGCATTTAGAGTGAGCGTTTCGCTCGGTACGACACACAAGTACGAAGAGGGATGACGGAGGAGATCATGTTTGACGCGGGCGAGATGGGCGCGAGACGGCGCCCGCTTTGGCGGTTGGCTGGTGGGCTGGCGCTGGTGTTCGGGATTCTGGTTTTGCGGGCCGCGGCCGCGCCGGTGCCGCAGAGCGGCCCGGCGGTGACCACAGTGAGCGACACCGTCTACCGCGCGGATGGGACGCCCGCGCAGGGGACGCTGGTGATCACGTGGCCCGCGTTTCTCTTGGCCAACGGAACGCCGATCGCCGCCGGGGTGAACAACGTGACGCTGGGAACGGCCGGCCAGTTGACCACGACGCTGGTGCCGAATGTTGGGGTGACACCGGCGGGTATGTATTACACGGTGGTCTATCAACTGAACGATGGCACGACGCGGACAGAGTACTGGCTGGTGCCGACGACATCTCCGGCGAACCTGGCGACGGTGCGGACCACGCCGGGGTCGGGCACGGCGGCGCAGCCGGTCTCGATGCAGTACGTGAACACGGCGATTGCCGGGAAAGCGAACGACAACGCGGTGGTGCACCTGGCCACGGCGGAGACGATCACGGGCACGAAGACATTTTCCGCGGTGCCGAATACGCCGGCTCCCGCGAACGCCGGCGACGTTGCGAACAAGGGATACGTGGACAACGCGGTGAGCAATGTGGGAGCGGGCAACTTTGTGCCGGTGGCGGGCGGAGCGATGACCGGGCCGCTGACGTTGAGTGGAAGTCCGGT
The DNA here is from genome assembly GCA_050014115.1 of Candidatus Sulfotelmatobacter sp. Classification (GTDB taxonomy): domain Bacteria; phylum Acidobacteriota; class Terriglobia; order Terriglobales; family Acidobacteriaceae; genus Sulfotelmatobacter. The sequence continues at coordinate 7,482 of JBEKDY010000159.1, read as the reverse complement.
GGCAGCGTTGCAGGCGGCTCCGAAACAATATGTAGACACGGGGCTGGCGACGAAGGCGGATCTGGTGTCAGGGCGAGTGCCGACGAGCGAGTTGGGGACGGGCACGACGAGCGCGACTGTGTGCTTGTACGGCAACCAGACCTGGGGCGCATGCGGAAATGTGAGCACGACGCCGAGCGCCACGCAAGCGATCGCGGAACCCGCGAGTGCGGTATTCACGGCGAACCGTATCGGGCAGAAGCGCATGGCGGATCAGTTTTATTGGAAACAGAGTCCGACGACTCCGGCGGCGCTGTCGCCGGGGGCGGTGACGGTGACGCTCTCCCCGTGTCCGCAGGGATTTCTGAATACGATCAACGGAACGAACTCGAACCACTGGATCTATGTGGATTCGGCGACGGGAGACGCGCAACAGCCGGGCGAGCCGGTGCTGATCACGGGAGAAAACTGCACGGCGGGTTCGGCTTCCGGGACGATCACGTTTTCGGTAGCGTACGCGCACGCGGCGGGGTATGCGCTGGAGAGCGGAACGGGCGGAATCAAGGAAGCCGTAGTGGACGCGAACCAGGTGCGCTACGACACCGTGCGTGGCAACAACACGTGGGTGGAGCTGACGCCGAACCAGGTGACGACGATGAAGGCTCCGCTCTACTGGCAGACGAGTATGGGGCGGCTTTCGGGATCGAGCCTGATTGAGTGCACGGTAAATATGTCGTGCATTAACGTGGGGGACACGAACTCGCTGGGATGGGCCAGTGGAAATTCCAATTTGTATTTTGACAACGTGATGGATGGATTCTGGCTGCGGCCGAGCGCGAGCATGGTGTTTTGGGATGTGGCGCCGGCGGCACCATCGACGATTACGGCGGGAAGCACGAACGTAACGCTGCAGATTCCGACGTGCCCGGCAGGCTTCTGGCCGAAGATTCCGAATCAGATTCTCTGGTTGAACGGAACCAGCGGCGGGCTGGTGACCACGGCGTATGAGGCTGCGGCGCCGGGGCCGGGGGAATTCGTTCAGGTGACCGGAGGGACGTGTACGCCGGGAGCGACGAATGGAACGATCATTATTGTGCCGGCCACGCCGGGGCTCAGCGCGTTCGCGGCGCACGGAACTGGATACACGCTCTCGAATGGAGCGACGTCTTACATCGAAGACAATTCGGAGAACTCGGTGATCTCGAACATCATGACCAACGGATGGACGGGAAATGCGGGCTACGGGTTCGTGGTGCAGAACGACAATAACCAGGCCGAGACCCTGACCAACCTGAACATGCTGGGCGGGACGAGATGCGACAACGATTTTTGCGGAGCGACATTGTTTGGTCCCGGCCCAAATACGTTCAATGCGGGCATCACGACCTTCACCGGAGGCACGAACCAAACGTGCACGGAATGGTATGACGGGAACGATCTTTCGATTGGGCCGACGGTATGCCAGGGCTTCCAAAACTATGCGATTTTTATGTCGACCAAGCGCGGCGGGAGTCTGGAGCACGCCGTACTGAACACGGTGCACCGGGAACGCGGAGGATTGAGCAACTCGCTGGGCGTGGGCCTGGGCGCGGCGGACATGATCGTGCAGGGCTATAGCTTAACCGTGGACGGAAATGGAGACGGGGTCAACGAGTTTCCGGCCTTCACCGTGGCGGGCACACCGGGAGGGCAGTTGCAGGCGTACTACCTGTCGATCATGGATGTGACCGATGGGATCAAGACGGTTCCGATTCCGCTGGGAACGGCGAGCGTTACGAATCCGAATGCCAACAACGTGACGGTGAAGTGGGTGACGGCGGATGCACTCAGCGGGAAGACGATCAACTTCGAACTGTACCGGGTGGCGCTGCTGGCGGGGGTTCCGGGGATCGTTCCGAACCCGAACGTCTGCGATGGAGTGAACGGCGACCCAACGTGCCTGGTGGCGACCAACATTTCTCCGGCGACGATTTGCGACATTCATGGGGCATGCACATTCACCGATAACGTGCAGACTCCGAGCGCGGTGACGCCCTACACAGGAATCGACGGCGCGGGATCGGGATATTTTCCGTTTGACAGCTTCAGTCCGGGAGGGATCGTGCTGAACAGCAGCGCGACGTACCAGGGCGAACCAGCGTGCCTGATAGTAATGGGAGGATGGCTGAATACGTTCGCGTCGATTTTCGACAATGAGATTGCGCCGGGAGGATGTCTGCCATCCGGGGGATCGTTCAATCCGATGCTGACGGCGTTCAGCAACAACGGAGGCGGGTATGCACAGTGGGGACTGCTGCTGCCCGACCGGAACAAGACGGCGGATGGCGGATTGTGGACGAACCTGAAGGGACGAATCAATTTGATCGGGGGCGGGACGTATCCGCGAGATGCGTTTACGTGGGTGGATTCGAATCCGGCAAAGACGCTGGGAAGTAAATTGGACTACGGCAGTGGAGTGGTGGGCAGCGTGTATGGAGGAGTGAATCGTCCGCAATGGGATGTAGGGGACATTGCGACCGGAGTGGAGAACAGCGGGACGGGGCTGTACAACCGGGTTCCAGCGAGCGGAGTCTTCGACTGGTATGTGGGAGCGCTGCCGAACAATCCGGGCGGGACCAGCAACAACTGGACGGAAGAACTTTCGGTGTCGGGGCATACGTTCAACGAGCCGGTGACGGTCAACGGGAACCTGACGGTGACGGGAGTGTGCACGGGCTGCGGCGGCGGCGGGTCGGGATCGGGGACGGTGAACAGCGGGACCGCGTCGCAGGTGGCAGTGTATCCGGGCAATGGTGCGGCGGTGAGCGGAGACAGCGCGCTGAGCGACAGCGGAACCACGCTGAACTACGCGGGCACTGGTGGAATTTCGGCGGCGGCGGGAACCTTCAGCGGGAATGTGACGGTGAATGGACAGCTGATGGTGGCAGGACCGTGGATGGTGGATTCTCCGGTTCCGGGGAGCGCGATGGGAGCGGCGCCGTCGGGGACCTCGTCGCTGGGAATTTCGAATGACGGAAATTTCTACATCTCGGCGAACGCGGGGACACCGCTGAAGGTGGCGACGACTGGGACGAGTTCGTACTTTTCGAATTTATTTCAGGAAGATGCGAACGACCTGGGGGAGTATGTGGTGGGCGGGACGACGGCGAATCCGCAGGCGTTTCACGTGTATTCGAGTTACACGAATTCATCGACCTGGCAGCGGACATCCCTGGGATATGACGGCACGGATAACCTGGCGGTGTTGCGCAGCGAGAACTCGAGTTCGGGATCGGCCCCGGGATTAGGGTTCTGGATTGGATCGAGCGTCCGGTGGGCGATTGACTCGACCAGCACGCTGAAACCGTTCCTGAATAATTCGATCAATATCGGGTCGACCACGCTTGCGCCGCAGACGATCTATGCGGCGACGTCACTCGATACGCTGACTCAGGGACGTGAGAATTTTGAGTTGTGTAACGACGGGACGACGGGGACGTCGCTGAATTTTCTGGCGGTGTATAACGGCGCGACACCAGCGTGCGCGGTGAAGGCAGGGACATCGGCGACGGATGGCGTGATCGGGGTGGTGAGCAACGGATCGGGGACTACGCTGAATGCGGTGATCACGTATCGCGGATATGTTCCCTGCTCGTTTGATGGAGCGACGACGGCGGGAGACTTTGTGGTGGCGAGCACGACGAATGCGGGGGATTGCCACGATGCGGGTGCGACGCGGCCGACGGGCGTGCAGGTGATTGGGAGGGTGGAGTCGACGAACGGCACCCTGGGGACGTATGGAGTGAGGGCATCGCTGGACGCGCCGAACAACTCGACGGCGTCGCCGGTGACTTCTGCATTTGGAAGAAGCGGGGCGGTGACGGCGGCGAGCGGAGATTACTCGGTGGGGCAAGTGACGGGAGCGGCGGCGCTGGCTTCGCCGGCATTGACCGGGACGCCGACGGCGCCGACGGCGACAGCGGGGAACAACTCGACGCAGTTGGCGACGACGGCATACGTGAAGAGCGAGATACAGCTGGTCTTCAGTTGTCCGATTGGCGGGACTACGACCGCGAGCGTGAGTTACTGCAATTGGACGGCACCGGCGGGAATAACGATCACGCAGTTCGATCTGTTTGCTTCGACGGCGCCGTCAGGATGCACGACATTTCCCGTGGTACAGGTTTGGGACGGGACCGCGGCGGCGGAAGTGGGGAGTTACTCGATCACCATGAGCACGAGCCAGGAGACGCTGGTTACTGGCAGCACTACATTTACCTCGGGGCATGGCTTGCGGCTGCGGGTGACGACGGCTGCGGCGGGGTGTACGACAGGCGCAGCAAACGTGACGGCGGCAGTGACGTATCAGATGACGAACTAAAACGAGCGGTTCGCGGACAGAATTGGCAGCTTCATTTTCGGGAGGAGACATTTATGAGCAGTGCGATCAATCCAGAGGCAGCAGAACCGGCGACGATTCAATCATTTAATCAGAGCGACCGGAATCCGGTGGTGACGGTGTTTGGGGGCACGGAGGTGGACGGCGGGCAGTTGCCAGCGCCGGCGATGACGGAGGTGCGGATGACGCCGGAGAGTCCGGCGGTTTCGCCGGACGCCGGGCTGCAGTATTGAGCCGTCTGGTTTTGGCGGTGACTGGTTCGGTTGTGTGCACAGAGTGGTGGGGGATGGAGCAGGGGTCAGTGGTCAGGGGTTAGGGAGCAGTGATTGGACGTGGGCCATCGGCTGGAGCCGGTGGCCTTTTTTATTGGAGATTGGCGGTGCGGTGTGCGCGAGTTCATTTTTCTGGCGGCCGCTTTGGCGCTGACTGGCGTGGGTTGCGAGCGCAGGGCGGCGCGGGCGGTGCTGCCGAATATGGTGATTCCGGTGACGTGCGCGTCGCAGATCACGCTGGTGCATTGCGATGCGCGGGTGAGCCCGCCGAAGTGCAAAAGCGCGCGGGTGACGTACCGAGGCGGGTGCGAGCAGATTGTGGTGCGGTGAAGGGTTCGCTGCACACGAGCGGTGGTGGGAAAACCGGACAGCCGAGGCGGCTGTCTCTACGTGGGTTGTTGAGAGGTCACGGAATTCTATGAAGCGGAATTTCATTTTACTGGCGCTGGTCATCATCGTCCTGGTGCTTGAGTTTGGATCGGTTGCGGCGGCGACGACTTATTACGTCAGTTGGAGCACAGGGAGCGACAGCAACAGTGGGACGGCGTCGACGGCTCCGTGGCAGACGATTGCACATGTGAATGCGCAGACGTTTCAGCCGGGGGATTCGATTCTGTTCCGGCGAGGAGATGTTTGGAATGAGAGTCTTATACCGCCTTCTTCGGGGACTTCGGGAAATCCGATTGCGTTTGACGCCTATGGCAACGGGCCGGCGCCGAACTTGACGGGATATTACGCGGTGCCGACGTCGGCGTGGATCAACGTGACCGGAAACGCGTGGAAGGCTGCGGTGCCGTCGAGTTACTCGACGGTGAACTTTTGTTTGTTCGGGTCGGTGTGGGGATACAAGGAGCCGATTGCATCTTCGGCGAATTTGACGGCGAAGTGGGATTTTTATCTGGCGAGTGGGTACTTGTACGTTTATTCGTCAGGAAATCCCGCGACTTATTACAACGCGCCGATCGTGCCGATGGCTTTGAGCAACGTGCCGGTGATCAACGTTAATGGGAAGGCGTGGCTGACGTTTCAGCACTTTTTGGTGAACTGGTTCGACGATGAAGGCGTGTATGTGCAGGGGACGAGCGATCACCTGGTGTTCGCGAACATGGAAGCGGACTCGATGATTCCGCAGGGAACGCAGCCGCTGGGATTTTATGTGAATGAGAGCACGCAGCCGGTCGACATCAGGTTTTACAACGACGAAGCGCACTTGAACTATGACGGATTCCGGATCGACGGCTTCACCTTTAACGGAGTGGGAACGTCGATTACGCTGATCAACGACAAGGCCTACGCCAACCGGGACGGTGCGCTGGTGGATAACACTGGGAGGGTGGACTCCACGTGCACTGCCTCTGGCTGCACCGATGGAGGAGCGTCGATGGGGCCGGGCGCGGCGAATTATTCATACTGCCATTTTTACGCGTCGAGCCTGGCGATTGCGAGTTCGACGGATGTGGAATGGCCACAGTATGCTCTTGGGCCGACGGCGGGACTGGGGAACGTTGCGGCGGATACTCCGCCGGCGGTGCAGGTGTGGCAAAGGTATCCGGCGCTGGTGACGTTGACGGTGGACGATGCGGGAATGACGCCGGGAGCGGATACGTATTACCACGGCACGGTGGTACCGATTGCGGATACGGCGGGAGTTCCGGTGGGCGCGGCGATTACGGTGGGGTATCCGCTTTAGGGCTTTGGAAGATCAGGAGACATGGTTATGGAATTTACAGGGAAAGAACTATTGGCGATGCGGATGGTTGATGAAGTGTTTCAGCGGGAAGTGCTGGACAAGTTAGCGCGCCTCGAAACCAAGATGGACACGCTGGTGGGCAATGGCCAGTTGGGGCGGGTGAAAGCGTCGGAGAACAAGATTGAGGCTCTGGAAAAAAGCGAAATGCGGAACAGCCTGCATAACCGCGTGGTGAATGCGGCCATCAGCGCGACGATCGGGTTGGTGATCGCGCTGCATAAGTATTGGTTCAAGTAGAGGCGCGATCTGGACTCACAAATGTTACCGAAGGAAAAGGAAGCCCCATGGGCTGAAGCCCGCGTTCGTCCGAATCGACGGCGGCACGGCTGAAGCCGTGCCCTTCCAGAATGTGGACGAGATGAGATCAGCGCCAGCCTGCGGCACTCTTACAACAATCAATCGAGGAGAAATATTTATGGACTTCTTGCAGCAGTTATTGCGCGGGATTTCGTTTGTTCCCGCACTGGTGAACGGGATTGAGGGGCTTTTCGGGGGAAAATCCGGCGCGGAGAAGAAAGATGCTGCGATGACATTTTTGGAAAATGCGCTGGCGATGTCGGACGCGGTTGCGGCGCGGGAGATTGTGAATCCGGAGCAGTTCAAGAATGGGATCTCGCAGATCATTGATGGAGTGGTGCTGTGTATGAATGCCTCGGCTTGGACGAAAGGCGGTGGTCAGGGACCAGCCGTCGGTGCTCAGGGGTAGGGCTGCGGGAGGATTGGAAGCCCACCCTTCGGCAAGCTCAGGGCAGGCTTTCAGGTGCGAAGGGCGCACGGAAAATGGGGCGCCCAAGGTTAACAATCCCGGCCTTCTAGCCGATTTCTTCGCTCCAGGTTTCCATGGTTTTTTTCACGAAGGCCATGAACTGGTCGGCGACGGCGCCGTCGATGAGGCGGTGGTCGTAGCCCAGCGTTAGATGGACGACGGAGCGGATGGCGATGGAGTCGTTGCCCTCTTTATCGGTGACGACAAGCGGCATTTTCGTGATGCCACCGACGCCCATGATAGCGGAGTTGGGCTGGTTGATGATGGGCAGTCCGAAGACGGCGCCGAACTGGCCGGGGTTGGTGACGGTGAATGTGGAACCTTCGATGTCTTCGGG
>JBEKDY010000158.1:0-10178 GCA_050014115.1 Candidatus Sulfotelmatobacter sp. | reverse complement strand
GTAATGCGAAAATTATATTCGGCGTTTCGTAACAGGGGCAATGACCGTTGGTAACCAGAACCCGTAAAGCTAATGCCTGCAACAGCCTGATAGGACTCCAACCAAAGTTCGAGGATCCCTATCGTGCCGTGAGCTTGTGATGGTTTATTTGAGCTTGTCATTCCGAGTGAAGCGACGAAGCTCTACCGCAACCACCGCCCCGCGGCGTTTCCACCACCACTCTCTGCGACTCTGGCAATACGCCCCAACGTAAGGGCTGGATTGAAAGAACACAGTCGACGCAGGAGGATTAAAAAGCGTAACCTTTTTCTAAAGGAAGCACGGCGCGCGTCCCAACAGCAGCCCCAGCAACCTTAAGCAAGCAGCGAAGAGGTACCGATGAAGACCCATCCCAAAATCGCAACCGCATCTCTGGCCCTGTGCCTGGTCGCAGCCGCATGCCTCATTCCTGCGTCTTACGCCCAGGACACCAAAACAGCAACAGCCGAAACGGCCGCGTCCCATATCGTCCCCGTCATCGACGGCGCCATCGGCACTTGCTCCGCCAACTTCACTGTCACCGACGACAACGCCGCGCCCGTCTACGACGCTAAAATCCGCGTCCACATCGCTTACGGATTCATGTACATGCGAAAAATGGATCTCGAAGTTGGGACCAACATCGACGGCAAAGCCCGCTTCACAGGCTTGCCTGCCCGCACGAAAGAGGGCCTGGCCTTCCAGGCGTCCAAAGGCGACCGCGCCGGCACCGCCTTCGCCGATCCCTCCACCACTTGCAAAGCCGATCTAACCGTCGTCCTGCAAAAGAAAATGCAGTAGCCAGCGCAGTGGATTGTGCAGGACGGACACTCCCTTCGGCTTCGCTCAGGGCAAGCGCAGCCCGACTGCCTTTCCCAACTCCTCTGCGCGTCCCCGCACCACGGTAACCGCCAAGACACCGTTCCCGCGTTCCCACTGTGGCGCAGCCCGCGCCCTTGGCCTATGATTATTTTCGTAGGCGGAGATGTAGGTAAGGTCCGACTGAGGCACGGCGTGGGAAAGTTCGGCGACAAATTCCGCAAAGAGCGCGAGCGCCAGGGCATCAAGCTCGAGGATGTTTCCAACTCCACCAAGATCGGCTCGCGCATGCTCCGAGCCATCGAAGAGGAGCACTTCGACCAGCTCCCCGGCGGCGTCTTCAACAAAGGCTTCATCCGCGCCTACGCCAAGTATCTGGGCCTGGACGAAGAGGAAACGATCACCGGATACGTAGCCGCATTGAACCAGTTCAACAGCCAACCCCTGGGACCGGAGAAACTCGCCACGCCGCCCGCGGCCACGGAACGCAGTCCCACGAGTAGTTCCGATCAGCGCAGTCCCGTGCTGCCCAGTTCTAGCCAGCCCAGTTCCGTTCCGCCCGCGGAACGCAGGCAGGTCGGCGACCGGCGAAGCGATCCCCGGCGGAGATCCCCCAACTCGCGCGCTAGCGATCCGCAAGACATCGAATTGCCCGGCCTGCAATTGCCCAAGGCCGAGCACGTCCGCCCCCGGCGCAGGATGGCGGTCCACTCCGATCTCGACGTCTCTCGCTGGAGGGTGCCCGGCCTGGTAGTTCTCTTGCTCGTCGCCGGCGCCTTCTGGTGGAGTCACTCCCGCAACGCCCGCGCCAATGGCGCCAACCCGGCTCCTGTCAGCGTTTCGTCGTCGTCGACAGCGCCAGCCCCAACCCTGGTCACCGCTGCACCAGCCAGCGGCAGTGTCGCCGCCGGAACTGCGGCCGCGTCATCGCATGTCTCGTCTTCCGTGCATCCCGCCGCGAAAGCCGCGGCCCATCCTGCTTCGGCAACTGCTGCTTCGCCACCTGCTTCTTCGCAGTCTTCCATAACCACTAGCGGAGCTCATGCCTCCGGCGCAAAAGAAGTAGCAACACAATCAGAGGCGGACCACTCCGCCGCCACTCCTGCCGCGCCCCGACCAGTCGCCAACCTCACTCTGGTGATTCGCGCTTCAGAAACTTCCTGGATCGCCGTGACGGCCGACGGCCAGCCCGTAGTCCACGAAACGCTCATCGCCCCCGCCCACACCTCGGTGCGCGCCGCGAAGGAAATCGTCGTCCGAGCCGGGAACGCCGCCGGCGTAACCTTCGCCCTCAACGGCCAGGAGTTCCCTTCCCAAGGCGCCGAAGGCGAAGTAAAAACTCTGATCTTCGACAGCACCGGCCTGCGCCCCGCCGCAACTCCCGCGACAACGCCCGCCCCGACCCCTTCAGCGCCGCCCGCCGACCCAACCCGCTGAGGCGGACTGCATACTCATGTCCTACAGTCAGTCCCTGATTGACAATCAGCGAATCGCGGGTCAAACTTGCGCTCCGCATCGCTTGAGGACACCTCCATGAAATCCACGGCGCGCCTTTTTGCAGTTGCCTTCCTGCTGGTCACGATGGCTTTTTCAATCCCCGCCTTCGCTACTAGTACAGCCTCCACTCTCGCTAATCCTTTGCTGATCAACTTAAACAATATCTACAATCTAGGTAATTCCGGCGGAGCGATTATTTTCAACCCGACTACCCAAACATTGTCGATGACCTCAACAATTACCAGCATCTTCTCCGGGGGCCAAAGCTATACGGGAGACTTCGGAACCATAACACTCACGACCGGGGCGCTGATATCGGGCAGTGTCTACGGCTTTGCGGAGTTCGGCGCCGGCACGTACGCGATTACCACCAACGGAACTGACGGTCTGCCGGACGGAGTTTTATTCTCGGGAATATTCACCAGGGCTCTCTGGCACGAGATCGGTCACTCAAACGAGTACTATTTCAGCACAAGGGGAATCGATATTCACGAAAGCAGCATGTTGGTAGCTGGCACCACCGAGTTCAATATCCTGCAAGGAAACACGGTTATCCCCGAACCCAGCACCTGGGCACTCCTGGGAACGGGCATCGTCTTCGTGATGGGCGGCGCTCTTCACGCCAGGTTCCAACGCCGGTCCACACGCTCGGCTAGCTGATCCGTGCCTTCGGCGGTGGGTTTTCGGCGCGACCGACGACCGGCTGGCCCACGTTTTTCTAAGTTCGTGAAAGTACCACGACTGAGGCTGCCGCACTCTCTGTGCTTTTCGGAGGGCGGGGACTCCGGCTGCTGAACCTACCTGAAGCCCGCTCCCGCTCAACCTCCTATCCCTTCCACCCACCCCGCCAATTACGCTATTGGATTCAATCATTTGCAGTTAGCATCAAAGTCGTTGCGCGGAAGAAACTCGTCTGATAGCCTGTTTGTAGGGCCATCCCTCGATGCTATAGCCCTTTCGCGACCGCGTAGATAATCCGCAGGTCCCGCCCAGATAAAGTCCAGAACCTGGCTTAGAAGAGCCGCAAGGAGACATATACTTGGCAGCAAACCGCTATTTATTCACTTCCGAATCGGTGACGGAAGGCCATCCCGATAAGATCGCCGACCAGATTTCTGACGCAATTCTCGACGCCTGCCTGGCAGAAGACAATTTCAGCCGCGTCGCCTGCGAAACTCTTACCGCCACCGGCCTCGTAGTCATCGCCGGCGAAATCACCACCAAAGCTTATGTCGATTTCCAAAGCGTAGTCCGCGGCACCGTCGGTGCCATCGGCTACGACAATGCCGTCTACGGTTTCGACTGCAACACTTGCGCCGTGATCTCCAGCATCAACAAGCAATCCGGCGACATCGCCATGGGTGTAGACACCGGAGGCGCCGGCGACCAGGGCATGATGTTTGGCTATGCCTGCAACGAAAACGAGGAGCTGATGCCCACTCCCATCTCGCTGGCGCACAAGCTGGTCATGCGGCTCTCGCAAATGCGCAAGAACGGAACGCTTCCCTTCCTTCGTCCCGACGGAAAATCCCAGGTCACAGTCGAATATGACGCCAACGGCAAAGTGCAGCGTATCGACGCAGTCGTCATCTCCACGCAGCACTCCGAGACCGTCGCCAACGACGAATTGCGCGCCGGCATTCTGAAGCACGTGATTCAGGCCGTGCTTCCGGCTCACCTGCTCGATGAAGACACCAAGTACCACATCAATCCCACGGGACGTTTCGTCATCGGCGGCCCCATGGGCGATACCGGTCTGACTGGGCGCAAGATCATCGTCGATACCTACGGTGGCATGGGACGCCACGGCGGCGGCGCCTTCAGCGGCAAGGATCCGACCAAGGTCGATCGCTCGGCCGCCTACATGGCGCGGCACATTGCGAAAAACGTCGTCGCGGCGAAACTGGCCGACCGTTGCGAAGTGCAGCTGGCTTACGCCATCGGCGTGGCGGATCCCGTGAGCGTGCTGGTCGAAACGTTCGGCACGGCGAAAGTCGATCCTGCGATTATTCCGGACCTGGTGCGGGCGCATTTCAAGCTGACTCCGCGGGGAATCATCGATTCGCTGAACTTGCGGCGGCCGATCTACAAGAAAACCGCGGCCTACGGACATTTCGGACGCAGCGACGCCGACTTCACGTGGGAAGCAACCGACAAAGCGGCCAAGCTGGCCAGCGATGCGGGAGTGGGTCAGCCGGCAGCGGCGCGCAAGTAGGGCTTCGGGCTTCAGCTGTCGGGCTTCAGCGAAATCCCACTTCTCGCAAAAGACGCGAGAAATGGGGCACCCCGGTTTTCCTTTGCGATCTTTGCGGCAGTTCTTTGCGACCTTTGCGGTTAAAAAGCTTTCCCGGCAAAGTGCAAGGACGTAACCGCAAAGTTCGCAAAGAAGTTCCGCAGAGGACGCTAAGAAAAGCGAACCAAAGTGCCACTCCGGCGCAGGCCGGAAGGCGCATGACCCAACGAGCACTTCGAAATTCTGACCGGGCTCCGGAGTTTGTGTATTCTGCAAAAGTAGTGAAGCTGGCAACATAAAAACATTCTTATTGCCGTCGTCATCATGGTAATCAGAATCAAGTAATCCGAATCAAGTAATTAGAATTTTTTCGCGCATAAAGCGCCACCGAGGAGAAGCATGTCAACCGCAGCAATCAATGGCGACATCAAGAACGTCGAACTGGCCGATTTAGGCAAGAAGCGCATCGAGTGGGCGAACCAGTCCATGAAGGTGCTGCAGATTATCCGCAAAGAATTCATCAAGAACCAGCCGCTGAAGGGCATCCGCGTTTCCGCATGCCTGCACGTGACGGCCGAGACCGCGAACCTGGCGATCTGCCTGCGCGATGGCGGCGCGGACGTGGTGCTGTGCGCCTCGAATCCTCTGTCGACTCAGGATGATGTTGCCGCCAGCCTGGTGCGCGATTCGAACATCCCCGTCTACGCCATCAAGGGCGAAGACAACGACACATACTACAACCACATTCTCGCGGCGATCGATCACAAGCCGCACATCACCATGGATGATGGAGCCGACCTTGTCACCATCCTGCATACCAAGCGCACCGACGCGCTCGAAGGCGTGATTGGCGGCACGGAAGAGACCACCACCGGCGTGATCCGGCTGCGCGCGATGGCAAAAGAGGGCGTGTTGAAGTTTCCCATCATCGCCGTGAACGACGCCGACACCAAGCATTTGTTCGACAATCGTTACGGTACGGGGCAGTCAACGATCGACGGCATCATCCGCGCCACCAATTTCCTGCTGGCCGGCTCGAAGTTCGTGGTCGCCGGCTACGGCTGGTGCGGCCGCGGACTGGCCAGCCGCGCCCGCGGTGCGGGAGCGGAAGTGATCGTCACCGAAATCGATCCCACGAAAGCGCTCGAAGCCGTCATGGACGGTTTCCGCGTGATGTCGATGACCGAAGCTGCCAAGTTAGGCGACGTGTTCTGCACCGTGACCGGCAACAAGAGCGTGCTCACCAAAGAACACTTCGACCTGATGAAGGATGGCGCGATCATCTCCAACTCCGGCCACTTCAACGTGGAAATCGATATTCCCGCGCTCGAAAAAATGTCGTCGTCCAAGCGCACCACGCGCAGCTTCGTCGACGAATATTCCCTCAAAGACGGACGCAAGATCAACCTGCTGGGCGAAGGCCGCCTGATCAACCTGGCCGCGGCGGAAGGCCATCCGGCCTCCGTGATGGATATGTCCTTCGCCGACCAGGCCCTCTCGGTCGAGCACATGGTCAAAAACCACAAGAAGCTGGAAAAAACCGTCTACAAAGTCCCCGACGAACTCGACAAACGCGTAGCCAAACTGAAGCTGGAGTCGATGGGCATTAAGATCGACAAGCTCACGCCCGAGCAGGAAGAGTACCTGGCGGGCTGGTCAGAAGGAACGTAACTGCGGGCTTCGGCTTCCTGGCTTCAAGCGGGTGCCCCATCCTTGTCGCGTTCTTGCGACAGGGTGGGGCTTTTGATTTTAGGGGCCCCTAGGACAGAGTCGGGGCGGCTTTTAAGGGCCGCCCCGTTTCTGCGTTCGGGGGGTGGGGCAACTTGTGGTGAAACTTGCTGAGAACTCTTCCCGCGGCGGATCACGCCACTCGCTAATAGCGGCCTTGCTGAATCCAGATGCGGACTTGCTCTTCGACGGAAAAGCGTCCGGCGACGGGGCGCGCGAAGCGGGACTCCAGCGAAAACGCGTGCGCTTCGAGCGGCACGGTGAAATGGAATTTGGTGTTGGCGAAGCAGCGCACGAACAGGTCGACGTAACGGTCGAGGCCCAACACCTGGAACTGCACGGCGTGGACGAGTCCGTGAAACAGCGCGCGCTCGGTGATGGCTTCGTTGAATACGATCACGTCGAGGAAGGTCAGAGAATCCATGTGCGTGACTTGCGGCAGATTGTCGAAGCCCAGAGCTTTCGCCTTTTCGTAAAACGCCGGAGCGGGCACGCGCGCTCCCTTGAGCTCGGCGACCCGAGTCTGGTCGAGAAGCGTGGCGGAGAAATAGGGACCCATGACGGCCCGTTGGTGAGCGCTGAGCGGCGTCGCGAGGCCGGCGTAGTGTTCGCGCTGCTCGCGCAGGTAAGAGGAAACGCATTGGGCGGCCTCGAGCAGCTGGGGCTCGGTGAGCTTGGGCGGCTGCGCAGGCTTTGGCGCGGGCATGCGGCGCTCTAGGCCGGAGTAATATTCGTTCAAGGCGCTGGCGGCTTCAACCGACTTGCGCAGGAGTTCGGGCTCGCCGAAGCGGGCCAGGTCGTCCTGCGAAAAACGGAGGCGGAGCTGATGGGTGGCGCAATGGGCGCTGATCAGCTCGAGCTGGGCCTGCCGCAGCTCGGAATTCAGTTGAAGGATGGCAACTCTATCATCTGGGTTCTCCCAGGAATACATCGCAACACTCCTGCATCGGACAGCATTAAATTCGGGGAGGGGGCCGGGGATCCGAACATCCAAGGATCGAACATCGAGTGATCGAACATCCAAAGACGAAGAATCCGAAATACTATTTACAGCGTAATGGTTACATCGTAAACGTTATCGCGCACATTACGGAAGGGCCTTGGACCTCATGGTGCGGGGAAAAACCCGGCAAGCACTCCGCCGGCGGGTGAACCACCGGCAGCACCAAACCTGACATCAGAGGATGTAAAGCAGGGGAGGGCCCTTGTGCTAAATTATTTATACAACGTTACGTATACATTGTCAATACAATAATTGACAAGCGGTTTGAATCGAGGGTAATCAAATGCCACGGCATCCGGATCCCGATCTTGAAGGACGCATTTTAGCCGCCGCCAGCAAGCTTTGGGCTAAGGGCGGCGAACACGCTCTCACCATGCGCGCCGTGGCCAAGGCCGCGGGCACCAACACGCCCGCGCTCTACCGGCGGTTCAAGGACCGGAACGATATTCTGCGTGCCCTGGTGCAACGCATGCGGGCAGAGATCACGGCACTGGCGGAAGCTTCGCGGACGCCCGAAGAGATATGCGAGCGCTATGTGGATTACGGCCTAAGCCATCCGCATGAATACGAGCTGTTCTATCAGCACGAATATGAACTGTTCCGCGCGTCGCGCGCCGGGCGGGCTCCCAGTCGCGAGACACGGCCTGCCCTGGACGCGGTGAGAAGGAAATTGGCCGAGAAGCTGGGCGGCGTTCCCGACGATCACACCCGCCCGGCATTGGCGCTGTGGATGCTGGCGCACGGCATGGCAATGCTCATGATCGGAAAGTCGATGCATGACTTCGAGCCCGGAGTGCGCGGCGTGTTCAGCGCCGCTGTGGCGGCCCTGGTGAGGGAGAGTAAGAGTCTATCGCGAAACTGATGCAACTCTTCAGGCAGAATGCGCTCACCACGAAGGACACTGAGGTGCACGAAGGAAACCCTTGGCTCATTGCAGCAGCGTGCGCGTCTGCCCGAGTTGATTGCTGAGGTCTTGCTTCTCTTCCCACACGCGTTTTGCATTCGGGATCAAGTCTGCGAGCGGTTGTGGTGCGCTGCCAATCGCCTCTTTCACGGCGGGCAGTTTCGAAGGAACGTTGAGAGCAGCGACGTAGGACGAAATGATCCGTGTCAGGGACGCGGAAGTTTGCGGGTCGTTGGAATAACGGCTACGTAGGCTTTCCAGATCACGTTTCGCGGCGGATGGCCAATCGAGAGCGTTGGGGCCGAGCTGCGTGACTCCTTTTTGCAGCACCAATCGCTGCGCAGCGGACAGCTCTTCGGTGTGCAGGACAAACGCGATCGCTCGCAGATGAGTCACCAGCAGGCTTTTAGCCGCGAGCGTGGCGAAAAGCGATCCTCCGTTGGCAACGTCTTGCGAAAAACGCAATCCCGCTTTGATCGCGCTCACCGCGCCATCTTTGTCGCCGGCGATCAATAAGTGAAAAGCATAGAGAACGTTGAGGCGGCCGAGGGCCAATCCACTTCGAGCGTAGTCGACGGGCGTGTCTTCGCCAATGTAATCGAGGCCCCAGTCACACTTGGGCAGGGCTGCGCCGCGGGCCATGGTTTCAAGAGCGGGCTTGTTTTTCTCGACCAGGGCTTTGTATTGCGAATCGTCGTAGGGGACGGGACCGTCGAGAATGCCGTTGAGTTTTTTCGCTTCGGCGTCGGTGATGGCGTAATCCTGCATCTGGGCAAACGCAGCGTAGTAGCGCAGGGCGGCGTTGTCGCCGATGCTCGGCGTTTGCTGAGCAAAGGCTGTGCTGACCAGCAGGATCGCGACCATGAGCACGGATGGAATCGATCTGCGGATTTCGCGGAGGAATGCGGATTTGTTTTTGGCCGTGCTTGAAATTTTCATAGTTTTATTTTCTCCTTGCTGAGCTCGGCGAGGGCGCTGCGTTTGTCTGCGGGCAACGGGGACTGCTTCGGCGGGAAGGCCATTTGGTCGAGTGCATCCTTGAACGAAGGCGCTGTAGAGAGCAACGCGTTGGCGCTGCGGATGGTGAGAGCATGGGGTTTGGCTAACTGGTCCGCAATCGCAGAGCTCTCGACCGATGGAGCGACGCGACCGGTTCGCGTGTGAAAGGCGAGGATGGCGACTGCGACGACGGCCGCTGCGGTTGCGGCCCGGGCCGCGAGCACGAGCCAGCGCCTCGTTGCGTGGGCGTGGCTTTCCGCCGAAAGCGGGTGCGGAGCGAGCGGACGAAATTCCTTCAGATAGACTTCGAATTT
The DNA here is from genome assembly GCA_050014115.1 of Candidatus Sulfotelmatobacter sp. Classification (GTDB taxonomy): domain Bacteria; phylum Acidobacteriota; class Terriglobia; order Terriglobales; family Acidobacteriaceae; genus Sulfotelmatobacter. The sequence continues at coordinate 663 of JBEKDY010000158.1, read as the reverse complement.
TTCGTCGAGCGGCGGATCGTCGATGCGCCCATGATTCAGACGTTCGTTCTTCAATTGTTCCTCAGTCCCTCGTTCATCCTCGGGAATTGGCACAGGGGTCCTCCTTGTCATTCACAGCGGGCAGCATGGTCTCGCGCAATTTGGCGAGGGCGTAGCGGTAGCGCGAGGCGGCGGTATTGGCGCTGATCTCCAACAAATCAGCGATCTGGGCGAAGGTGAGTTCTCCCCAAATGTGCAGCACGATAACTTCGCGTTGCTCGTCGGGAATACCGGACAAGGCATGGCGAAGATTACGTTCTGCGGCATAGTCCCGGTCCGGCGATGTGAACCAAGCTGCGGTGAATCTGGCAGAGTCCGAGTCGAGGGGCGTATGGCGATTCCGAATCTTGGCTTCGTTCAGCACAGCGTTGCGCACGCAGGCGAACAGGTAGGCTTTTTTGTCGAGGGCGTGGCGCAGGTTGCCGTCCTCGATCAGTTTGAGGAAGACATGATGGAGAGCATCCTGCGCGCGGCTGCGTTCTCCGGTGATGGCCGAGGCGAAAAGCAGGAGAGCCGCACCGTGCTGGCGGTAGAGCGACTCAATCTCGGCGGCGTCGGTGCGGTTGGGGTGCACGATTCGGTCTCGATGATAGGACAATCGGGCGGCCGGGATTTGTCTAAAGA
>JBEKDY010000157.1:0-10242 GCA_050014115.1 Candidatus Sulfotelmatobacter sp. | reverse complement strand
TCGTCGTCGAGGACGCGGATGCGAATCCACCAGCCGCCGGCGGGACTGGCGAAGCGCAGCACCCTGGCGGTGCGGTAGCGGCGGGTGAGGTGGTCGGCGAACTCGGTGGCAACGTCTTCGTCCGGAAAGCTGCCGATTTGCACGGCCCACTTCCCGCCGGAATCGAGCGGCGCGGGCGTCTCCATCACTTCCACCTTCACTTCGGCGGTGCCGGGCTGATACACATCGAGCTTGCGGGCGGCGGCGAGTGAAAGGTCGAGAACACGGCCGGGGATGAACGGTCCGCGGTCGGTGATGCGAACCAGTGCCGAGTGCGCGGTCTTTAGATTCGTCACGCGCACGACAGAGCCGAGCGGCAGAGTGCGGTGCGCGGCGGTCATCGCATGCATGTTGTAGACTTCGCCATTCGATCCGCGGCGGTTGTGGTAAGGGGGTCCATACCAGCTGGCCTTGCCGGTTTCGGTGGCGATCGGAGTGGTGCCTGCTGGGATCGAAGGTTCGGCGAGGTCGGGATCGGCGGCGTCGGCGTTTTCACCGCCGTCATTGCGCCGCGGCGGGGAAGCCTTGGCGGGCACAGATAACGACGGAGGCGACGATGACGACGGCTTCCCGGTAGTGGCCACGCCGACTGAGGCGGGCGCCGGCGGCACCTCGACCCGCGCCTGCTTGGGATGTCCACAAGCGGCGAGCAGCAGAAGCGTGATCAGGAGAACCAGCGTCATCGCAACCGCGCCAGTGAAAGCTACTTGGCCGTCGTGCCCGGATGCTTTTCCATGTAGTCGGCGAATGCGGTGAGCTTCTCCGAGGCTACGCGCAGCGCCTTGGTCGAGCGCGACCGAACCGCGGGCACGACCTCGTCGTTCAGGTACTTGATGAACTCCGGGATTTCCTGCTCCAGACGTTCTGCGGCCTCGTTGATGGTCTTGCCAACACGCGCGGACGCGTCTTCCACCTTGCGGTTGAAGTCGTTCATGGTGCTCCTCGTAATGAGGCGTGAGCCAACTCACGCAAATGTTGCGGATGCCAGGCACAGCTATTATTTCGTGGTTGGAAGCCTGGGTCAATGGTGGTCCGCTGATTTCGCTGGTTCTCGGGGATCAGACACGCGGATTCGCCAAACCAGCCGCGGAGATTTCTGCGAGGCTCGTGTACACGCGCCGAGGCGGGCGCCACGGTAGAATGCGGTTCTTCGAACTATGAGCCCGGAGAAGAAATCGCGGCGCGCCCTGCCATGCAGCCAGACAGCGAGCTTTCAGTGTCGGCTGCTGGCCTGGTATCGGAAGAACCGGCGCGCGTTGCCGTGGCGGGAGAGCCGCGATCCTTACCGGGTGTGGCTTTCGGAAATCATGCTGCAGCAAACGCGGGTGGCGGCGGTGATTGGCCACTATGCGGAATTTCTGCGCCGCTTTCCGACGGTGGAGAAGCTGGCCGCAGCCCGCGAGCCGAGCGTGCTCGCGGCCTGGAGCGGCCTGGGATATTACCGCCGCGCGCGCATGTTGCACGCGGCGGCAAAAGTAGTGGTGCGAGAGTTGGCTGGGAAATTTCCGACCACCGCTGAGGGCTTGCGAGCATTGCCGGGGATTGGCCGCTACACGGCCGCGGCGATTGCCAGCATTGCGTTCGGCGAGCCGGTCGCAGTAGTCGATGGCAACGTAGAGCGCGTGTTGCAGCGGCTTTCGGGGCGGCGGCTCGCGGGCGAAGAGTTATGGCAGGCCGCCGAGGACTTGCTCGATCGCAAGCGCCCGGGCGACTTCAATCAGGCCATGATGGAACTGGGCGCGACGGTGTGTACTCCGCGGTCGCCGACGTGTTTGATGTGTCCGGTGGTCGAACTGTGCACGACGCGGGGAGAGCTGGCTGCGGGAGCGAAGGCGGCACGACAGAAGAAGCGCGAACTCCACTACGCGCTCGATTATCGAAATCTGGATAATCGAAATAGAGACGGGGATGACGGCGGTCTTGTCGGCGAAGTGCTCCTGGTGCAGCGGGCGCGGGATGCGTCGCTGATGGCGGGCATGTGGGAGTTACCGGAGCTCGCCGATGGGCATGCCGCGTTCGAGCTATCGTTCACGCTCAGGCATTCGATCACTGTGACGGACTACACAGTGCGGGTCTGGCGCGCCGCCGCGCCGGAGAGCGTTGCAGGAAAATGGATTCCCGCGACACGTCTGGGGCGAGTCGCGCTGACTGGCCTGGCGCGCAAAATTCTGCGGAAGGCGGAATTGCTATGAAACCTTCTCGACCACGGAGACACCGAGGCACGCAGGGCAGCAAGGACGAACGCGGATGTCCTATTTCGTTCAACAGTTCTTCAGGGGCTAGAATCTTACGGATGAGGCTGCGGCTGTCATTAACGATCCACTTTGCGGCAGTGGCCGTCTGCCTGTGCACCATGGTAGCGAGCGCCCAAGGTCAAGGCGCGAATAGCGCCGCAACGCCGGAAACTGGGGTCGTGCCAGCCAAGCTGTCTCCGCCGATCTATCCTCCGTTGGCGCGGCAAGCGGCGATTTCCGGAGATGTGAAGGTTGAGCTTAGGGTCCGAAAGGACGGCAGCGTTGAATCGGTTGAGGTGGTCAGCGGCCATCCCATGCTGAAGCAGGCAGCTTTGGAGGCCGTGCAGAAATCGCAGTTCGAGTGCCGAGGCTGCAACGGTCCCGTAAGTTCCTATTCGATCACCTTTTCGTTCCAGTTTCGAGACGATGGCGACTGCTGCAATGCGTTGGCGCATCCCCAGGAAGTGCTGGAGTCGCAGGGCCGCATCACCATTTCGGTCCCACACGGTTGCCTATGCGATCCCACGGCAAGCATTACCCGGACCAAGTGGCGTTCAGCAAAGTGCCTTTATTTGTGGCGGTGTGGGTCTCGGGTAGTCGACTCCCGATAAACTGGGCGGTACCGCCTTTCCCGGCATCTCACTGTCCTATCCAGAGCGCTGTTCGCATCATCTAAAATGACATCAGGCCAAAGCCAGGAGGCTTATGCGCTGGCCGTGGAATATCCTGAATAGACGAACGGGAGGACGACCAATGGCAGCATTAACCGTGGGTACCAAGGCGCCGGACTTTGAGTTGAAGGCGATGGATGGGCAGCGGTTTTCGTTGCCGGAAGCGCTCGCGCATGGGCCAGTCGTGCTCGCGTTTTTCAAGGTTTCGTGTCCCACATGCCAGTACGCCTTTCCGTTTCTGGAGCGTCTGCACAAGGCCTACGGGCAGAAGGGTGTGAAACTGCTCGGAGTTTCGCAAAACAACGCCAAGGACACGGCCGCATTCGCCAAAGAATTCGGGATAACGTTTCCGATTCTGCTCGACGAGATTGACGAGTATCCCGTGTCGAACGCTTACGGCCTGAGCAACGTTCCTACCATCTTCTGGATCGCACAGGACGGTGAGATCGAAGTCTCCAGCGTCGGCTGGGTGAAAGCGGATTTTGAAGAGATCAACCGCAAGATGGCCGAGGCGGGAAAGATAGGCCCCGCCGTCATGTTCAAGCCGGGCGAGGACGTGCGCGACTTCCGCGCCGGCTGAGGGTCGAAGAACTGATCCCGCCGGGCGCGGGCCGCAAATCTCTCTGATAGCGCATCTACGGATTGCGCACCCAAAAAGCCACGTCCCCAGCCGATGTGGCGCAAACCTCTGCGCCCTCTGCGATTCTAGCCTTACCCTGTGTCCCCCCGTGCCCTCTGTGGTGAAGAATTACCCCACCGCAGGAGTGCTTGACCTCTCGTGCAGGTGATTACGCGGTTTCCTGTGTCATCAAGTTTCCTTTCGTCCATTACAATTCCTTCAGTCTTTCGCATAAATTTCGGAATTCCGCGCTTTCCCAGATGTCTGGCGCCTGGGTGGGGAGAAAGCCGATCTATGCAAGCCATTTTCAAGAGAACCGCCGTTGCCGTCACCGTCGCCACGTTCAGCCTTCTGATGTGGGCCGAGGGCGGCGCCAACCCGGCTCCAGCTGCGCCCGCCGCAGCACGTGAGGCCGTCTCGGTAAAGCTGCCGGGAACTGCCTTCAAGGCGCTGGAGACGATCGATCCGGAGCACATTCGCTGGCATGTGCGTTTTCTTTCGCACGACCTGCTCGAAGGCCGGGGCACGGGTCAGCGCGGGGGCGATATCGCTGCGGAATACATCGGCACGCAGTTCGCCGAGTATGGCCTGAAGCCGGCCGGCGATAACGGAGGCTACCTGCAGAAGGTCCCGCTGATCGGCATCACAACTTTGCCGGAAACAAAGTTTTCTTTGCTCCCCAAACACGGGGACGCAATGGACCTGAAGTTCCTGGACGACTATGTAGCCTACGACCAGACCCAGCAGCCGCAATCGGATGTGGACGCCGACATCGTCTACGTCGGTTACGGCATCGAAGCGCCCGAATATAACTGGAACGACTACAAAGATGTCGACGTCAAGGGCAAAGTTCTGTTGATGCTGGTGAACGAGCCGCCCTCGGACGATCCTAAATTCTTCAAAGGCAAAGCCCTCACTTACTACGGGCGTTGGACTTACAAATACGAAGAAGCCGCGCGCAAAGGCGCGGTTGGCGTGATTCTGATTCACGTCGAAGAGATGGCGAGCTATCCCTGGGAAGTGGTGCGGAACTCGAATTCGGGGGAAAAGTCCTACCTGAAGCTGGAGGGTCCGGCGCTGAAAGTTGCTTCGTGGGTGCAGTCCGATGTGGCGAAGAAGTTCGCGACGGCATCCGGCATGAATTTCGATCAGATGTTGCTGGATGCGCGGGCGCGGGATTTTCGTCCGGTGAATCTGGGCGCGAACCTCAAGGCGCACATGGTCAGCAAGGTGCGCAGTTTCGAATCGAACAATGTGCTGGCCATGCTGCCAGGGTCGGACAGCAAGTTGAAGAGCGAAGCGGTGCTCTACACCGCGCACTACGACCATCTCGGCATTCGTCCGGAGATGTCGGGAGACAACATCTACAACGGCGCCAACGACAATGCCACCGGGTGCGGCATCCTGCTGGAAGTGGCGCGCGCTTACAGCCTCTCCACGCAGCGGCCGCGGCGGTCAATTCTATTCGCTGCCGTAACGGCGGAAGAGCAGGGACTGCTTGGGTCGGAGTATCTCGGAAAGCATCCGCCGGTGCCCGCAGGCAGGATTGCTCTCGACCTGAACTATGACGACGTGCCGCCGCTGGGCGCTCCGCAGGAAGTAGAAGTGTCAGGCGCGGAGCGGACCACGTTCTATCCCTGGGTGGAGGCGATGGCAAAAGAGTTTCGCCTGGCGATTCGTCCGGATTCCAGGCCGGAAGCGGGGCACTACTATCGCTCCGATCATTTCAGCCTGGCGCGAGTGGGGATTCCCGCTTTTTCCATCAATGAAGGCATGAAGTTCAAAGGTCACGATGAGGCCTGGGGTCTGCAGCAGGCCCGCGAGTACAACGAGAAGCATTATCACCAGCCGAGTGACGAATACCATCCAGAAATGGACTTCGTCGCCGACGGAGCCATGGCACGCTTCGGCTTCGCGTTAGGCTGGGAAGCCGCAAACTTCAATCAGCTGATCGGATGGCAAAAAGGGGACGAGTTCGAAGCAGCGCGGGCCAAGAGTCAGTAGCAAGTCCCGAGTCGCGAGTTCCGAATAGCACGCCGCCTCGATCAGCCCCCAGCTAAGCCCAATAAAACCCACAGGTTAAGCTCGTAACCTAGGTAACTTTAGCCCGCGGCCGGAGCCGTGGTAGCCTCGGTATGTAGTTGTGTAATCAGCAACTTCCGAACAGAACCCACCAGGGAGCGATGCCGAGAATTCCATTCTTTCGCCTAGGCGCCGCGCCGGAGAAGCCGGAGCTGCCCGCGCTGGCCACGTCCGTGCCTACGGTCTCGCTCGCTGGCCTCGCCGTGGGCGTGGACAACCTGCGCCACGACGTGGTGTTGAGCACGAAGTTTGCGGAAGCCACTCGCGCCCAGATCGCACGCCAGATCGCCCGGCACGGCGAGGTCGAGGGACTGCTCTCGGCAGAAGCGGCGCAATCGGCACAGGGACCTTCGTGGCTGCGCAACCAGGTCCGTGCCGGCGAAACTCGGGCGAAAACGGAATCCGGCGAGTGGAAAGCGATTTTGGCGGAGTTGCACGTCGCCGCGCTGAATCGCGCGAAAAAAGAAGGCAAGATTCCGGTCGACTTACTCGCCCGCCTGGCCGTGACGAAATTCCTGCGCACGGAAATGAATCTGCAGTTCGCGCAAGTTCTCGAACGCTGCCGCGTCCTGTTGAAGAACTACGAAGGAATGCGGCAACAAAAGGCGATGGAATACCGCGAGCGCGTGAACGGATTCCAGGTCCGCAAGAAAATCATTCTCCGCAAGACCGGGCAGGAATTGTTCGAGACCGTGCGCGAAGTGGAAAAAGGAACACTTGCCCGCACGCGGCGCTCCCTGTTCGGCCAGGATGCCGAGAGCTACGTATTATTCGTGAACCGGCTGGCATTCTCGGAAGACGGGCGCGACGACTTTTTATGCGCCGAACACTACGTGATGATGGGCAACTGGGACCGCGACCCCGACCGCTACGGGCGGCTGCGCGAAGTGGTCTCGACATTTCTGCGATCTCTGTATGGTCAGGAGACCACCGGAGAAACTATCGACTCCTGGATGAACGTGCGCGAAAATGCGCGAGCTCTGGTGGGCAGCGGAACGCCCGACGAATCCACGGACGAAGGTGAGGCTCAGGAAGAACGGCTGGCGGCATGGGTGCGCCTGCTGGAAGACGAAGGCATCATGGAGCATGTGATCGCTTCCTACTGCGTGGTGCCGCTGCTTGGCGAATATGCGCCGCGCATCAATCCGCAGCAGCTCAAGACGGCGCTCACCGACCGCACCGAGTGCGACCGCGTGGAGCGCATGATCCAGGAGCACGGCAAGCTTTCTCCCGCTAGCCTGTATGCCGCGGTGGCCAAGGTTGCCAGTTGCCGGGGGGCGGAACGCGCGAAAGTGGCGGCGCGCTTTCTGCAGGATTTCTTTCACTATCATCGCGACCTGCGCCGGCTGGAAACGCTGAACTCCGCGCTGGACACCGTGAACCTGGTCGCCAACGACCGCATGCGCGAGCTGTCGCGAGTCAACGGCACGCTTTACGAATTCCTGCTGCCGGAAGAGCAAGCCCAGCCGGAAGAAAATAAAGTAACGCGCCATGTTGTGCTCAAGGCCGACGTGCGCGATTCCACCCGCCTGACGCGTACTTTGATGGACCAGGGACTGAATCCGGCTTCCTATTTCAGCCTGAATTTCTACGATCCGGTAAACAAACTTCTCGCCAAATACGGCGCACAGAAAGTCTTCCTGGAAGGCGATGCGATCATTCTTGCGATTCTGGAACGCGAAGGCGAACCGGGACTCGCAGTGAGCCGAATGTGCGTGCTGGCGCGGGAGATCATCGAAATCGTGCGGGGCTACAACCAGTTGGTGCAGCGTTCGGGCATGCCCGGGCTGGAACTAGGCGTTGGTATCACGCTGCAGGAATCTGCGCCGCTGTATCTGATGGATGGCGAGCACCAGATCATGATTTCAGAAGCGCTGAACGAGAGCGACCGCCTTTCTTCCTGCAACAAGCACGCGCGCAAGGTGATGGAATCGCAGGCTGGTCCGTTTCACGTGTACGCGTTTCAGTCGGCGGAGCCGGAAGCCGGCGGAAACAGCGAAGACACCATTCTGAGTTTCAACCTGGGCGGCATCCGCATGAACGAAGCCGCGTTCCGCAAGTTGCGGCAGGAAATTTCCCTGCAGCCGCTTAACGTGAAATTGCCGGCGTCGATGGCCTCGTCCGACAAAGGGGAATACAAACTCTCCAGCGGCATGGTGCCGGTCGATCGCGACATCTTCCGCAAAATTGTTGTCCGCGAAAGCCGCGTCCCCCGCATTGATCCCCGCGACTTTTCGGTGCAGGGCTGGACCGAGCGCTCCTACTACGAAGTCTGCACCGATCCCGCGATCTACGCCGCGCTGGAAAAGAAAAAAAGCGCGACGCGGTAAGAACCCCCGGTACTCTTTCATTCTCCGGTTGCCTCCTTGCCGCAAGAGTAGGATGGAATCGGCAGGAGAGCCATCATGAAAGCACTGTGCAAAATTGTTGTCGTCGCGGCCGCGTTTTTCGCCGTGCCGCTGTCCTTGTCGCTGCCATCGCTCGCGGCGCAGCAGGAGGCGAAGCCGGCGCCGAAGCCCAGCGACGCTCCGGCGTCGAAACCTTCCCCCTCGCCCGCGCCGTCAGTGAAGGCTTCAAACGATGGAAAGCAATACTCAGGCATGTACACATTCCTGAAAGAAGGAGAGTACTTGCAGATCACCGTAGAAGATGCCGGGCAAGTGGCGGGCTTCATTTCACGATACGACGATGGCGGGAGCGAAAAGGGTGAGTTCATCGACCAGTTCTTCAAAACCGGCAAACTCGATGACAACAAATTAAGTTTCACGACCAAGCCGTCAAACGACGTGTGGTTCGAATTTAACGGCTCGGCGCAGCGGGGCGAAGGCCAGAACCCAGGCGACGATGCCTACTACGTGTTGAAAGGAACTCTGACGGAGAATACAACCGGCCCGGACAAGAAAGTGAGTTCGCGGCCGCGGGATGTGACGTTCAAAATGTTTCCGCAGGAAGCGGAGTCGCCGCCGGCGGCAAAGAACTAAGAATCAAGAATCAAGAAAATAAAAATCAAGCCCCGGTAGATTTCGGCTACTGGCCGGCGCGCACGGGCGCGAGGCTGGGACGGGCAAAGCCTTTGCTCTTGACGTCGGCCGTCTCGCGATCATAGGCCACATCGGGGCTGCCACCGGAATTGCTGCTGGCCTCGGAAAGAGCCTTGGCCAGCGCGCGGTACGAGCGGCTGATGTCCAGGCCTTCCTGCAGAACCACAGGGGTGCCGTGATCGATGGCGGGCGAAACGGCGTGAAACGCGTTCGGAACCTTCCACCAGACCTTGCAGTGCGTGGCCTGCTCCACATCTTCGTCCGTAAATCCAGGAATTTTCTTGTAGCGGTTCAGCACCATGCGCATGTGATCGCGCCCGGTTCCTTCGCCCAGGAAAGAATGAATGCGGCCGGCGCTCCACAGCGAAACTACATCAGTCTGGGCGACCACCAGAACGGCATTGGAAAGATCGGAGAGCAAGTGGGTCGTGGCGTCCAGCCGGCTGGATCCGTCGATGATGACGTAACGGTAATGGTTCACCAGAAGGTCGAAAAGCCGCGCCAGTTCGGCGGGAGTTGCCATCGTGGGATACGGCTGCTGTGGGCCCGCGAGCAGGTGCAATCCCTCTTTGGTGGTGGTCATCAGGCCGTCGAGCAGGGAAACATCGAGCCGGTGAAGATTCTGTAAAGCGTCGAGCACGCCAAACTGCGGTCGCAGATTCAGATGCAGGGCCGCGTGGCCGATGGGAGCGAAATCCACCAGCACCACATCGCCGTGAGCCAGTTGCAAAGCCATTGCGGTGTTGACCGCGGCGGTGGTGGCTCCCGCGCCTCCCTTGGCGCTGAGGAAAGTGAATATGGGCGCCTTGCCGGCTCCTCCGCGGACCCGTGTACGCGTGGAACTGTAGCGGGTGAGGGCCTCGAGCCAAGCCTCGGAACCGGCGGAATTGTCGAGATATTCGCAAGCCCCGGCTCGCATGCTGGCCACAATGTTCGGAGGTTGCGTCATCTCGCCGTTGGCGAAAATGGCAATCTGCTGCGTGGTGGCGTGAATCAGTTCGACCGCGTGAATGGCGCGCTGGGAATCGCGCGTGGGAATATCCACGATTACAACTTCGGCGCGTGAGTCCTGAATCTGTCGCAGGATGGAATCGGTAGGTCCTACGGGAAAGCCCACCTGGCTGAACACGGCGCGTCCCAGGCGCGTCAATTCCAGACGCTCCTGCAGCGCGGATAAATGTTCCCGGTCCTCAGTCAGGAGCGCGACGGCGATCCCATGCATGGTGCGGTTCTCGCTGATTTCTCTTGGTGTTTGCATGTTAGAAAGAGAACGCACACCCCGCCAAGTGACTTAGGTAACAGGACATACCGGGACGAATGTACTCTTTTTCGTGAGAATTCCGCCCCTGAACGTTGCGACACAAAACATCCCAACGAAAGTTGCTGGCTGCGGAAGACTTCGAGGAAGTTCGGTCCGGTGACAAGGATTGTAAGCCAAGGCCGCGGAGTTGAAAAGGCCCGAAAGTGCCAGCGGCGCCAACCATCGTGCCAGCTGACGACGAAAGCAGCAGGAGACGAGGGAACGACACTCCCGGGGCGAGTTTTCCCGTAGTCGC
>JBEKDY010000156.1:0-18312 GCA_050014115.1 Candidatus Sulfotelmatobacter sp. | reverse complement strand
GCAGCCTTGGTGTGCCATCGCACGCTTTCAGCAGTATCTTTCGGAACGCCCACGCCCAAGCCATATGCGGTTCCAAGATTGCCTTCAGCCGTTACGTTTCCTTGCTCGGCGGCCTTCTTCCACCAGCGCACGGCTGCGGCTTCGTCCTGCGGAACGCCCTGTCCACCCAAGTGGTAAATTGCTGCAAGATCCGACTGGGCCTGCACATTGCCCTGATCTGCGGCTTTGGTGTACCAGAGCACGGCTATGGCGTCGTCTTTCGGAACGCCTTGTCCCGAGTGATGGACGAATGCTAGAGCCCGCTGGCCTTCAGCAAAGCCCTGTTCGGCAGCTTTCGTGTACCAGCGCAGGGCTGCCGCGTCGTTTTTTGGAACCCCTGCCCCAAGTGAATAGGCAGTTCCGAGGTTGACCTCCGCCGCCGTATCGCCATGCTCCGCAGCCTTCTCCCACCACCGCACGGCTTGCGCCTCATCTTTCTCGATTCCTTCACCTAAGTGATACGCAGCGGCAAGGGCGAGTTGCGCTTGCAAGTCACCGTCCTCAGCCTTGCTCTTGAGTTCGGTAATGTTTTGCGCGTACCCGAAGGGCGGTATCGCCAGCAAACAGAAAACGGCGCACAACAAGATATGCCACAGATTAGTGTGCGTAACGGCCACTGTTCTCATGCGCAGCAGCTTACTCCCGAATTTGCAACACTTCCAGAGCAAGCACCGACTGCTTACTCCGGCAATTTCTGCTCGCCCTGGATCATCAAGTGAGACTCGGCGTGAGGGGCGCCGGTTCCGGGCTGTCCTCCGCCGACCGTGATCAGGTGGTCGCCGGTGGAGACGAAACGATCTCCGGCATCGTTCACGTAGCTGAGGTCGCGTGGACTGAGGGTGAGCTTTACGTGTTTCTGCTCGCCGGCCTTCAGGTGGACGCGGGTGAATCCACGCAGCGCGCGCAACGGTGTGCCCGGCAGTTTGGGGAAAGTGATATACAGTTCCACCACCTCGTCGCCATCCCGCTTGCCGGTGTTTTTGACGTCCACTTCGACATCCAGCGGGTCTCCTGCATTCAGGGCAGGATTCGACAGCTTCATGCCGCTGTATTCGAACATCGTGTAACTCAGGCCATGCCCAAAGCCATACAGCGGCTCTCCCGAGAAGTAGCGGTAGGTGCGGTTCTTCATCGCATAGTCTTCGAACTCGGGCAACTGCTCTGTCCCTTTGTAAAAAGTCACGGGCAAGCGTCCCGCAGGATTGTTGACTCCAGCGAGCGTTTGCGCGATGGCCGTTCCGCCTTCTTCGCCCGCATACCAGGCGTCGAGAATTGCGTTGGCGTGATCGTTCGCCCAATTCACAGCGAGAGCGCTGCCATTCATTAACACAACGACCAGCGGCTTGCCGCTGCCTTTCAAGGCTCCGAGCAGCGCTTCTTCTTCGGCGGGGAGGCTGAGGCTGGTACGGTCGCCGCCACGGAATCCGGGCAGATCGACTTTCATTTCTTCGCCTTCCAGCTTCGAGGTAATGCCGACTACCGCGACCACAACATCCGCCTGCCGTGCCGCGGAGACGGCTTCCACTAGTGGATCGCCGCTCACCGGCAGCCAGATCAGCTTGCTGATGCGACCGCCCGCCATGTACTCGACTTTCACCGCGTAGCGATGGCCTCTTTCCAGCTGCAGCTTTGCCACTTGCGGATTGGGATCGTGACCTACGGCGTCATCGATGACGAGTTTGCCGTCGATCCACAATCGCTGCATGGAACCCATGAGGCCGATCTGGTAGATGCCTGATTCGGCGGGCGTGAGGAATCCTGTCCACCGCACGGAAAAATCTTTCATGTCTTCTTTTGAAACTCTGGGCACGGGAAGGGCATGGGAATCCGCGTGGGAAAGTTGAAGATCGACGTAGGGGTCGGTTCGGGTGACTTGCGGAGTCCCCGATATATCTCCGGAGAAATACTCGCCCTTGAGCCCGGGCTTTCCGTCATCCGTGGATAACATCGAAGTCGGGATCACGGGATGCTCGCGCAGGAAGTCGGTGCCAGGTTGAAACGAAACCTGAGCTCCGGAGAACTGCTTGCGAATGCCTTCGAGCGCGGTAACGGCGTGCGAGGCCGTGCCGCTGTAGTTGCCGTGCAGCACCTGAGTGGACTCCGCCAGCGGCCCCACAACCAGAATCTTCTTCACTGCCGGAGCGAGCGGGAGGACGCCGTCGTTTTTCAGCAGCACCATGGATTCGCGCGCTGTCTTCAGCGCGAGTTCGCGGTGTGCAGCGCTGTCGATTTCGGAATCCGGAGTCTGCGCGTAAGGAACCATCGCCGGAGGATCGAACATTCCCAGCCGCATGCGTGCTGTGAAAAGGCGCCGCAAAGTGTTATCAATGTCGGCCTCGGTCAGCAGGCCCTGTTTCACCGCATCGATAAACGGCTTGTAGTCGTGGTCGTCTTTAGTAATGGTGAAGAAGTCGGCGCACTCGTTGTCCATGCCCGTCTTGATCGCCGCTGCGGCAGCTTCCGCCTGGCTCTTGACGAAGTGGTGGCCTTCAAACATGTCCACGATGGCGTCGCAATCGGAAACCACGTAGCCGTTAAACTTCCATGCACCTCGCAGTTGGTCTTTCAGCAAAAAGGTGTTCGCGCAGGCGGGCTGCCCGTTCACGCGGTTATAGGCGCACATCACCGATTCGGCTTTGCCTTCGGTCACGGCCGCGCGAAACGCGGGCAGGTAGGTGTCTTCCATGTCATGCTTCGAGACCTGCACGTCGATGCTGTGCCGCGACGGCTCGGGGCCGCTGTGCACCGCGAAATGTTTCGGGGTCGAGATCACGCGAAAATACTTGGGATCGTCTCCCTGCAAGCCGGTGACGAACGCCACTCCCATGCGGCCCGTGAGATACGGATCTTCGCCGTAGGTTTCCTGGCCGCGTCCCCAGCGCGGATCGCGGAAGATATTGATGTTCGGCGACCAGAAATCCAGACCCTCCATAATGTCGCGCCGGCCGGCTCGCACCGCCTGGTTGTGCTTGGCTCGTGCCTCGGTGCCGATGACCACCGCCATCTCGTGAATCAATGGAGAATCAAAGGTGGCCGCCAGCCCGATGGGCTCGGGGAACACGGTCGCCGTTCCCGCATTAGCGACGCCGTGCAGCGCCTCACTCCACCAGTCGTAGTTGGGAACCTGGAGCCGTGGAATCGCCCTCGCCTGATTGACCAATTGGGAGGCTTTTTCCTCCAGCGTCATCCGCGAAATCAAGTCGTCAACGCGGACGTCGATGGGCTTGGAGGGGTCCAGGTAGACGCTGCTGCTCGCCGTCTGGGCTGCCGAGTGGGCAAGAAACAGAACAAGGACAATAGCCACTTGCAGGGTGGTTCGAGTACGCATTTCGGGCATGATAGATCTCCTCGGGAACCCGCACGGTCAACCTGTGGGCGAGAACGCGATGCTTCTGAATGTCGTGGCGTTAACGATTACGATCGTCGGTCGCTTGTAGCACAGCGCAAATCCAACGGTCAAGGAGGCGGCCCACTCGCGCGCTCTCAAATGCAGTTGCAGTGCGGACAGATCACGGACACAACTAAGAAAAGGCGAGTCCAATCTACTTTGGCGGCAGCAAGTCGCCGGTGGACAGAACATAGGTAGTCAATTTGTCCAGCTTGATATTGGTGTTCTTGGACACAATCGCGATAACCCCGTCATTATTCTTCGCGGACTCGATATCTTTCATCAGGACGCGGCGGTTCGATGCCGTCGAGGAGGGCGTGTTGGGAGCGGAAGCACCATTGCCCGAATCGCTTCCCGGGAACGGTCTGTACACCTTTGTAGTCGTGTCAGGATACTGCCCCAGGCCATTCCAGGTCTTCTTCGCAGGTTGTTCCGGTCCGTATTGCAGATTCTGGCCCTCCGCGTCCGTCAGGGGGTAATACCACGCGGTCAAATAGGCCGTGACCGATGCCGAGCCCTTCTTCCACAGGACGGAGTCGATGCGGATCGCGAGGCGCGACGGGTCGGTGGCAGTCTTCGCGGCGGACTCGATTACTTCTCCCGAAAAAACCGCATTCCTCGGTACCACCGTGCCCCCGATCAAAGTAGCGACTTCAAGTTTCGCCCGGATCTTGGATCCCACTAGTGTTTTGCCGGCAGTCACGTTTTGTTGCATCACGACTGGAAATTCCCGGGCGCCAGGGGGAGCAGAGGATGGGGCTGCCTTCGCTTGGCCCAGCAAAGTGGTGGGGAAAAAAGTAGAGAGCACCAAGATTGATACTGGCAAGGCACGGGTCAACATTGAAGAACACCCCCGTCGCTAGGTGAGCCAGATAGTTTCAGAAACCCTGCCTGCATGCTGGCAGGGGGCCCACGTTTGGTACGGGAAGAGTATAACCCCGATTGTCGAGAAAAAGATTTGATTTAGGACGCAGAACCCTCAAGAATGCCGTTAGGATATCGATTTTCTACTTGACAACGGTCACGGCATGGCTGTAAGACCGTAAACGCTTACGATTTTGTAGTTGGTTTGCAGTATCTCCGCGAGCGTTAGTCGCGGCCACCTTAATTGACGAATTTGACTTCGGAGGCTTCACAATGAAATTCCTCTCGCCCATGATCGCCGGGAGTCTTGGCCTGGCTGTAAGACGCAATGGCTCTCGCCTTGCGGTTCTCCTAGCAGCCGTCTTTGTCATCTTCGCCGGTCAAGCGCTGGCTCAAGAAGCCACGATCCTCGGCACCGTGACCGACCCCTCCGGCGCGGCGGTTGCCAACGCCACCATTACCATCACCAACACCGAAACGGGCGTGGCCCGAACCCTGCCCAGCAACGGAGACGGGCAATACGTGGCGCCTGATTTGATCATCGGGCACTACAACGTGCGCGCCACAGCCGCTGGTTTTAAGGGGTCGGAACAGAAGAATCTGGTGCTCGATGTCGGGGACCGGAGCCGTGTCGATTTCAAGCTGATAGTAGGCAGCGTGCAAGAGAACGTGACCGTGGAGGCGAATGCGGTCGCGGTGCAGACCGACACCGGCGAAGTCAGCAACGTCATTACTGGACAACAGGTGACTCAGTTGGCCACCAACGGGCGCAGCCTCTACTCGTTGTTCGCCCTGGCGCCGGGAGCATCGAGCCTCCAAGGGTCTCGCATAGCTTTTACTCCCGTCAGCGGTGATAGTACGGTCAGCATCAACGGCGAGCGCGCGGGCCACAACCTGCAACTCATTGACGGCGGCGAAAACCTCGACCGCGGCGGCAGCAGCGGCAGCGTCATGCCCTCCATCGACTCCCTCGCCGAGTTCCGGAACATGACCTCGAACTACAGCGCTGAGTACGGCTTGGCTTCCGCGGCACAGATCGCCACCGTAATCAAGTCGGGAACCAAGCAGTTTCACGGTGAGGCTTGGGAGTTCTTCCGCAACGACGATCTCGATGCCCGCAATTACTTCAACCCCGCGCCGCAGTCTGTCGCTGAATTGCGTTACAACGTCTACGGCTTCAACCTCGGCGGCAAGGTGCCGGGCATGAACAACCATCCTACTTTCTTCTTCTACAACATGGAATGGCGCAAGGAGATTGATGGCGGCCTTCTGAACGTGCAGGTACCTTTAGCTACTTCGTATCCCGACGCCGGCGGCGCGGGCACTGGCGCGGTACTGCCGCTCACCTATGGGCCTCACGCCACACCCACCGTTGCCACCGATCCGGCCTTAAGTGTCGTCCCAGCATCGATTCAGTTCGCAAACTGCCCGGGCGGCGCCCCTCCGACTGGAGTTGTCCCCGGCTCGCCATTCCCCAACAACACCATCCCAGATTGCATGATCGCTTCTAATGCAACGTCTCTTCTGACCGCCGGTGGCAAGTACGGCGGGATCTTCCCGGCGCCCACCAATCCCGCTACTGGAGCTTTCCAGGGCGGCAACAATTCTCCCACGAGCCTGCGCGAGGAGATTGCCCGCGTTGATCACACTTTCAGCAGCAAGTTCTCAGTGTTCGGGCACTGGATTTCCGAGCAGACCAATCAGACGTACGGGACCACGCAGTGGAGCGGCGACAACGTCCCTTCCGGCGCGAACACCTTCGGGAATCCTTCCTACAGCGCTGTGATCCACACCACCTACATCATCAGCCCGACGTTACTCAACGAAGCTTCCTTCAACTACAACGGCAACCGCATTGCCATGGAGAACATCAACCTGTTCTCCGCGCCTTCGAGCTTTACCTTTAACCGGCTCTTTAGTGGACCGAACATCAACAACCGCATCCCTTCAATTAACCTGAGTCAGACAACTGGCGCCGACTATACGGTGAACTGGATGCCCTGGCACAATGCGGCCAATGATTACCAACTGCGCGATGATCTCTCCTGGACCCATGGAGCTCACCAGCTTAAGTTTGGCTTCAGTTGGGCACTCTACAAGAAGGTTCAAGATGCTTTCGCCAACACCGAAGGCAACTTTACCTTCAACGGCACATACACCGGCTACGACTACGCCGACTTCCTGCTCGGCTACGCCCAGTCGTATTCGGAGGATGGCGTCAAGATTACCGGCCACTGGAATAACATCTCGCCTGCGGCCTACGCTCAGGACAACTGGCGCGTGAATAACCGGCTTACTTTGAACCTCGGACTGCGCTGGGATGGCATTCCTCATACCTACGAGGCCAACGAGCTCTCCTCGAACTTCTATCCCAACCTGTACAACCCGGCCGATAGGGCCACGTTCGACTCCCAGGGGCACGTCTGCGGCCCCAACTCTGTCCCGCTGTGTGCCGGCGGGAACAGTCCCGGCGTTATTACCAGCACCAACCCGACTCTGGGCGGCGTTCAGTTCTACACCAACGGTATCGGCATCGGCGGTGTGAATGGCATTCCCAAGGGCTTGGTCAACAATTCGTGGAATAATTGGGGTCCACGGCTGGGCTTCGCGTATGACCTTACGGGTCACGCCAAGACCGTCATTCGCGGCGGTTTCGGCATGAGCTACGAACGCATTCAGGGCAACGATATGTACAACGGTGCCGTGAACCCGCCCGGAGATCCCAACCCGACGCTCAACGGCGTTTCTCTGCAGAATCCGGGCCTCGTCGTTGCAGGAGCCACCGCCGGTTCAACAATTAGTGCTGCGACCTTGCCCATTCTTCCTCTCGGGGTCACCGGTATCGCTGACAATTACAAACCTCCGGTCAGCTACCAGTACAGTGCGGGTGTCCAGCAGTCTGTGGGCACGAACGCAGTGTTGAGCATTTCGTACGTTGGCAGCCAGGGACGGCACGAGAACTACTACCAGGCGATCAACCTCCCCGCGGAAGCCGATCTCCCGGCACTGATCAAGCCGGGCGCACCCAGCATCAACATAGATCCGACGCTACAGTACCCCGGCTTCGGTGGAATCCGGATGTCTATTAACGGCGCCAATGCCAGCTACAACTCACTGCAAACTTCGCTGACCGGAACTGTCAAGCGTGATCTGCATCTGCAGGTCTCCTATACTCTTGCCAAGGCGGAGGATGCGACAACGTCGACCGGCAGCGGTGGCGATCTCGAAAACGCCACCAATCCTTATCAGGGATGGAGGTACGATTTCGGGCCGTCCGTGTTCGACCGCAGGAACGTGTTCTTCGCCAACTTCGTCTACGCACTCCCAATATTCCGGAACAGCGGGAGCCGCCTGGTGAGGTCGACCTTAGGCGGATGGGAGTTCTCGGGAATCGTCACCGAAGAATCGGGAGCGCCCGTCAACCTCGGAGTGAACGGAACCACCTCCGCTAGCGTTCTCGGCAATACCTCGACGCGGCCCAATCTAACCGGCTCGATCTCTTACCCCAAGACTAAGGATGGTACGAATGTGACATGGTTCAGCCCGTCCTCGTTCTCGGCGCCGGCCTGCGTAACCGGCCCAGATTGCTACGGCAACCTGGGCTTCGACGCCATCCGCGGTCCCGGCCACAACAACTTCGACCTGTCGCTCCTCAAGAACTTTGCCTTTACGGAAAGGTTCCGCATGGAGTTCCGGGCGGAGGCGTTCAACGCCTTCAACCACACCCAGTTTGAAGGCAACTCCAACCTGGGCGGTCTCAGCAACAATTTGGGCGCCAGCAACTTCGGCCAGATTACGAATGCTTACGACGGCCGGCAGTTCCAACTTGGTCTGAAGCTGATTTACTAGGCCCTCCCCAGGGCTCACAACATGCCCCACTCGCATAGCCTGCGAGTGGGGCATTTATACTGTGCGATCTTCGGGCCTCGCTGCTGGAGGGGCAAAACTGATCCTGTTCACCGATGGATATCCTGGGTACGCTGGTTGCCGGCATGAAGAACTGGAGATTGCACGCCGCACTCGCGATTACTCTTTCGGCGAGCTTTTCAGCCAGCCTTGCAAGCGCTCAAACTGCCACTCCGGAGGAAGCCCAGGCTCTCGAAACCCAGGGCAAGCTGCCGGAAGCGGCACAGGCCTGGCGGGCGATTACCCAGCAGCATCCTGACGACGCAGCGGCCTACGCCAGCCTGGGAGTAGTTCTCTCCCGGGAGCAGAAGTATCAGGAAGCGGCATCGGCGTATCGCCAGGCGATCAAGCTGGATCCAAAGCTGCCGGGGATGCAGCTGAACCTGGGTCTGGCGGAGTTCAAGCAGGGCGAGTTTCGGGCCGCGATTGGGCCTTTCCGCGCCGTCCTGGAAGGCGATCCGAAGAATTCTCAGGCACAAACCCTGCTCGGCTTGAGCTACTACGGGGTCAAAGAATTTGCAGAAGCCGAGAAAAATCTGAAAGTGGTGGCAGCTTCGGGCTCGGCCAATACTGAACTGCGCCAGGTGCTGGCCCAGAGCTGCTTGTGGGCAAAGGACTATGCCTGCGCCCAGGAAGAATTCCGCCAGATTCTGCAGACGGACCCGGAGTCCGCGAGCGCGCACATCCTGAGCGGCGAAGCGCTGGACGGTTTGGGAAAAACTTCCGAGGCGATCGAGGAATTTCAAGTGGCGGCGAAAATCGCTCCGCACGAGCCCAGCGTGCATTTCGGAATCGGTTTTCTTTATTGGAAGCTGCATCAGTATGACAATGCTGAAAAAGAATTTGAAGCAGAGTTGACCAATGATCCCAACCAGGCGCAGGCGCTGGCTTACCTCGGCGACATCGAATGGAAAAATAATCATCCAGAGAAGGCGCTCGAGTTCCTGAACCGGGCCGTGCAGAGCAGAAAAGATATACGCCTGGCCTATGTCGATCTGGGCGCCATCGATACGCAGCAGAAAAAATATGACGAGGCCATCGCGGCGCTGCTTCATGCGGTTGAACTGGATCCGGCGCAGGCCGATGCCCATTACCGGCTCGGGCGTTTGTATCAGACGCTCGGAAACAAGGCAGCTGCGCAGAAGGAATTGGAGAAGGTTCGCGAACTCCACGGCAGCGCAGACGAGGGGTTAGTAGGGAAGATCGCGCCGGCTCCGCCGGCATTGAACGAGTCCGGGGCGCATTCGCCGTAGCAGTGCGTTGCCAGTGTTCGAGGTGTGGTTAGCTCACAGCTATTCTTAGTCGGCAGTGTCGAGAGTCGCCATATTTGAGAGTCGTCAGGAGAGTCATGACAAAAAGTAGCGGATCGTATCAGCCGAAGCCCGAGCACAAATTCTCTTTCGGACTATGGACACTGGGCAACCGCGGACGTGATCCCTTCGGCGAAGCCGTGCGCCCCACCTTTCCTCCCAATGAGATCGTGAAGGTGCTCGGCGAAATTGGCGCCTGGGGCGTGAACCTGCACGACAACGACCTGGTGCCGATCGACGCAACTCCGGCCGAACGCGACCGCATTGTCCGCGAGTTTAAGAAGGCCTGCAAGGAAAACGGCATCGTCGTGCCTATGGCCACCGTGAATCTGTTTTTTCATCCCGTGTTCCGCGATGGAGCGTTCACGGCGAACGATCCTGAAGTGCGCGCCTACGCCTTGCAGAAAACTCTGCGCGCCATGGACCTGGGCGCGGATCTCGGCGCCAAGATATTTGTGCTGTGGGGAGGCCGCGAAGGCGTTGAGACCGATGCCTGCCGCCGTGCGGATGAAGCCATCAAGCACCTGCGCGAAGGCGTGAACTATCTTTGCGAGTACAACATCGCCAAGGCGTCAACCCGGAAGTCGCGCACGAAACCATGGCCGGCCTGAACTTTATGCACGGAGTGGCGCAGGCCTGGGAAGCGGGCAAACTCTTCCACATCGACTTGAACGATCAGATGCCGGGCCGCTACGATCAGGATCTGCGATTCGGCTCGGCGAATCTCAAATCCGCATTCTGGCTGGTGAAATTTCTTGAAGACGTGGGCTATCAAGGCCCGCGCCATTTTGATGCGCACGCTTACCGCACGGAAAATTACGACGGTGTGAAAGACTTCGCCCGCGGCTGCATGCGCACCTATCTGATTCTCAAGGAAAAAGTCGCCCGCTGGAACGCGAGCCCGACAATCAAAACAATTCTTCAGGAAATTTCGGCAACCCCAAGCGGCACTCCCAAAATCGCGCGCCACTCAAAGGCAGCGTCGTCTGCCTTGCTGGCCCACGTTTTCGACAAAGATGCGATGGCGCAGAAACGTTTGCCATACGAACTTCTTGATCAGCTCACGGTAGATATCCTTCTCGGGGCCGCGTGATTATTTTGATCAGCCGGCAAGCTGTGAGAACAAAGCCGCGCCGCCCGCGATTCCCGCATCGGCCCCATAGTGCGCCAACACGAGCGGAATCTCCGAGGCTCGCGGGTTCACGCACCAGCCCGGCAGCAGGCGCTTGATCTCCCCGAAAAACGGACTGAGCATCGCCGCCACTCCGCCGCCGACCACCAACACATCCGGGTCGAACAAGTCCACGATATTGCCGAGCCAAACGGTAAGAAGTTCAGCCGTCTCCTGCAGAATTTCCCGGGCGAGCGGATCTCCCGCGGCGTAAGCCTTGCCTACCATCTCGCTGGTCACCGATTCAGTTTTTCCCTGTGCGAGACCGAGAAGAGCGCACCCCCGCGCCGGGTCCGCCGCAACCCGCGTCCGCGCGCGCATAGCAATCGCGGGCCCGGCCGCCAGAACCTCGATACATCCGCGCTTGCCGCAAGAACAAACCGGCCCCCGATAGTCGATGGTCACGTGCCCACCCTCACCGGCAGCGCCCGTGTGCCCGTGATAGATGCGGCCGTCGAGCACAATGCCTGTTCCAATTCCCGTGCCGACGGTCGCATAAAAAACATAACGATAGCCGCGCGCCGCGCCCCAAATGGTTTCAGCCAGGGCCGCGGCATTCGCGTCGTTGTCCACTTTTACAGGCACGCGGTATACCGCGGCCACGCGCGCAGCCAGAGGAAAATTCCGCCAGCAGGGAAGGTTCGGAGGATTGAGCACTACTCCGGATTTCGGGTCGAGCGGCCCAGGCGCGCAAATCCCAATGGCCCGAACTGGAGCTTGCGCATTCGCTGCTTCGCCTGCCAGCAGCGAGTCAATCGCGGCGGTCACAGCCTTAAAGCCAGCCTCTGCGCCGTCATTCGCCGCCATTGGCTTCCGTAGTTGCGTGAGAATTTTTCCGACGGCATCGACAATGCCCGCCGCAACCTTGGTTCCCCCAACGTCCACACCGATGACGGAGCCTTTTTGATTGGAGCTTTGCGTCATGATTGGCTGGCCTCGCAGGTGCGACGCGGCCAGATCTTCAAGCTTGCGTCCCGTCCCCTTTTTTCATGTGCGTGGCCAGTTGACGCAGCAGGGCGATGAATGCAGTGGACGCCACAGAAAGAGTTCGGTCGCGGCGATAGGCAAGGCCAAGTTCGCGGTAGAGCTGCGCATCCTCCAGATCAATCAGCTTCACTCTGCCGGCCTCGACCTCGTCGCGGGCGAACGACGCGCTGATGAGAGAAACTCCCAGATCGGCCGCGACGAAACTCTTGATCATGCCAATGCTGGGCAATTCCATTCTCACGTGCAGTTCCGCGCTGTAGGGGCGGAAGAGTTTGTCCAGCAGCCGGCGCGTATGCCCTGTCTTCGGAATCAGCAGAGGTTGTTTAATAATCTCGCTGACCGCCACCACTTTATGTTTGGCCAGCGGATTTTTTGGACTCACCATCAGCATCAGCTTGTCGCGGAAGATCGCCTGAATCTTCAAACTCGGCGATTGCACGGGCAACGTCAGAACTCCCACTTCAACCTGCCCGTTCTCCAGCTTTTCCATGATCTTGTAGCTGAAATTTCGATAGATGCTGATTTGTACCAGCGGGTAGCGGCGGCAGTATTCCGCAAAAACCTCGGGCAAAACGTAGAGGCAAGTCGCCTCGTTGGCGCCCACCCGCAGCGTGCCGCGCG
This sequence comes from Candidatus Sulfotelmatobacter sp., assembly GCA_050014115.1. GTDB lineage: Bacteria > Acidobacteriota > Terriglobia > Terriglobales > Acidobacteriaceae > Sulfotelmatobacter. Next base: position 6,026 of record JBEKDY010000156.1, on the reverse strand, counting down.
GAGTGCGGCTATGATCGGCGACGGCCGTCAGCGACTCGTCGCGGAGGTTCCTCAGGCGCTCGGCGTACTCGTAGAAGATCTGGCCGGCCGGCGTCAGCTTTACCGTTTTGCCAGAACGATCGAGCAGGCGGTCGCCATATTCCTGCTCCAGTTGGCGAATCTGGGCGCTGACCGCCGACTGCGAGCGGAAAACTTTTTCGCCCGCGCGTGAGAAGCTGCCTTGCCTCGCAACCTCCAGAAAAGTAATGAGCTGATCGAAGTCCATGTTTGTCTTTAGATTAGGCTTGCGCGAGATTATAGCGGAGTCTGGGCGCCGCGCCGACACAGAATGCAAAAAGTCCAATGGCGAGAACAAAGCTTTTAACCGCAAAGATCGCAAACTAAAGGCCGCGAAAGACGCCAAGAAGCCTGGTTCGTCATTGCGTCCTTCGCGGCCTTTCCTTTGCGACCTTTGCGGTTAAAGCCTCGCACTGATCCCTACTAAGCAAAGCGTCCATTTCTGGCCGCGGCCCCCGAAATTTGCATCCTCTGCATCGAAATTCTGAATTGTACTTCCGTTCCGCCAGGCGGTATTAACAAATGGGCCAGCTTGTTCTGGACCGGGGTGTGCCTTGCTCGGTCTGCCCCAGACAGAGCCCCAGCACAAATGATTTCGAAGCGTGCGGATCCGCCGAATGAGGATGTCAACGATGACGCGTCTAAACTCGAAAACCGGGCTCCCGCCCGCGCAGGGTCTCTACGACCCGGCGCACGAGCATGACGCGTGCGGCATTGGCTTTGTAGCCAGCATTCGCGGCGAAAAAAGTCACGAGATTATCCGCAAGGGAATTGAAGTCCTCGTCAACCTCACTCATCGCGGCGCCTGCGGCTGCGACCCGGAAACCGGCGATGGCGCCGGCGTCCTAATTCAGATTCCGCACAAATTTTTCGCGCGGGAGTGTAGCAAGATCGGCTTCCAACTGCCCGAGCCCGGCACCTACGGCGTCGGGATGACTTTTCTTCCCGTCGAGAAGCACGAGCGTCTGCAGTGCGAAGGCATCCTCGAGCGCATCATTCGCGAAGAAGGCCTCACGGTCTTGGGATGGCGCGATACGCCGACCTACGCCTCTGCGATCGGCCGCGTCGCCCGAGCTTCCCAACCTTACATTCAGCAGATTTTTGTAGGCCGCGGCGAAGCCATGGATGAAGACGCTTTCGAGCGTAAGTTGTATGTAGTCCGAAAGCGTGCCGAAACGGAAGTTGGGCAATCCGAAATCGCCGACCGTGAGATTTTCTACATCCCTTCTCTTTCGGCGCGGACCATCGTCTACAAAGGCTTGCTGCTCGCTCCGCAGATCACAAATTTCTACAAGGAACTTTCCGATCCCGACGTCATGAGCGCGTTGTGCCTGGTGCACCAGCGCTTTTCGACGAATACTTTTCCCAGCTGGCAGCGCGCGCATCCCTACCGTTACATCGCGCACAACGGCGAGATCAACACCTTGCGCGGCAACGTGAACTGGATGTGGGCACGGCAGTCGCTGCTGAAGTCGCCTTTGTTCGGCGACGATCTCAAGAAACTTTTCCCCGTCATTTCGCCTGATGGCAGCGATTCCGCGAACTTCGACAATGCCGTCGAGCTTCTTCTGCAAGCCGGACGCAGCCTTCCCCACGTGATGGCCATGCTGATTCCGGAAGCGTGGGCGGGCAATCCGCACATGCAGCCGGAGAAGCGCGCGTTCTACGAATACCATGCCTCGCTGATGGAACCCTGGGACGGCCCTGCGGCGATCGCTTTCACCGACGGCCGAGTGATCGGCGCCACGCTCGATCGCAACGGCCTGCGCCCCGGCCGCTACGTGGTGACTAACGACGGCCTAGTTGTGATGGCGTCCGAAGCAGGCGTGCTCGACGTAGCTCCCGAAGATGTGCAGCGCAAAGGCCGCCTCCAGCCAGGAAAAATGTTCCTGGTTGACACGGTCGCAGGCCGCATCATCTCCGACAAAGAAATCAAGCGCGAACTGGCGTCGCGCCAACCCTACGCGCAGTGGCTCAAAGACAATCAGGTCACCATCGACCAGTTACCCGAGCCCTCGCGTCTGCACTATTCCGATCCCGAAACTCTGCTGCGCCGGCAGCGTGCCTTCGGTTACAGCGACGAAGATCTCAAGATGATTCTGGGCCCCATGGCTTTGAGCGGAGAAGAGCCCGTAGGCTCGATGGGCACTGATACTCCGCTGGCTTGTCTTTCGGACCGCGCGCAGTCGCTGTTCAGTTATTTCAAGCAGCTATTCGCCCAGGTCACCAACCCGCCCATCGATCCTATTCGCGAAGAAACCGTGATGTCGTTGTTCAGCTACATCGGCAGCGAGCGCAACATTCTCGAAGAGCAGCCCGAGAACTGCCACATGCTCAAGCTGGCGCATCCGCTGCTCACCAATCGCGAACTGGAAAAATTACGCCGCGTTTCCACTCGCGACCTGCTCGCCATCACGCTGCCAGCCCTGTTCCGCGCCGCAGAAGGCGAAATCGGACTGAAGCGCGCGCTCGACGAACTTTGCCAGCGAGCTTCGCTCGCGGTAAAAGCGGGATACACGCTGCTCATCATTTCCGATCGCGGCGTCGACAAAGACTACGCTCCCATCCCCAGCCTGCTGGCGCTGGCGGCGGTGCACAATCTGCTGGTTCGCGAGGAGACGCGCACTCAGGCCGCGCTGATCACCGAGTCGGGCGAACCGCGCGAAGTAATGCACTTCGCCTTGCTCAGCGGTTATGGCGCGAGCGCCATCAATCCATACCTCGCTCTCGAGAGCGTGGAGAACCTTGCCTGGCGCGGAGAATTGCCCGGCGACGTCACTCCCGAAGCCGCAGCTCATCATTTTTTCAAGGCCATCAAGAAAGGTTTGCTGAAAACTTTCTCGAAGATGGGCATCTCGACCCTGCAAAGCTACCAGGGCGCGCAGGTTTTCGAAGCCATCGGATTGAACAAAGAGCTGGTCGACGCCTACTTCGCCGGCACGACCTCACGGCTGGAAGGGATTGGCCTCAACGTCCTCGCGCGCGAAGCGCAGATGAAGCACGAGCACGCGTTCCGTCCCCTTACCGAAAATGAGACCGAACTCTCGGTGGGCGGCAGCTATCACCAGCGCGTGGGCGGCGAATATCACCTGCTGAATCCGCTCACCATCAGCAAATTGCAACAGGCAGTCCGCGAAGATAGCTTTAAGACATTCCAGGAATACACCGACCTCATCGACAAGCAGAGCGCGAACATGGCGACTTTGCGCAGTCTGATGAAGCTGAAGAAGAGTGACAAGCCCGTCCTTCTGGAAGAAGTTGAGCCGGCAAAAGAAATCGTGAAGCGTTTCACCACCGGCGCCATGTCGTTTGGTTCCATCAGCAAAGAAGCGCACGAGACGCTGGCCATCGCCATGAATCGCATCGGCGGCAAATCCAACACCGGCGAGGGCGGAGAAGACGAAGAACGCTTCAAGCCCGATGCCAGCGGAGATCTGCGCCGCAGTGCCGTCAAGCAGGTGGCCTCGGCGCGTTTCGGAGTCACCGCCAACTATCTGGTGAATGCCGACGAGCTGCAAATAAAAATGGCGCAAGGCGCGAAACCCGGCGAGGGTGGCCAGCTTCCGGGGCACAAAGTGGACGACGTGATCGCGCGCATCCGACATTCGATTCCAGGCGTGGGCCTGATCTCGCCCCCGCCGCATCACGATATTTACTCCATCGAGGATCTCGCGCAGCTGATCTACGATCTGAAAAACGTCAACCCGCAAGCCCGCATCGCCGTGAAGCTGGTGGCCGAAGTCGGAGTGGGTACCGTCGCGGCAGGTGTTGCGAAAGCCCACGCCGATGTCGTGCTGATCAGCGGAGACAGCGGCGGCACCGGCGCTTCGCCCCTGAGTTCCATCAAGCACGCCGGCATTCCCTGGGAGTTGGGCCTCGCCGAAACGCAGCAGGTATTGCTGCTCAACGATCTGCGCGGCCGCATCCGCGTGCAAACCGACGGCAAATTGCAAACCGGCCGTGACGTGGTCGTTGCAGCTCTGCTCGGCGCCGAAGAATTTGGTTTTGCCACCACGCCGCTGATCGCCATGGGCTGCGTCATGATGCGCAAATGCCATTTGAATACCTGCTCCGTCGGCATAGCCACGCAGGATCCCGAGCTGCGCAAGCTGTTCAAAGGCCAGCCCGAGCATGTGATCAATTTCTTCTTCTTCCTCGCCGAACAGGTGCGCCAATACATGGCGGACTTGGGTTTCCGCACCGTCGACGAAATGGTCGGCCGCGTCGACATGCTGGAGGTCGAGCCCGCAGTCGATCACTGGAAAGCGCGGGGCCTGGATTTTTCAGCTATCCTCTATAACCCGCCAGTTCCGGGCCGCGTAGCGCGCCGCTGCGTGCAGGCGCAAGACCACGGCCTACAACAAGCGCTCGATTACAAAATTCTCGAAGAAGCCCGCGCCGCCATCGAAACCCTCACGCCCGTTGCCATCGACCTCCCCGTGCGCAATGTGCATCGGTCGGTTGGCACAATGCTCAGCGGCGAAATCGCCCGCCGCTACGGTTCCGTCGGCTTGCCCGACGACACGATCAAAATTCAGCTCACCGGTTCCGCTGGGCAAAGTCTCGGCGCGTTCTTATCCAAAGGCGTCACGCTCACACTCGAAGGCGAAGCCAACGATTACATCGGCAAAGGTTTGTCTGGCGGACGCGTCGTGGTGTACCCGCCGCGAAAGTCGCGCTTCGCTCCCGAAGAAAATATTCTGATCGGCAACGTCGCACTCTACGGCGCGACCAGTGGCGAAGCATTTTTCAACGGCATGGCCGGCGAGCGCTTCGCCGTCCGCAACTCAGGCGCGACTGCGGTCGTCGAAGGCGTCGGCGATCACGGCTGCGAATACATGACCAAGGGCCTGGTACTTGTCCTCGGCGCCTGTGGCCGCAACTTCGCAGCGGGCATGAGCGGCGGCGTGGCCTACGTGCTCGACGAGCGTCGCGACTTCACCGAGAAGCGCTGCAATCTGGGCTCGGTCGATCTGGAGCCGGTCGTTGAAGGGCAGAGCTCGGAAGCGCAAGACGCGCAAATCGTGAAAGACCTGGTCACGCGCCATCTCGAGCTCACCAACAGTCCGCGTGCGAAATGGATTCTGGAAAACTGGTGCGATGTTCTCCCCCGGTTCATTAAGGTTTTCCCGCACGAGTTCAACGACCGGCTTCATGGACTACTCGCGCGAACTCGCCCCGCGCCGGCCCGTCACTCAGCGCGTCAACGACTGGTTCGAGATTTATCTCGATCTCCCCGAAGAAAAGCTGCAGAGCCAGGGCGCCCGCTGCATGGATTGCGGCGTCCCGTTTTGCCAGACCGGATGCCCGGTCAGCAATCTCATTCCCGACTGGAACGATCTGGTCTATCGCGGCCGCTGGAAAGAAGCCGTGCGCCAGCTGCACGCCACGAATAATTTTCCGGAGTTCACTGGCCGCATCTGCCCCGCCCCGTGCGAAGCGTCGTGCGTGCTCGGCATCAACCAGCCTCCAGTCACCATCAAGCAGAACGAAAAACATATTGTGGAGCGCGGGTTCGAAGAAGGATGGATTCATCCCGACCCGCCAAAAATTCGCACCGGCAAACGAGTCGCGATTGTGGGATCGGGCCCGGCCGGACTTGCGGCCGCGCAGCAACTTTGCCGCGCGGGGCACGCCGTCGTGGTCTACGAAAAAGCAGATCGCATCGGCGGGCTCCTCCGCTACGGCATCCCCGAGTTCAAACTCGAAAAACACGTCATCGATCGCCGCCTCGAACAAATGTCGGCCGAGGGCGTGAAGTTCGTCACCAACGCGGAAGTGGGCAAGACCATTCCCGTCGACGATCTGCGAAATAGTTTTGACGCCATCGTGCTCGCAGGCGGATCCGAGCAGCCGCGCGACTTAAAAATTCCAGGCCGCGAATTGCAGGGAATCCATTACGCAATGGAATTCCTCCCGCAGCAAAACCGGCGCTGCCACGGCGACACCATCGACGCGGAGCTGGAGAT
>JBEKDY010000155.1:0-10444 GCA_050014115.1 Candidatus Sulfotelmatobacter sp. | reverse complement strand
AGTAATCTGAACGCGGGGCGGGCGCACCCGGTCCAATTTGTGCTGTGTGCTCGGTTTTGCCATGTTGTCTCCCTAACCACTCTTCGGATTTTCGAGGAAATGCCGTTATGCCAGATAGTGCTTAATTCCGGTATTGCAGGCGACCTGGGGATCGTAACGGTCGGGGGAAACACCCTTGTTTGAAGGCGGGTCAGAGCCGTCGCCCTCAGACCGTTAAGGGTCGTGGAGCAACGGTTTATCACATGCCCCAACCGCAGTCAAGCACCAACCCCACTTTTTCTTACACAAAAGCCGTTTTTCCCAAAAAGATTCGATACGGACAGGTTTATTTCCACAAAAGGATAGTGTTTTTCTCCGATTAAACGTTACAAACCGCCCAAGCAAGCTGGAGACGGGTTGCGGGCACAGGTGGGAATGACTTCGAACTGAACGCCCCGCCTGACTTGGCGACGGCGGGCGTCACTGCTGGTCTTGCTGGGCCTTGTTAACGGCTCTATTGCCGGTCTTGTTGAATGAGATCCAGCCGGCGCAGGCCGTCTTTTGCTTCCTGGTTACCGGGCTGCAAGGACAGGATTTTCTTGTACTCTCTCTTCGCCTTATCGTAGTTGCCCGCTCCAGCATCCCTTTGCGCCATGCCGAGCAGAGCAGGAATGTCCTTCTGGGACACGCCCCCGGAGTCATCGTAGGTTTCCGGTTGCTGCGGAGTTTCTTTCTTGTTCTTCGCGCGATTGTCCAGCGGCGGCCTGGAAGCCGTTCGCGGCTGGGTTGCTACAGGCGCCTTTGCTGGCGGCTTTGTGGCCGCCGGTTCGGGCTGCGCCGTCGTGGCCTCAGGTTCAGGAGTAGCTGGCGGCTGCTTGATGGGGTCTTCCGCTGCGCCGGTCTGTTCTTGCGGGGGCACGATTCGGGGCTTCGAAACGCGCGCTGGCTGAAGTATGACAATCAGCACCACGACCAGAACAACCGCAACGCCACCGAGGATGATCCGCGTGCGAGTTAGGACCGGGCGCTTTCTGGATTCGTCAAGTTCTTCTGTAAGCGAACTGCTCGAGCTTTGCCGACGGTTATCGGAGGTTGGAGGCGGTGCGGCTTCGTTCGGCAGCCCCTGGCCCGCATCTCGAACGGGCGAGGTAACGATCACGGTGGCGTCAACCGGCCGATTGTCACCGCTTTGTGGTTCGACCTCAGCACCCACGGTATCTTGCAGCTGCGCGAGTCGTTCCGGCGTAGTCCAGATCAGCTCCGTCATACCGCTCTGCCAGTCGCCGGGCACGATTGTCAGCGCGGGTACCGCACGAATCTCTACGCCGGGAAGATCACGTAATTGCTGGGAGCTATACTCCGCAAGCAGGATCTGGCCGGGCTTCGCCTCGGCGAGTGCCTGAAGAGCCATTTCGCCACTGAAACCTGCCGGCGAACTCGCACTCGACGGATAAATCAGAATTGCGGCTCCGGTCCGTTCCCCGGAGCGGCAGGCCACGAACTCCAGGATCGAAGTCTGAATCCGCCGGGCGGCAACTAATGCTTGCCTGGAACTGTCGAAGTGCGCCGCCATGACCGCGGACGATTCCTCGCCGACACTCCCGCGGCTCGCACTCACCAGGTCGGCAATCATGTAGACCAGGACACTGTCGGCCTTCCACGTCAGCCGCACGCTGCGGTCCGAGCGTTCCGGACCCCAAAGCCGAATCGCAATGTCGGTTGCATCCGTGCGTGAATCTCCGCCCCACGAACCAGCGTTTCGCTCAGGGCTGGCAACCTCGAACTCCCGGCTGTCGGTTTTCTGCTCGTACTGCGCCATGCTTAGGGCTTCCCGAGCCGTTCTAACTTGGGGTGTAGGTTACTTCAAAATGAGACCCCGAGCAAATATTTCGCGGGCCGGTTTGTGGCACTTTTGTCCCACACATCCACCACCTGCGCAGTCTTGACTTCGCCCAAAGCGTGAGTATGATACGGGACACTTGCGCAGGCGAGAACTATGGCGTTTGCCGTCACCCCGGGGAGTCTATGCCGCGACGTCCGATGTTTCATGCACAGTGGTGTCCGCTATCATACGTAACGAGAACTTCTGTAAAGAGGGCCTCGATTGCCCTGCTGTTGGTTGCCCTCGCGAGTCCTGCAGTCCACTCCAAGGATGTCCCACTTACAGCTATTGAGTTATTCGACGGAGCGGACGGCGCCGCTTACGTTCAGATCACCGACCTTCTGATCAATGGCAAGGCTGAGGTGCGTTCCTGCGGCGGGGCAACGCAGATCAGCAAATCCGCGTACGGCAAGCTGGTAAAGATTCCGCTAAACTCATCCGTGACGTCGCTGGAACGGGACGGTCAGGGAGTGATGAAGCTCACACACGGTTCCGCCGCCGCGGAGTGTGTGGTTCCTTCCAACCTGAAATTCGACAAGGACGAGTCACTTACTACGGCGCAACTGGCCGACCGCGCTGTGCTGCAGGGGCAGATACTGAGTTCGGCGCCGACGGGAACAACGACCGTGCCGGCTTTCAAACCGACCGTGCAGATCGTGTTCGTCTCGGCTCCCGATACCGAACTCGCAGAATTTCTTCGCGCCAACCGGGCTCATTCCGTCGCCCAGTGGCAGGACTACCTGAGCCGGTTTCCGAAAGCCGCGCACCTCGATCCCGCCAGGCAGGCACTAGCAGCGCTATTGTTGAAAGAGGGCGAAGATGGATTAGCGTCCTATCGCGGTTCCGTCTCCACAAGCGCCGTCCGTTACCCTGACCTCAAGACAGCTCTCCTGCGAGCGGATCAAGTGCGCGAACTGCTCTCCGCTAACGAAGGGGCTTCCAAACTTCGGCAGAATGTTAGCTCAGAGTTATTATTGCTTGCGGACAAGAGCCGCGCCGAGCTGCAAGCGTACAAGCAAGCGCTGTCCGGCCATACATCCGGATATCTTCATCTAGCAAACGCCCGCCAGTTAAACGATCACGCTTTGGAGGTCGACGGCCATTTCGATCAGGGCCTGACTCTGCAGAGTGCGATCGCGGCGGAGAGCACGCGGATTGACGCATCCTTGCGCAGCGCGGAATCGCTGATTAGCTCCCAGCGATACGATGAAGCCGTAACCGCGGTCGCGGAATTTCGCTCCTTTGCCGACGAAGAGCCGCGGATCGCGTCGATTCTGAATGCCGCCTATAAGTACCACTTCGATCGTGGCAAGGCAGACGCGGCCAGCCAGAAGTGGCACGACGCAGTGCTGGAGTTTCAGAAGGCATCCGAAGACAAGGCCACCCCCGAAGTATCGGCTGAGCTCAAACAGGCGCAAGCCGCATTCGTGGCGTCCACCAACCGCGCGGCCGCCGATGCCGCTTTGCAGCAAAGCGCCGGCTTCGAGCAGGGCCAGCTTTACATTGAGGCTTACGAAGTGCTGGCCGATCTCCCCGATGCGCAGCGCGCCCTGGTCAACGACCGGATGCAGGCGCTGCAAACCAATTACGTAAAGAGCGCGTCGGACGAGGCTAAGAAGCTCAAGGATGCCCACACTCCGATCCAGGGACGAGCCGACGAGATCGGCATACAGAAAGCCTACAACTATCTGCGCCGCGCCAGCGCGTTGCAGACGGACGATCAGGATCTTAAGCTCCGCCTCGATCTCATTTCTCAAACACTGAGCGACTACTATGTCGCGCAAGCGAAGAGGTATCTCGATAAGCCCCTCGGATCGGGCGTCGGCCTGGCGTGGCTGTATCTGAACGAGGCCCAGCAATACCAGTCGAACCGCGACGACGTCCGCGACGAGCGCACGAAGAACGCGGCCATCCACAATGTCCGCTCCACCCTTTCGATCAAAGTTGTGTTCCGGGATCAGACTTCTCGACGGGACAGCGCTGGCTTTGCCGATCAACTTTCTGACGCGATCGCAACCGGTCTGGAGACGACGGCCCTGCCTGTCAGAATCGTGCGGGCCGCCGATGCGACACCCGTGGAGCCGAACTTCCAGCTGATCGGTGACGTGCTGGAACACCGTCCGGTCACGAAGGTGGGGATCGAGTCGGTCGATTCGGAATACCGTGCGGCGGAGAGAGAACTTCCCAACGACGAGTGGAATAAGGCGAACCGCGACTACGAGGACGCAAACCTGGATTTGCAGAAAGCCCAGAAGACCCTGGACGCACTCCAGGCGCACGGCAAGAAGAAAGAAATCTCAGCAGCGAGCGACGCCGTCGATGCGGCTCAGAAGAAGGTCGAGGAATCCCATCGCAAGCTTGACTCCATCGCCAAGACGACTCTCACCGATGTAGTTAAACCTTATAGCTATACCCGGAAGACGATCGACTTGAGCGCGTCGGTCGAAGTTGGATTCCGCATTGTGGACTCCAATGGAAACACCATTGCGACGACCCCGTCGGTCAAGAATGCCGCGCAGAAGCAGTTCGTGGTGCTGGAGAACGTAAAGCCGGAGGACACCAGGAACGTCAAGCAGGCCGGCGCGCCCCCCGACGAGACCCAGTTCCTCACGGATGTCGAAATCGGAGCCCGCGTCGCGTTGATTAAAGACGTGAAAGAGAAGGTCGAGTCCCTTCCCAGCAAGATTCTCGCTCAGGCGCGCAAGCGGCTCATGGACGGAGATACGGACGGCACCGCCGAAGCCTACATCCTCTACCTCAACTCGACTCCGGACGTTCAGACGCCAGAGCGCGACGAAGCCCGGAAGTTCCTGCGGGATCAGTTCAACATGATCTGGCCGGGTAGTTCGGTCTAATTCCCGTGACCGCGACAAACATAAAGCGCATCGGAAAATACGAAGTGATCGATCTTCTCGGTCGCGGCGGGATGGGTCTGGTCTATCGTGCGTTTGACCGTCAGTTAAATCGCGAGGTCGCGATCAAGACGGTCACCGAGGGATTCTCCGGCGATCCGGAAATGCTGCAACGTTTTTATCGCGAGGCGGCCAAGACTGGAGCGCTGCACCATCCCAATATTGTCATCGTTTATGACTTGGGCGAACAGGGCGGCTTTCCCTATATTGTGATGGAATATTTGTCGGGCGATCCGCTCGACCGGCTCATCGAATCGCGCCAGTCGCGGCCGCTTGCCTTTAAGCTAAAGATTGTCGAGCAGGTCTGCTACGCGTTGGGATACGCGCATCGCAATGATGTGATTCACCGCGACGTTAAGCCCGCCAACGTCATCGTGCAGCCGGATGGCATTGTGAAGCTGCTGGATTTCGGAATCGCCCGGCAGGAAAAAACCGATGGGCATCTCACACGCACCGGCCATGTCATCGGCACTATCCAGTACATGGCTCCGGAACGCCTGAAAAATGAGCCCTTCGACGGCCGGTCCGACATTTTCTCGGTTGGCGTCATGATGTTCCAGCTGCTGACTGGGCAACTCCCTTTTGCGGGCGACCATAGCATCGCCCAGCAAGTTCTAACTGACAAACATCCTCCATTGGGCCAATTCCTTCACGAGTACCCAGCTGCTCTGGATGGCATTCTGGATCGTGCCCTGGCGAAAAATCCAAGTGACCGCTATTCCACTGCTGACGAGATGGCGGCCGAGGTCTCGTCGCTGGCTCACGACCTGAAGAAAGAACAAGTTGCCGAGTGGATCCAGCGGGCAGAGCAACTGGTGCAGGCGGATCAATACACGACGGCCAGAGAAGTTCTGCTGCAACTGTTGAAAGTGGATAGCCAGCACACCCGGGCGCGCCAGCTGATTGCGCAAGTTCAACATAGCCTGACCTTGCGGCAGCGCGCGGAACAGATCCGCCAATTGCGCAAACAAGGCGAGGAAGCGGTCCGCGACAAGCGCTACGACGAGGCCATTGGCGATCTGCAGGAGGCTTGCAGCCTTGATCCCGAAAATGCGGAACTGTCGGAGCTGCTGGAAACCGTTCGCGAGAAAAAACGGCGCAGAGAGTTGGTGGAGGGATACCTGCGCCAGGCGGACAACGCCCGCGATCGCGGCGATCTCGAAGGCGCCGGGGCAGTCATCGCCAAAGCGCTCGAAGTCGATCCCGAAGATACGCGTGTGCGCGCTGCTCACGTTTCGCTGGCTCGCCTGATCGAAGAAGCGGCTCGTCAGGCCAAAGCAAAAGAGCTATTGGAAAATGCCCGCAAAGAGATCGGCGCGCGCCACTTTACTGCTGCCATGGAGGCGCTTGCCGAAGTCGAACGCGTCGATCCCTCAAATCCTGAGCTGATCACGTTGCAGGCCGCAGCCAAGTCCGGCCGCGAGCAGGAGCAACGCCGGCGTATTCTTGAGCCGTTGCAAAACGAAGTTTCACTCGCCTCGACTTTCGAAGAACTTACGCGCGCCGCGCAAATGGTAGAGCAGGCCCTGGAACGCATGCCGACCGAGCCCATGCTGATGAAATTCAAAGGGCATCTGGCGCGGAAACTGCGTGAAGCGGAGATGCGGCGCCGCGTGGACGACGTGGTTCTGCGCTGCCGTAATCTGATCGACTCGTCGCCGGAAGAAGCCTTGCAACTGGTGCGCGAGGAACTGCATCAGGCCCCGGGAAACGAGCGCCTCCTGGCTCTTCAAGCCAGCATTGTCGGTCAGATGTCGGAGCGCAGTTTGGAACAATCCCGGACGCACTATTTAACCCGGGCCCACGAAGCGCTGAACACGGGGCGATACGTGGAAGCCTTGCGCCTTCTCGAATCCTGCCAGAAGGAAGGTATTTCTTCACCCGAAATCGCGGAGTTGATGGACTTCGCACGGCAGGAAGCCGATCAGCACCTCAAGACCAATCAGCTCCGCGGATTGCTCCGACAGACTCAAGACTTGATGACCCGGGGATCCTACCGCGAAGTAGTGGAATTGCTCACGCCAGTCAGCAACGATCCGGCTGCAGCTTCCCTTCTGTTTCTTCTGGAAGATGCCCGCGACCGGCTGCAATCGCTGCAGCGCGACATCGACGCCTCGCTGCAAACTGTCGAACTTCTTGCGACCCATGAACAATTTGCGGAGGCGGTCAAATTCCTGGAATCACAAGCGCCGCCGGTTTTAGATTCCGGACCGGTCCAAACTGCGTTGCAGCACTTGCGAGAAGCCAGCGCAGCGGAATTGGCAGCCCTGCAAGCTGTGGGAAAAGCCTACGCTGTGCTGGATCGCCTCGACACCGGTACTGACACGTTGCAGACTGCAGAAAGTAATCCTGAATCCTCATTGCTGGGAAGAATCGTCCCAGTCTTCGCCTCACGGCGCACGTCCGCGGCTGATCGCCAGCTATCCTCGGTGATAGAACAAGCGCGAGCCGCGATCGACGAAGGAAATCGCAAGCAGGCAGCCGCGTCCTTAAAGGCCGCTAAAACCTTCGCCGAATTTGCCAGCAGCAACTTGCAGGAGGAGTGGCGGGCTCTCCTCAAAAAAACTGAAAAAGGAAGAATGTTTGGGCGACTCGCCTGAAAATGTTTTCAAGAGGTAGTCATTCCGTAAGCTCCCTGGAGGGTCTCGCATGCTCCGTCTTCGAGTCGAGATTCATTCACGTTCCCTGTTTACCCGGAGCTTAGGGTACGGTAGGATTTAGCGCCCGCAGTCCGCCATGAGTTTACTGATCCAAGCCGCCGGCAGCACCGACATCGGCCTCGTGCGCAAGAACAACGAGGACAATTTCGGATACGACTTGCGCCACGGGATTTTTGTGGTCTGCGACGGCATGGGCGGGCAGCAAGCTGGAGAACTGGCCAGCAAGATTGCCGTGGATACTATTCTTGACTACTTCCGCCAGGACAACACCTCTCCGCCCGTGGACGGAGCCAGGTTCGAGGGCGTTTCGCAACGTGCGGTCACCTTGGGCAGCGCGATTCAGATGGCAAACCAGAACATCCACGAATCCGGCGCACGGGACCTTCATCATGCCGGCATGGGTTCTACGATCGTAGCGGTCGCGGTAGAGGGCAATTTCTTTTCGATTGCCAATGTCGGCGACAGCCGCATTTATCTCATCCGCAAGGATGATGTCGTGCAACTTACGACCGACCACTCCCTGGTGATGGAGCAAGTCAGGCGCGGCCTGATGACTCTGGAAGAAGCGTCAGAATCCAAAATGCAGAACGTGATCGTGCGCGCTTTGGGCACAGACGACACTGTGGAGCCCGATCTCGCCGATCATGAGTTCAATCCCGGCGACGTGCTGTTGCTCTGCTGCGATGGCGTGTCGCGCTTTGTGAAGGTTGAGAAGATGGCCGAAGCCGTCAATCAGGACTCTCTCGAGCAGGCCTGCGCCGATCTGATTGAAGCGGCGAAAAACGGCGGCAGTGACGACAACATCACGTGCCTGCTGGTACGCGCCGTTCATCCTTCGTGGAAAGATCGCTTTCTTGGACGCCTCTCCGGACCGGGTGGCACGAAAAGCTCAACCTGAAGAACTCTTCATTCCGCCCAACCAGATTTTCTTAAGATTTGGATCTGGTCGAGACCGGCCGCTAATGGCCTGCCACTTGACTGACACACTTCATGCCCTGCAAATCGAAAAACGGATTCGCACTCCCGGAGACCTGCAGTTGATAGTCATACGACTTCGGTTTCCCGTTGGCAAGCATGATGGGCTTTCCATTGTTTTCATTTACCCATTCCAGCTTGCCACCTCCCAGTTGACGCGCCCTCGCTACTAGTTTGAACGCAGCCCACGGGTCAGCCGGGAACGAATCGAGAACGTCGCCACTCTTGCTGGTAACCTGTACATCCTCTGGCACGCCAGTCCAGACAAATGTTTTCTGCGCGCCATCTCCCGCCAGCTTTTCGCTTCCGATCTTCATCTCAACTCCCTCGAGGTTGCTGGGCAGTTGTTTCAGGGTGTAAGAAAACTTGGGAGGCAGAGATCCGGTCGGATACAACGTGTCGCTCAAGCCTACGACGTGATTCAGAAAGAACAGAAAAGTTTGCGAGGGTTTCACGGTCGCCGAAGGGTTCTGAACATATTTAGACCCCACCATCAACACAAACGGCTTGACATCGTCCTTCAGCTTTTTCAGCGCATCGCTGGTTGGACCGAGAACTGCGTAGAGCTGATCCATCGTCAGATCTTGAGTAGAGCTGGGATCGAACGGATATTTCTTCGCAACCACGGCGAACGCCGAGCAGTAACTCTTTCCCGATCCGTTGGCGATATCGATCGGCCCCCGCTTCAGCGAACCTTCCGCAGCCTTGATCGGCTCCTCCAGCAATCGCCGCACTTGAACCTCATTCCCAAATTGTGGATCGATCGGCACCGACCCGATCACTTTGGTCACAGCATTCAAAGCCGCGTCCGCGGAGCTGCCCGCTTGCGTAAGCTGCGCCGGGTCCGGCGCACCCGGACTCTGCGCCAGCGCATGAATGTCGGACTGCAGCTTGCCAAGAGCCTCGATGTAATCCTTGTTCGCAGGGACAATGAAATGATCGGGAGGCTTGTCGGCCGGCCCCGGCGGCTCAATCGTCTGCACCGGCGCGAAATGCGTTTTCACGTCCGCCGATGCCGTCGACGCTGGATCAGTATTGTGCGAAATGAAATACAGCAACTCCAATAGCGGCGAGGTTGGCCCCGTAAGTTTTTCCAGCTTTTTGTCCGCATCGGCATAGCCGCCGTAAGTTGCCACCGATGAAGTGGTCAACACTTTATTCCACTCGCTCACAAAATCCAGGTTATATCGATCCTGCAGCTTTTGCCGCATGGTATCCGGGTCCATATCCTTGAGCTGGTCCTTGCCCACGACCCACGGTTCCCCGCCCATGTAGTTCGCCGGATTCTTCAGAGCGTCCTGCACCAACAGGAACCCGCTGCGGGTGAACGCCCCTTTCACTTTGTGACCGCTCACGATAATGCCCACGGAATCTGCGTATTGATCGTTGAAGCTGACATCTTTTTGCGCGGCCGTCGACAAGAGCTGTGCGTAGTTGCGGTCGATTCCAGTAAACTGCCTCAAATAAGCGCGCGCTTGATCTATGAGATCCTTGGAGTTGCCGGTCGCGAACGGATTCTCCTTAGCCAGTTCCACGGCGAAGAAATCGAACTGCAACGCTGCCAGATCTTTGCGGTCCTTGTCGATGTCACGGTCGGCGACCCAGTGGCTCATCAAAACAGGCGTCAGGAATGCTTCGGTGCTGTAGACGTGGTCCGCGGCGTCGGTCGTTATCAGGTAAGCCTTCAGCTCGTCATAGCTCTTTTGGTAACTGTCGTTGGGCGCATTGGTCGCCGACTTACCAGCCAACGCCTCTAAATTACTCGTCACTCGCTTTTGCGTTTCCGCAAACAAGAGACGGCGGAAGCGTTCGAAGTAAACTCGCCTGGCGTCCGGATAGATTTGATTCCCCTCATACAAACCCCAACGCAGGCTCAAAGGGGGCCCATTTTTTTCGTAGTCGGAGAGATCGACGAGTTCGCTCCGCAAATTGTCGAGCTTTTTCAGATCGCCCAAGCCCGCAACCTGGTTGGTCCCGGTGTCCAATGTGCTCAGGTCGGCAACCGCTTCCTGCACTCGGGTCTCGAGCGAACGGTT
>JBEKDY010000154.1:0-10591 GCA_050014115.1 Candidatus Sulfotelmatobacter sp. | reverse complement strand
GGGCATGGAGACACCGAAATGAACCTAGACGAATTTCATCAATCACTCGCCGCGAGCGAACCGCCAGCCGGACTGTCGGCCCGGTCTGGACGCCGAATCACAACTATGTCGTCGGGAATGTGATCGTTCCGGTCACTTCTGGCAATGCGGGCAGCGGCGGCACTCTGGACATCTTCCAGGTCGTTTCGATCAGTGGAACCGGCACGTCGGGCGCTACCCAGCCAGCCGGTTTCGCGAGTGCGACTTTTACCACACCAACCCCAACGCAAGTCACTGACAATCAGGTTATCTGGCAGGATCTTTATACGGGCTCGGCAAACGGCGGCAGCCTCTGTCGGAACGAGGTGCTGGGAATGAAGTTGCCCCGTTGATGGTCAGACCTCATCAGCGGCAGATTTGCGAATTGCTCCTCCAGGGGTTTGACAACGAGGATATCGCGAAAGCCTTGGGAATGAAGCAGCGCACCGTGAAAGCGCATTTCCATCGGCTGTTCACGCGGTTTCAGATCCACGATGGAATCAAGCGGGTCAAACTGGCACGATTGCTTCTCCGGGACAATTCATGGCGACAGCAAGAACCGGCTTCCACCAACAATTCGACGGCAGCAACCGAGGGGAAAATCGCACCCTCAAGCCCCGCGACTACCGGGTTATCGAACTCGTTGCGGAGGGCCTGAAGAACGCGGAAGTCGCGGACAAGCTCGGCACCACCGAGCACGTTGTGAAGAACTACCTGCGGGAGATTTACGATAAGTTGGGGATGTGGAATCGGGTTGAACTCGCACTCTGGTACGAAGCAAACAAGGAGAAAATGCCATGAGAATTTTACAGTGGGCCTGCTGTCACGTTCGGAAAGTTGCCATTGGCCTGATGCTGTTACTGACGCTGCCTGCGATGGCAGCGGCTCAATCGCGCACGGTGACCTTGACCTGGGTGGCCAGCACCTCGAGCGCCGTCACGGCCTACAACGTTTATTCCTGCACGGTCGTCTCTCCAGCAACCTCGTGCACTCCCGTAGTGAGTGGGACTCCGCTCGCTACCGTGACGGCGCCGACCGCGCGTTTCAAGAGCGACCGCATGATCGGGAGCAAGCACACAAACTCGACCCATGAAGGGCCTCCGTCTCGATTTATCGTGATTTATAAGTCAATTAGAAGGCAATTAAAAGCCCCTCAAAAGACCACGATGATGTCGTTTGTCGGCGGCGGCGGCTGTGGCGGCACCGGCACATAAGCCACCACGTCCGGAGCGCTGTTGCCGCAAGCAACCGTCGGGCTGCCGGTTAGCGAGCAGGCCGGGCTGACAGCCACCACCGAAAAGCCGTATGCCACCCCAACCCGGCAGACGTTGTTTTGAAACATCAGCTGGGAGTGGCTCTCAGCAAAGTCGGACAAACGACTTCGGCTATAGCACAGTTCTCGGAAATTATTGAAGAGGAATGCAGGAAAGTTCCACCGCGGAAACATTGCTAATCGCTCTTCGCACGAGGATTTTGAATCTTAAGCGCGAGGGGCGAACTGCAGAAGCTGAAAGCGACCTAGCGCTAGCTCGCGAGTTCATGTCGAGGTATCCACATCTAAGGAACCAGGAGAGTTATTTTGAGGGCCCTGGAGACACCGAGTCCTCCGCTTAAGGGGCACTCTTCAGTTTGCGCTTCGCAACCCACGGCATTGCTCAGACTATTTCGGAAACTCGTCACCAATTCGTCACCAAAACCAGGCTGTTTCGGGCGTATCTCGGATTTCGAAAGACCGGAAAAGCAAGGGAGCTAAAGGGTTTTAGGTGTGATACCTCAAAATTGACACGGTAGAGGTCAGGAGTTCGAGTCTCCTCGTGCCTACCATTTTCTTTTGTAGAACCTCTCGGCGCTTTCCTCCAAAGCGTCCAACTTACAGCTCAGCCCACATGTCTGGAACGTGCCTCGACCTGGCGCCGCCTCAAGATACCTATCTTGCGCTTTCTGGAAACCAGTGTTGTGCTTGAAAGACGCTGAAAAGCAAGGGTTTGCGCTCGCCGTTCCGGTTGGTTGGGGGGGTACGGTCTCGATGAACACTGTCGTTTCGCCGCGTGATTACCAACGGATGGCCCGTCATTCGGGAGTTTTTGGCGGGTCGAATCGAAGCAGTCCCGCCTGGCAGCGGCACGAAATCGAGAACCCAGAGAGTACTCGGGTAACCTTGTTTCGAGCAGTTCCGCACCTGCAAAATGGTAGCGCGACGGGCAAAATACAGGCGCTCGGCAGAAGTTACTGACCCTCCCCCAGGTTGAGCCGATGCCCGTGTCTGTGACAACACCGGGAGTGAACATGAAGAGTATTGTTGCAGGTATTGTGTTGGCGTTGACTGCGCAGGCGCTCGTGGGCCAGGCCGCGCCGCGCGTTCCTCTGCAAATTCCCCCGCATGTTTCTCAGCATGTTCGGCTGGGAATCGCTTCAGATTGGACGCATCATCATGTCCTCTACCCGGACTCAAAAGATGAGTCCGTGATGGCGCGAGCCCGAAGAGATCCCCGCTGGACGCAGAATTGGTATATCCGCCATCCGGAAGTATGGTGGCCAGGTCCGTGGCCAGGTCCGTTCCGCGGGCGTCACGGGCGCAGTCGCAGAGACTGGAGCATGCCCTTGACGGCGTCGCCTTTGACGTCCGCTTTTGAGCCGCTGTTCGACTTCGCCTTCGCCAATGGCATCGACACGGGGAACGGCAGCCTCAACACAACCGACAATGGCGGCGGTCAATTTCTCGCCACCGCCGGCACCCTTACCGTGACTGCCGGCCCGGACGTTGGCTCCTACCCGCTGTATCCAGGCGGCCCAGCGCAAACGCCGAGCCCCAGCGGATTCTTCACGTACGACAACCTCCTCTTCCCCTCAGTCGACCCCGGAATTGATTTGCAGGGACTTCTCTTCATCGGCAGCGGTATGGAGATAAACATCTTCAGCAATTTCGCCGATAGCTACGAGTTTTACGACAACAGCGGCTATAACAATGTGGGAGATTCGTTTATCCTGACCGCCGCTCCGGGCGGGGGCCAGACCTTTCCTGCGAAATATGTTTTTGATGTGACGGCATCGCCAAGCTGCACCGACGATTACGTGGTGATCGGTGTTCCGGCGAAGCCTGCATCGGGCGGACAAGCCAACATCGTTGGATTCAACAATCTCTACAGCGGCACATCCACTCCAACTCCATACTGCGGCGTGAGCGAGCCAACGGTGATGTTCGCCTACGCTTCAGGAACCGGACAGGTGCCGGCTTCCGTGGTCCTCTCACAGAACGGGAGTCAAATTGCTTATGTTGAGAATCGCATTGGCAGTTCCTACTTCCATATCCTGACCCTCGGGACTACGGGAACGAACGGGACCAGCGCGACAGCGGCGGTCGTGCCGGGAAGCGCCGGTGGAAACAACGCCGTGGACCAGAGCGTGCTGCTTTCGCCGGATGGTGGAACCACGAACCAGGGCTCCACGAATGCGGCTTACGTGGTTTACACACATGACGACGCCAATGATGTGGCTTACGTCAGCACCTACAGCTCGGCTGGCGGCGGTTCCGGCTACCTGTACAAGATCAGCAATGTATTCAATGGCAGCGCCACGCCAATGCTGGTTTGGAGTGTTGCCATCGACGCGGTTCCGTCGACTCCGGTTTACGATTCGGTATCAAATAATGTTTTCTTTACGGATGGCAGCGGTCGCATCGATTATGTGACGGACACTGGCCCGTCGCCGTCAGTTGTCTACGGCGCGGTCCTGGCTAGCGGCAACACAGCCGAGAACGCCGTCGTCGTCGATAGCACCAATCAGATGGTCTATGCTTCCTTCAACTCCGACGGGACCAATGCCCTGATCGTGCAAGCTCCCACAAGCATGGCGAGCAGCGTCTCCGTGCCGGTGGGCACGGCAAGCACGATGTACACCGGACCTTACGAGCCAGCCTTTAACAACGCCTGGTATACCGGATCGGGGACGCCGATTCTGTACATCGCGGGAACCGGCACTGGAACGCTCCCGACCCTGTACAGCGTTGGGTTCAATAGCAGCGGCGTGCTGAACAGCAGCGCCAACGCCACAACGGCGGCTCTGGCTACAGGCACGGCGGACTCGTCGCCGGTTACGGAGTTTTACAACGCTACACTCGCGAAGGACTATCTTTTCGTAGGGGTCACGGACCATTGCGTCGCTTCTGCCGGCGGCGGAAATGCCGGTTGCGTCATGAGCCTGGATATCACGAGCGGCTTTCCGACCGTCAGTGGCAGCAGCACGGCGCTGGCTGCGCCTGGAGGCACAAGCGGCATCATCGTGGACAACGATAGCGGTCTGAACGAAGCCTCCAGCATTTACTACGCGACCAAGACCGGGGCGAACCTGGTCAAGGCCACGCAGGCCGGACTGAACTGATGCTACTGAACGGATGCCGCTGCGCGCGTGGCTGACGGCGGATCCGCAGGCCTCGCAGAAAGCCTCACGGTTACGCCTGGACTTGCTCTGGGAAGCCGCTAAAGCGGCGATAGTTCGTCTTCTTTCCCTTCGTCCTTCTTTCCAAAGGCGAATCTCTTCTCCAGGAATTGCTGTGCCAGGTCCTTGCCGCCTGTGCCGAATGCGATTGCCAGGCCAAGCATTACGGCTCCAAAAGCGGTTCCGAAAGCGACCAACACAGTTTGCTCTGCGATTCCCAATTCCTCGAACACCATGGATAAGACAAAGACGATGATGATCGTGCGAACGGAAACACTCAGAAGCCGGGGTGAACGAAGGTTGGCGTTCACGGCGGCCAGCAGCGCCGCACGGGAAAAAAAGCTGGCGGCGAGCAGGCCGAAAAACAGAATGAACAGCGCGACAAACAGACGGGGCAGGAACAGAAAGAACCTGGCGATTTCGTCCTGCAAACCGAGGATCCCCAGCACGCTTACTCCCAGCAGAATGAAGCCCAGCCAGGCTACCCAGAAAGCAAACCGGCTCAGCAGTTCCGTCGCAGAAGGCAACGCGGCCTTCGTGAGCAACTGGGACGCGCCGGCGTTTTCAGAGAGCTTATCGAACTTGATGAGCCGAAGAATACTGCGCAAGAACATTTTCAAAAGGAGCGCGACCACCCATCCGGCAAATGCGATGATCAGCAACACGATGATCCGGGGAAGAATGTGGGCAAAACCTCTGGTAAGTTCCTGCATGGCCTGAGTCAATTCGTCGATAATCATTTGCCGCATGATGACCTCACTCGTTTACCGTTTCCAAATCTCCAGCAGATACGGTTTTGTTCGTTCGAATTCAAGGCACAAGCTTTCGATGTTGTTTTCGACGTCGGCGTCGGACCCGTTGATGTTCTCCGTCAGAAATGTGAACGCTCTGCCGCGAAAAAGTGGCGCCAGCGCCTGGATGATGTGGTCCCTGCTGATCACCGATTGGTGATACGCCGCCGCGAACTCGTAAACCGTCTTGACCCATAATTCCGCGGAGTAACGAAATGGGACGTCTTCCGTACGGGCGATGCGTTGGAGTTCCGCCAGCGTCGAGGGAGAAAGAATGGACTGAAATACAGATTCCAGCTCGGCGACTCCCGTGGAGAACATTTCTCGCAACCGTTTTCTGTTTACGCGCAGTGGTTCCGGAATGAACTCCCGCGCAGCGCCGGTGGTAGGGATTGGCTGGGACCCGGTCCGGGCATTCCACAACGAAAAATTCGGTTCCAACGAAGAGAACAAAGCCCCGACAGTTTGTCGCATCGCCGGAACCAGGTCAGCGGAATGCCGTTCCGCATGCTCCTTGGCACCCAGAAAAGATTGGCAAATACGATACTCTCCGGCGATCGCAGCCAGCGTGAGTTGAGTTTCGGAACCGGCCTGAGCCGTTTCATCATGCCATGCGTTCTGCGCGAGGAATTGGCTTCCGAGGCGGCCGGAAAATGCGAAGTCCAAAGCGTAGGGCTCGCGGATTTTCAATCCATAAAGCGCGCGGGTCATAGGATAGAGCAGATTGGTCAGGAGAATTCCGTCGAACCTGTGCCGGCTATAAGTGGGCAACACGAGATCGAATTCTTCCGTGTAAACGGGACGCAGGAGAGTTGTGAGCCAATCGGTTGTGATTTGAGTGGACTCGGGCGAAATCACAGCGCAGGCCTTGGCTCGCAATAATTCCGCGGCGGCCATGATCGTCCGCAGCGCTGTCCCAAGTGCCAGACTGCTCGCATACTGCGTGCTGATGGAGTGAAATGTCCGGAGGGCGTATGGCTTGGAGTTAGGCCGGGTATCGTGGATGGCGGCGCTCGCGATCAGTTTGGGCGTGCCGTCTCGTGAACCTCCGTCGGCGTTGATGATTGCCGCTCTCTCCCGTGGGAAAAATTTGAGGATGCCGGCCTGGATCGTTTCGACGATTGGCCCGATAGTCTTGGCATTATTGTGCGTGGGCACGCCCACCAGGATGTCGACCTCACCGACATCAATGAGCTGGCGAAGAAAATCGTCCGTGAGAACACTCTCTTCCGCCAATTTAACCTCTGCCATGAGACATCGTTCCTCAAATCAGCGATAACTTCAGATTCGCCGCAACCGAAACCAGTAAAACTGGTACGGACCCAGGGTCAGCAAATACGGCAAATCGCCCACCCGTGGAAATATGTTCTTGCCGAACATCTCGATCAGAATATTTCCTTTGTAACGGCGCAGGTCCAGTTCCACCGCCTGCGCGGCGTTCGAAAGATTATTCACGACCAGGATCGTCTCATTCTCCAACTGGCGCACGTACGCCAATATTCTGTGATTGGCAGGATAGAGAAACTCAATCGATCCGCCGCCGAACACGTTGGTGGTTTTTCGAACTGCAATGATGCGTCCCACCCAATTGAGGAGAGAGTGTTCAGTCTTCTTCTGCGAAACCACGTTGACGGCGGGGTAACCATAGACTGGATCCTGGACTAACGGCGCATAGAGTTTCTCCGCCTCTGCGGCGGAAAATCCTCCGTTCCAGCCTCCGCTCCACTGCATGGGAGTTCTCACTCCATTGCGGTCGCCCAGCTTGGTGTTGTCACCCATGCCGATTTCGTCGCCGTAATAAATACTTGGAGTGCCAGGTAACGACATCAGCATTCCGTGCATTAACTCGATACGCCTCCGGTCGTTGTCGAGCAAAGGGGCAAGCCGGCGCCGGATTCCCAGGTTCAGCCGCATCTCTTTGTCTTTGGCATACGTGTCGTTCATGTAGTCCCGCTCGACATTGGTAAGCATTTCGAGGGTCAGCTCGTCATGATTGCGCAGGAACAGGCACCACTGGCAGGAAAGCGGAATCTCCGGCGTTTGCTGCAGAATCTCGGTGATGGGTTTGCGGTCTTCCAGTTTCACTCCCATGAACATTCTTGGCATCAACGGAAAGTGAAACGCCATGTGGAATTCGTTCCCGTCAGCGAAGTAGGGACGAAGATCCACGGGCCATTGATTGGCCTCAGCCAGAAGCATTTTGCCCGGAAATTGCTCATCGAGCCTTCGCCGCAACTCTTTCAGGATGGCGTGCGTCTCCGGCAAATTCTCACAACTCGTGCCCTCGCGTTCCACCAGGTAAGGGACTGCATCCAGCCGGAAGCCGTCGACTCCGATTTCCAGCCAGAACTTCATGACGTTCCACATCTCTTCCCGGACGGCGGGATTGTCATAATTGAGGTCGGGCTGGTGGCTGAAGAAACGATGCCAATAATAAGATTTCGAAATCGGGTCCCACGCCCAGTTCGACAGCTCGCTATCGACAAAATTGATCCGAGCTTCGGGATATCCGGTGTCGCTATCACTCCAGACATACCAATCCCTGAGCGGGTTTTCCCGTGAACTGCGGGACTGCTGAAACCACGGATGCTGATCCGAGGTGTGATTCGCCACCATCTCGATGATCACCCGTATCTGGCGCGCATGGGCCGATTTCAGAAACGTTCTGAAATCTTCCAGAGTTCCGTAGCTGGAATGGACTGAGTAGTAGTCGGAAATATCATAGCCGTCGTCGCGCAGAGGCGACGGAAAGAACGGCATCAACCAGATTGTGTTGATCCCTAATTCCTGCAGGTAGTCCAGTTTTTGATCGAGCCCCTGGAAGTCGCCAACGCCATCTCCGTTGCTGTCGTAAAAAGTACGAACGTGAGCCTGGTAGATGATCGCGAGTTTGTACCAGGGCACGTCCTGCTTTGATGGCAAGCGACTTCCTCCTCGTTCTAGCGCAACATTCATCGAAGCCCTATGCCCTATCTTCGCATCTTTTAACGCCGCGGACAGCCCCACTAGTCCAACGGCGGCGAACCCCCACGCGTTCGGGCCCGGGGCGCTGGGTGCGATGCTGACGCTTCGACAGTTTGGATCGTCCACGGCTAGAATCATTCGGAGCTTCTCCGGGAGAGTGATCTAGCCTGGTTCTGACTCCTGCATTCGCTGAGATGACCCGATGATTGTCAATTTCGCAGAACGGGCCCACAACCACAACTGGGCACTCGACCCGGTGACCCGGTCCCTGCTCGATACCGATTTCTATAAGTTGCTGATGCTGCAGTTCATCTGGAAGCACTATCCCAAGACGCGGGTCTCGTTCTCGCTCTTCAACCGCACCACTTCTGTTCGTCTCGCCGATCTGCTGACTACTGAGGAATTTACCCAGCAACTGGAGCACGTGAGGAAACTGCGATTCCGAAAATCCGAACTGGTCTGGCTGGCCGGCAACACGTTCTACGGCCGCCGTGGAATTTTCGAGCCGGGATTCCTGGAATGGCTGGAGCACGATTTCCGGTTGTCAGACTACGAGCTGAAAATTAACGGCGACCAGTTTCATCTCACCTTTGACGGTCTCTGGACAGAAACCACTATGTGGGAGCTGTATTCGCTCTCCATCCTCGATGAGCTGAAAACCCGCGCTCATCTGAAAAAGCTCAGCGAGTTCGGCCTCGACATCCTGTATGCCCGCGCGAAAACCAAGCTGTGGAGCAAGATCGAACGCCTGCGCGGCGTGCCCGATCTCAGGCTCGCTGATTTCGGCACCAGGCGCCGTCACAGCTTTCTGTGGCAGGAGTATGTGGTCGAAGCCATGGCTTCGAATCTCGGGCAAAATTTCGTCGGCACCTCGAATGCGTTCCTTGCCCACAAGCATGACCTGGAAGCGATTGGAACGAACGCGCACGAGATTCCGATGGTCGTTGCAGCTCTCGCGCCGGATGACGAATCGCTGAAGGCCTCGCAATATCACGTGCTCGAGATGTGGCAGCGAACCTACGATGGAGAATTGCGGATCATGCTGCCGGACACCTTTGGCACGACGCAGTTCCTGCAAGGTGCGCCGGAATGGGCGGCAGACTGGACCGGCCAGCGCATTGACAGCAAGAATCCCTTTGCAGCCGGGGACGAGTACATCGCGTGGCTGAAGGCCCGCGGCCGAGACCCGGCGGGCAAGCTCATCATTGCCTCTGATGCGCTCGACGTCGACGATATATTGGGCCTGCACGCATACTATGGCGGCGTAATGGCGAAAGGCGCGACCGCTGCCGATTTCCGCGCGGCGGCAGATTTTCTCGATCGCCGCAAGTGGACTCCCGGACGCCGCATTCGCTTCAGCGCCGGTTGGGGCACGTTGCTGACCAATGATTTCCGCGGCTGCGATCCGCAAGGCGGCAGCGGATTCGACCCGATCAGCCTGATCTGTAAAGTCTCGAGTGCGGAGGGCCGCCCCGCCGTGAAGCTTTCCGATAATTACGCCAAGGCGCTCGGCCTGCCCTCCGAAGTGGAGCGCTACCGGCGAGTATTCGGCGCCGCCGGAATGAGCAACGTTCCTGTTGTGACCTAATGTGGCTCCAGTTGCGTTAGGTGCGTGCGTCCGGGCGCGACGTAACGATGTAAGCCGGTTGCAAACCTTGCCCGGTGCGGCGACAATCATGGCGTCGTGAAAAAGCTCTCGTCTGCTCACCAGAAGGCTTCGCCCCCCGTCGAGTGTGCCCCTTTCTCGCCGGGCGCCGTGGTGGTAGTGACCCTGAGCAACCCCAGGGACAAATTCTGGGGAATGATTCTGGCGCTTGCCCCGGAGGGCCTGAGTGTCAGCGGGATTGAGCTCGCGTCCGTGGATGATCTGGCCGTCATGGTCAAAGGCGGCGAGGTGTTTACGCCGTCCGTGGTTTTCTTCCCCATGCACCGCATTCATCGCATCGAACTCGACCTGCCCGATGGAGACATTCCCTCCCTGTCCCAACGATTCCAGGCGAAGACGGGGCAGGAGCCTTCCGTTTTGCTGGGTTCGGCGGGCAAGCGGGGAACGAACACAGACGCAAGTCATGCAGAGACCCGGTCTGATTCCGAGCGGGGGCGTGCGTGAAGCTCTCTCAGATTTTCACGGCACCGAACCAGCTCACTTTGTTGCGGATGATTTTTGTTCCGTTCATCGTGATTCACCTGGTGGAAGGCCGCTATCTGTGGGCGCTGGTGGTCTTCGTGATCGCGGGTTTCAGCGACGGCCTCGATGGATTGCTGGCCCGCACCCTTCATCAACAAACACTGCTCGGCCAGTACCTCGACCCTATCGCCGATAAACTCTTGCTGAGCACGATGTTTCTGGTGCTCTCCATTCTCCACAAGATTCCGTGGAAGTA
>JBEKDY010000153.1:0-15943 GCA_050014115.1 Candidatus Sulfotelmatobacter sp. | reverse complement strand
GCCCAGTGCGCGCCGAGAAAAACTCCGCAGGTCAGGAAAATCCAGGTGACCATGGTCCAGCGGCGGGTGATGTGAATCCACTTCTCGCCGGGATACTTCATGATCAGCGCGCCCAGCGCGAAAGCAAACGGCACTGTGAACCCAACGTAGCCCAGGTAGAGCATAGGCGGATGGATCACCATCTCGGGATACTGCAGCAGCGGGTTCAAGCCGCTGCCATCGGCACGCAGCGGCCCTTCAAGAATGCCGAACGGATTCGCGGCCAGATTCAACAGCAGAAGAAAAAAGACCTGCACTGCCGCCAGAACTACTGAAGCGTAGGCGAACAGGCGTGGATCAGTTTTATAACGCAGCCGCAACACAAATCCATAGGCCGATAGCAGCAGCGACCAGAACAGCAGCGAACCCTCCTGGCCCGACCAGAGGGTCGCAAACTTATAAGGAGCCGAGAGGTCGCGGTTGCTGTGATGGAAAATGTAGGCGATGGTGAAATCGTTCTGGAACGCCGCGGTGACGAGAACGACCGCAGCCAGCAGTACGGCGGCAAAGCAGGCAACTCCGGCCCGGCGGGCGGTTTCGCCCACACGGTCCATACCCTCGCTCTCATGACCACTTTGAAAGAACAGCGCGATCATTCCGGCGAGGAACGAATAAGCGGCGAGCGCGAGAGCCAGCAGCAGAGCGAAACTACCAATTTGCGCCATGAGGGGGAATCCTCAATATCTTTTCAAAAAACCTGCCATCGGGCAAACGCAGAAGTTTCAGCCCGGGCAGACGCGGCGGAAGCCCAAGAAATGAACGCCGGGAGTATTGTCCCACATCGCGGGCGGATTGTTACGGGGCGAAGCAGAAAACGTGAGTGTGCGAAATGCTTATGCGGGGACAGCCGCCCCCGGCTGTCCGGTCGAGCCAAACTCGACTCCCTCTTCGATCACAGCTTTTCCGACCTCTGCCCGGAAATAACGCTGGCCCGGCATCGGTGATGGCCGCGGTTTTGAACGCAGAAAGCAGGAGCAGTCAGAAACCGCACCGGACCGGGCGCAGCAAACTTCCTCAAGGCGGAACCAACCGTTCGTCCGCCAAACGAAATTTCAAGCCCGAAATGCCGGCCTACGCCCGATGCTCCTGGTAACGATCCAGGATTTCGCGCTCCGCGACCAGCCAGTCGTCCGTCTCGCTTCCGGACATGGCCCCGCGCTGCGTGTAGAGTTCGAACGCACGGCGGCGGATTTCTTCTTCCAGGCTGAACGGCACTACGCCGGACCGGGGCGTTGCCTTCACAATTTCAGGCCGGGATTGTGACCTGGCTCTTGACTTCCCATTTTCTCCGCCCGAAGCCACCGGCGCGACTGCTGCTTCGACGGGAGCGACGGACGTGGCTTCTGGATTAGTTTCGGACGGCTTTCCGGTGCGGGTTTTGGACCTTGCCATGATCGAACACTCCTTGCCGACTCTATGAGTCAGTATGAATTGACTTGCCTGTAAGTGAACCGTATACACTTCGCCCCTGAGACTTTTCCTGCATTTAAGTTTTCTCCAGAGGTATACCCACTATAAACCTTTCCCCCCTGTGGATGAAACCCTCACGTACCAAATCATTAGCGGCAAGTTTTCAGGGGGGAGTGCGCGGCAAGGAGGGTCCAGGCGTTTGTTATAATCTTCGAAGTTTCCCCGCGCGTGGCGCTATCGTCTAGGGGTTAGGACGGAAGATTCTCAATCTTCAAACACGGGTTCGATTCCCGTTAGCGCTACCAAGTATCATCCGCGAAAGCCCGCCAAATCGTTTAATCGAGGAGGAGATTCATGCCGCTAACGAAGCGTCAGCTCGAACTCAAGGTGCGTGGCGCTCGGTGCCGCAAAATATGGATGAGCCGGCATTCCTCAGAGATCTGGCAAGCGATCCGCACGTGGCAACGGCCTTGTGGAAGGTCTCTTAGAAACCGAAGGACAACAATTGCCGGGTGCCCAGGTCGCGCTGGTGTTGCGAGACCTCGGATCCGGCTTGTGCCGCTTCGCGGATGCCGGTCCTTCAGTGGGTCCTGCTCCTTTTGCTTAGGTAACCATCAAGACGAGAGTGCGGCTGTTTCCACCACTCTTGCAGCCCAGATCGCCTGAGTTCCCACTCGGAGTCTTGACCAGTATGTTTGCGATTCCAGTAGCGGGGACCTCGGCGGTCGTGAGTGTGACCTGCAACAGCGTGCTGCTCGCGACTTCCGTGCTTACTTCGATCCCGTTGACGACCACCACAGACGAAGAAACAAACGCACTGCCGTTCACGCTGAGAGGATAGCCTCGCTCCACTTCAGCGAACGTAATCGAGGTGACAGAAAGCGACGCAATGTTCGGAGCTGGCCGAGCACTCCCGCAGAACGGATTGATGGCGTTGCAGCCTTGAAGGATTAGCGAAGCGAGCAGAATCGCGGTGAGAGGTCCCAGCAAAGTGGTGACGCGCTTTCTCGTGCTTCTATACATTTCCCACTCCTACGTCGTGTGCCGTCATCGTCTCGGCGGCGTAATGTCTCACAGCTTTGATTGTAGCCGTGAAGTGGCTCAGTCAACCGATGACCCTGCACCAAAGTTACCCCGTTACTGGAAGCCTTGCGAGGTGAGGTCTGAAAAGCTGGGAATCAACCCGCCATCGACACCGAGCAATTCTAGAGATTGTTATTGGCTCTTTGGCGTGTGGAACCGCCGATGCGGAAAGGTTCTAAGTCATGGTTAAAAAATTGTCGACCGCAAAATCGTCACGTCACTAAACATTCGCGCGCATGTCGCTGGAAGTGCCACCGGCCGCGGGCACGTAGCACTTCGCGGTGTAATCCATCACCATGCGGTCGGCATTGAAACGCCAGCCCAGAGTGCGAATCGTCCGCTTCATGCGCTTGATCCAGCCGCGGGGCAGGCCGTCGTGGTCGCGCTGGTAATAAAGCGGAACCACTTCCTCGCGCAGAGTGCGCATCAAGTCCTCTCCGTCGCGCGTGTCGTGAACGCTCATGTTGGAATGAGTCCTGCCGGTTCCAATGGCGAAGCCATTTCTGCCGTCGTAAGCCTCCGCCCACCACCCGTCAAGCACGGAAAGATTCAGGCCGCCGTTAAGAACAACTTTCTGGCCGCTGGTGCCGGAAGCTTCCAAAGGCCGGCGAGGATTGTTCAGCCAGACGTCGACGCCCTGCACAAAGTGCCGGCCGACATTGATGTCGTAATCCTCGATGAACACGAACTTGTCGCCGAACTTGGGATCGCGCATCAACTCCGCGATCTTCTGCAGCATGCGTTTCCCCGGCTCATCGTTGGGATGGGCTTTGCCGGCAAAAACAAATTGCACCGGACGTTTCGGATCGTTCACCATCAAGGTTAGTTTTTCGATGTCTGTCAGGATCAAGTCAGCGCGCTTGTAAGTCGCGAAGCGGCGCGCAAAGCCGATGGTGAGGGCGTCCGGGCTGAGCACACGCACCAGTCGCCGCAGAACTTCCTTGGATTCACTGCGGCGCTCGGCTTGTTCCACGGCGCGATCCCGCACAAACTCGATCAGACTCGATTTCAGGCTGAGATGCGTCTCCCAGAGTTCGCCGTCGTCCACATTGGCGATCCCTTCCCAGATGCGGGCCTCGCTGCTGCGCTCGTTCCAGCCGGTTCCCAGGTGCCGATCGTAGAGGCGGAACATCTGCGGCGCTAGCCACGAAGGAACATGCACGCCGTTGGTGATATGTCCGATGGGAACATGGTCTTCCTGCTTCGCCGGGGATAAGCCTGTCCACATGGCGCGGGAAACTTCTCCGTGCAGCGCGGAGACGGCGTTGGCCCGCCGCGACAGTCGCAAGCCCAGCACCGTCATACAGAAACTCTCGTCCAGCGTTGTGGGCTTTTCGCGGCCCAGCCCCATAAGGCTCTCGTGAGAGAGGCCTAGCGCATCGCGAAGCGGCCCCAGATGCTCCTCCACCAGATCGGCGTCAAAGCGATCATGACCGGCTGGCACGGGAGTGTGTGTGGTGAAGACCACCTCGCGCGACACGCGCGGCACGGCGGTGTCGAACGTGATGCCTTCGTCTTCCATGCGCATGCGGATCGCTTCCAGCACGGCGAAGCCGCTGTGTCCTTCATTCAGGTGCAAAACTCCCGGCGTGATGCCAAGCGCGCGCAGCGCACGCAGGCCTCCCACGCCCAGCAGCAATTCCTGGCGAATGCGGATGCGCCGGTCGCCGCCGTACAAACGCGAAGTCAACTCCCGGTCTTCGGGAGCGTTGCCCTCCACATCCGAATCGAGCAGCAGCAAGTCGCAGCGCCCCACCGCGACCCGCCACACTTTTGCGCGGATCGAACCGTGGCGCGTGTCGATCTGCACCACAATCGGCCGTCCGTTTCTGCCGATCGCCGCTTGCATCGGCAAGTGATTCACGTCCGTCTTTAAATATTCCTCGTGCTGCCATCCGGTGCGGTCGAGCCACTGCCGGAAATAACCCTGCCCATAAAACAACCCGACGCCCACCAGCGGAATATCAAGGTCAGACGCGCTCTTAATGTGATCGCCCGCCAGCACCCCGAGCCCTCCGGAATAAACCGGCAGCGATTCATGCACGCCAAATTCCGCGGAAAAATACGCGACAGGACGCGGCCGTAGAACTCCCGCATGCCGTGTTCCCCAGGTTTTGTCGGACTCCAGATACTCCCGCAAACGCCGGTATGCATAGTTGATGCGGCTGTGCAGCACCAGTTCCGCGGCGCGCGCTTCCAGTTTCGCCAGCGGAAATTCCGCCAGCAGCGCCACCGGATTGTGATTCAGCTGGTTCCAGCGCACCGGATCGAGATCAAGAAATAAACTGCCTGAATCGTGATCCCAACTCCACCAGAGATTTCGCGCCAGCGCCCAAAGTCGTTCCTGCACGGGCGCAATGAAGCGGTCGAGCGTGCGCGCCTCGCTGACCACCGAAGCGACTTGCGTCGCAGCTTCAGTGAGCATGCGAATCTCATCCTCGCGGAATACGCGAGCTTCCACCGTCTGCACCACCAGCACTCCTTGCAGCACGCCGCGGTCGATCAGCGGAACACCAAGAAACGACTGGTAAGATTCTTCTCCGGCTTCGATGAAATATTTGAAGCGCGGATGATTATTCACCTGGTCGACCGCCACCGGCCGAACCTGTTCCGCGACCAGGCCCGCGAGTCCTTCATGCACACCCATGCGCAGAACGCCGATGGCCTGACTGCGAAGCCCGAGAGTCGCGGCCAGCACCAGATTGGCGCGATCTGGTTCCAGCAAGTACGCCGAACACACGTCCGTCCCAAATCGCTTGGCGATCAGCGCGACCACGTTCATCAGAGTCTCGGCCGGCTTGCCGCCCTCGTGCGCGAGATTGGCAATTTCCTCGAGAGTCAGAACGCTGGCGCCGTCGGGCGAAGCCATCACGCCGCCTGACTTTTCAATCACTTCATTCGGTCGGTCCAAACTTTTACAGCCTCCACTCGCACGCGCACCCTGGCGCAGCGCATAAACCATTGTAGCGTCCCGGTCACGCGTCCCGTCCAATTCATATTGTTTATGCGCCAGATAAACGAATTGATAAGAGAATTGATAAGAGAATTCAAACCTGCAGCTTGACCAGCCAGTTCGGTGGTTCCGGAAGAATCGCGAACTTGGGAAGTTCGCCGCGCACCATAGCCACTTCGTCGCACGAATGGAATCGCGGGCAAACGTGGCAGTCCTTGTAAATCTTGTCCGGCAGATCCTCGCGCAGCGCCACCGCGAAACCCTGCCGCGCAAAAAACTGTGGACTGCGCGTGAACAGGCATATGCAGCCGACCCGGTGTTTCTTCGCTTCCGCCATCAGCGCTTTCATCAAAAGTCCGCCGCCCCCCTTGCCCTGCGCCCACGGCGCGACCGTGATCGAGCGAACCTCTGCCAGATGCGTGCCATACAAATGCAGCGCGCCGCAGCCGAGCACACGGCCATCTTCCTCGAGCACCACAAAGTCTCTGACGTTTTCGCAGATCTCGGCCAGCGTGCGCGGCAGCAGCGTGCCGTCGCCGGAGTATCCCGAGATCAAATCGTGAATCTGCGTAGCGTCAGGCAAGATCGCTTTGCGCGTGCGCATGAATTTCCTCCCGTAGCGATTCAATTTTGGTCCTGGCGCTCTTGATCGCCTGCCGCACCCGGGCCGGCGCCGTACCTCCCGCAACATCGTGCACCGCCAGCACCGCAACCAGGCTCAGGCACTCATAGAAATCCGATTCAAATGCGGGCTCAATCGCCTGCAATTCTTCGAGCGCCAAATCCTGAAGCTCGCAATTTTTCTCCAGACACAGTTGCACCGCCTTGCCGATCCGCTCATGCGCCGTCCGGGATGGAACGCCGCGCTTCACCAGATAAGTGGCGGCAGCCCAGGCGTTCGTGAATCCCGATTGCGCGGCTTGCTCCATCCGCGCATGGTTCCACTCGACGGTTTTCATAAAGCCGGTCACCAGCGGCAACATCGAGAGCATCGTGTCCGCGGAATCGAAAAGCGCCTCTTGCGTTTCCTGCAAATCTTTGTTGTAAGCCAGCGGCAGCCCTTTCAGCGTGACCATGAGCGCCATTGCGCAACCAATCACGCGGCCAGCTTTGCCGCGGACAAGTTCCAGCAAGTCCGGATTCTTCTTCTGCGGCATGGCGCTGCTGCCCGTGGAATAAGCCTCGGGCAAAACGATGAAGCCATATTCCTGCGAAGAAAACAAAATCATCTCCTCCGCCCAGCGGCTCAGGTGCAGCGCGAGCAGCGAAAGCGCATTCACAAACTCCAGCGCGAAATCACGATCACTGGTCGCGTCAATGCTGTTGGTAGTCGGGTCATCAAACCCCAGACTCTCAGCCATGAACTTGCGATCAAGCGGCAAAGTCGCTCCCGCAACCGCGCCCGATCCCAGCGGGCAAACATTCAGCCGCTTGCGGCAATCCGCGAGCCGTCCCGCGTCCCGCAGAAACATCGCGATGTAAGCCATCAACCAATGCCCAACCAGAACCGGTTCGGCGCGCTGCAAATGCGTATAAGCCGGCATCGCAGAATCGCCAGCTTGCTCCGCGCGATCGGCCGCTACACCGCACCACTCGGCAATGTCAACCCGCAGTTGATCAATCGCGGCCCGTACAAAAAGCCGAAGGTCCGTGGCGATCTGCTCGTTGCGGCTGCGCCCGCTGTGCAGCTTGTATCCGGTTTCTCCAATCAACGCCGCTAGTTTTTTCTCGACAAAATGATGCACGTCCTCGGCTTCGTTGTCTTCCAGAACCGCCGGAGAAGCCGCAGCCTGCGCCCCGATCTGCTGCAATCCCTGCAGAATGCTGATCAGTTCGCTCGCCGAGAGAATGCCAGCATCTTTCAGCGCGCGGGCATGAGCGCTGCTGGCCGCGAGTTCGTACTGCAGCAATCGCCGGTCAAAGCCGAACGACCGCTGCCAGCGCTCGAAGTCAGGGTCCAGCGGCTGCCGGAACCGGCCCGACCACATCTTCATCCACCCACCTCCACGCGCGACCGCGCGCGCGAGCGCGAAGGAAGTCCCAGAATCCGGATGAATCCCGCCGCATCTTTCTGGTCATATTCCGCGCCCATGGTGAACGAAGAAAGATCGGTGCGGTAAAGCGAATGCTCCGACTCGCGGCTCACGATGGAAACATTTCCCTTATACAAAGAAAGAGAAACGCTGCCGGTCATGAGCTGCTGCGTGTTTTCCACAAACGCGTCCAGCGCCTCGCGCAGCGGCGTGAACCACAAACCGAAATAGACCAACTCCGCATATTTCAAGCCGATGTGCTGTTTGAAGTGCGCCACCTCGCGTTCCAGGCACAGCGCCTCCAACTCGCGATGCGCCGCAATCAGCAGCGTCCCGCCCGGAGTTTCATAGCACCCCCGCGACTTGATACCGACAAACCGGTTCTCCACCAGGTCAACGCGCCCAATCGCGTTGCGTGCGCCAATCTCGTTGAGCAATTCCACCAGCGCCACGGGATCGAGTTTCATCCCGTTCACCGCCACCGGAATCCCGCGTTCAAAACCGATGGAAACTTTTTCTTCCTTGTCCGGCGCCTCCTGCGGCGAGCGCGTGATTTGCCAGGTCGTAGGCAACGGAGCGTTTCCCGCGTCTTCTAGTTCTCCACCTTCGTGGCTGATGTGCCAGAGATTGCGATCGCGGCTGTGAATTTTCTCGCGGCTCGCTGCCACCGGAATCGCGTGCTGCTCGGCGTAATCAATGCAATCCTCGCGCGACTTCAGCGACCACTCCCGCCACGGCGCGACGATCTTCAGTTCCGGCGCCAGCGCCTGATACGTTAATTCAAACCGCACCTGGTCATTGCCTTTTCCCGTGCAGCCGTGAGCTACGGCGGTCGCGCCCTCGCGCAGCGCCACTTCCACCTGGTGCTTCGCGATTACCGGGCGCGCCAGCGAAGTTCCAAGCAAATACTTGTGCTCGTAGACCGCGCCCGCTTTCAGCGCAGGGAACACATAGCCCGTCAAAAACTCTTCGCGCAAATCTTCCACCACCACCTTGCTAGCGCCCGTGGTGTAAGCTTTTTCGACGACGGCCTGCAAATCTTCTCCCTGGCCGACGTCCGCGACCATCGCGATCACGTCATAGGAATAGTTTTCCTTCAACCACGGAATAATGATCGACGTGTCCAGTCCACCGGAATACGCAAGCACAATTTTTTCAGGCATGAGCGCTCCTCACCGGCAGCCGCACCGCGCCGCCGAGCAACAGATAAAGGATAGCCTTTTGCGCGTGCAGGCGGTTTTCGGCCTGCTCGAAAATAATCGAGCCTTCCGAATCCATTACCTCGTCGGTGACTTCCTCGCCGCGATGCGCAGGCAGACAGTGCATGAACGCCGCATCCGGACCGGCCGCCGCCATCAACTTGCGGTTCACCTGGTAAGGCGCAAAAATCTTGGCCCGAAGATCGGCTTCGTGTTCCTGCCCCATGCTGGCCCAGGCGTCGGTGTAGACGGCATCAGCCCCAGCCACCGCCGCATAGGGATCATTGAGCAGTTCAATCTTCGCTCCAGTCTGCTTCGCAATTTTCCGCGCGTCCGCCACAATCTGCGCATTGGGTTCGTAGCCCTGCGGCGTCGCAACTCTGATCGACGATCCCAGGCAGGCGCAAGTCAGCAGTAAAGAATGCGCCACGTTATTTCCGTCACCCACGTACGCCAGGCAAACCTTTGTGAGATCGCCATTGCGTTCCTGCAAAGTGAAATAGTCGGCCAGCGCCTGGCAGGGATGCTCGAGATCGCTGAGCGCATTGATCACCGGAATCGAAGCGTGCTCCGCCATGCCCGTGATCGTTTCCTGCGCAAACGTGCGCAGCACAATCACATCCACCCAGCGCTCCAGGTTGTGCGCGACGTCGCTCAGCTTTTCGCGCGCGTCGATGCGCCCGCTGGTCTGGTCCACAAAGTGAGCCGTGCCGCCGAGGCTCGCCATTCCCACCTCGAACGTCAGCCGCGTTCGCAGCGACGGCTTCTCGAAAAACATCACCATCTGTTTTCCCGCCAGCGCCCGTTGAAAAACCGAAGGCCGCGTCTTCATCAGTTCCGCCAGGTGGAGCACCGCCTCCACGCCTTGCGGCCCCAGATCGCGCGTCGAAATCAAATCGGGGCACCAGAAGATGCCCGGAAAAACTTCGGGCGCCGCCGGCGCATTTTTCGTTAAAGGACTGTTCAACTTTGACTCCTTAGTTTCAATTCGCAAATTCGTCGTCCGGGGTTTCGCGGATGCTGCGTCACTCATGCGCACGTCACCTCCGTGCCACACGACAGCTTGGTGAGATAAAACTGCGGCAGCAGGTCCGCTTCCGCGGCGGGCAAAATTCGCACGCGTCCCACGCCTTGCTTCAACGCCTGCCGGCAGGCTTGCAGTTTGGGCAGCATGCCGCCGCTCACGACCGCGCCAGCCGCCATCTCCTCGGCCTCTTTCGTGTTCAGCCAGGGAATCACCGACCCCTGCGCGTCCTTCACTCCAGCCACGTCGGTGAGAAAAATAAGAGCATTAGCATGAGTCGCAGCCGCGCACGATGCCGCCATCTCGTCGGCGTTCACGTTGTAGTATTCGCCATCGGCGCCCAGCGCCAGCGACGCCATCACCGGAATCCCGCCCTGCTGCCACAGCGCCTCAATCCAGCACGGTTCGGCAAAACAAATTTCCCCGACAAATCCCAGATCGTGCCCGTCAACATATTTCTTGCGCGCACGGAATGTCATGCCATCGCCGCCGCAGAATCCAACCGCAGGCATGCCCGTGGCCTGGATCGCCGCCACCACCTTCTTATTCACCATTCCGGCCAGTACCATCAACGCCACGTCACGCGTCTCCGCGTCGGTCACGCGCAGCCCGTTCACAAATTCGCTTTTCTTCCCGAGTTGCAGCAGCGTCCGCGTCAGCGTGCTTCCCCCGCCATGAACGAGGGCCACGCGATGCCCGGATTTTGACGACGATGATCACAGCAAACCTTCTTCCTCTGTCCATCCATACATCAGATTCATATTTTGCACGGCCTGTCCGGCCGCGCCTTTCAGCAGGTTGTCGATGCACGAAACCAGCACTAGCCGCCGTCCATCCTCCGCCAGACAAAAACCCAGATCGCAATAATTCGTATGCAGCGAAAATTGCACCTGCGGAAGCTTCGGCGTCGCGAATATCCGCACCCAGCGTTTCTGCGCGTAAAACTCACGCAAGCACACTTCCACTTCCGCGGATTGCATCACCCGATTCAGGCGCACATAAATCGTCGACAAAATCCCGCGCGGAATCGGCAGCAGATGCGGCGTGAAGATCAATTCCTGCGCCGTTAGTTGCAGTTGCTCCACGATCTCGCCCACGTGCCGGTGCCCGAAAACCGAATACGCGGAAAAATTTTCAGCCACCGAAACAAAATGCGTGCGCGCCGTTGGTTCTTTCCCCGCACCCGACACTCCCGACTTCGAATCCGAAATAATTCCATGCTCCCGATCCACGACGCCCGCATGCAACAACGGCGCCAGCGCTAGAATCACCGAAGTCGCATAGCATCCGGGATTCGCCACCAGATCAGCCCCGGCGATGCAATCTCTGTGCAGTTCGGGTAATCCGTAAACCGCTTTGTCGGTGAGTGCAGCCGCCGTAGCCGCATCCGAATCCTGAAAGTGATAAACCGCGCGATGCTGCGCCTGCTTCAGCCGCCACGCTCCACTCAGGTCGATCACCCGTAGTCCGTGCGCCATCGCCTCCGGCACCAGCGACCGCGACGCCTCATGCGGAGTCGCCAGAAAAAGCAACTGCACTCCCCGCCGCTGCAACTCCGCCCACGATAGCGCCTGCAGAGGATAGCCTCCGTTACCCGACAGCGCCGGAAACACATCGGCGAGATTCAAATCCGCCTGATTCACGTCGGCATGGTTCCCATCAGATACATTTCCCGCGCCGTTCGCCCCGTTGCGCCGCAGCAGCACCGGCTGCTCCAGCTTCGGATGCCGATGAAGAAGGCGCGTCAGCTCCAGACCCGAATAGCCAGTCGCGCCCAGCACCGCGGTTTTGAGTTTCGCGGACATTACGTCAACATGCCTTCGATGCGGCTGGAAAGTTTTTTCGCATCGTCCTTGTCCGGGCACACAATCAGAATCGTGTCGTCGCCGGCAATCGTCCCCACCAGTTCACTCCAGTCGGTTTCGTCCATCGCGGCGGCCACCGGCTGCGCGCTGCCCACAATCGTCTTCACCACCAGCAGGTTCTGCGCCGACCGGATTCCGAGCACGAACTCGCGCACCAGCCGCGAAACCGGCGGCAGTGCCAGCGCGGCAGAACTCTCGGGCAGGGAATATCCGTGGGCGGTCTTGCTCAGGTTCAAATCGCGGATGTCCCGCGACAGCGTCGCCTGCCCCACCTTGAATCCCTGCTTCCGCAGAACGCGCTGCAAGTCCTCCTGGCTGGCCACGGGCCCGTGCCGCAGCGTCGCCAGAACTGCCCGTTGTCGTAACGTTTTATTCATGATGAATAAAAATGCACTCCAGTGAATAAATATGTTCCTATCTTAAAGACTCTGGCCCAAATGTCAAATGAAAACGTGCGGCAAATCGTCTATGAACCAGGTTACGAATGTTTGGTTTAGGAGAAATCCGGAGACGACGATCCGGGCCCGACAACCAGCCCAGAAATTCCGCCGCGGACGCGCCAGTCTTGTTAGACTACTGCGCGGTTTTAAGACGGAGGGTAAGCGACAACCATGAGCCCAAAGCCCACCTTGGCCGCCGAATTACTGGCGGAGTTTCTCGGCACCTTCGTGCTCATTCTGTTCGGCACCGGCGTGGTCGCCATGGTAGTTTTGTTCCCCTCGACGAATCCGGGCGAGACCATTCACGGCGGCTACACCAACATCACTCTGGGTTGGGGCCTCGCAGTCACGATGGGAATTTATATTGCCGGAAAAATTTCCGGCGCGCATCTCAATCCCGCGATCACGCTCGCTGTCGCCGTCTTCCGCGGTTTCCCGTGGCGCAAGGTCGTCCCTTATTCCATCGCCCAAACCGCCGGAGCCCTCGCCGCCGCCGCCCTGGTTTACTGGAACTATCTCCCGGCATTCCGCCAGGTCGATCCGCAACTCGTTCACACCGCCGGCATCTTCACAACCTTCCCCGCGTTTCCCGCTGTGATTCAAGCCGGCTTCCTCGACCAGCTGATCGGCACGGCGCTATTAGTTCTTCTGGTCTTCGCCGTCACCGACGAGTTCAACATGCCGCCCGGCGCCAACTTCGCCCCCTTGATGATCGGACTCATCGTCGTCGCCATCGGCATGAGTTTCGGCGGCATGCACGGATACGCCATCAATCCCGCGCGCGATTTCGGCCCGCGCCTGTTTACCGTGCTCGCCGGCTTCCGCAACAACGGCCTCACCGACGGCGCCCGCATCTGGTGGGTCCCGGTAGTCGCACCGCTGCTCGGCGGTTTAGTCGGCGCCGCCACCTACGACTTCTGTATCCGCCGCTTCCTGAAGCCGTCGCAGTAGCGGAGAAAAAGTAGAGCGGAAAACTCGCGATGCGCTCGATTTTGGTGGGGCAGATTTTTTGGTGGCGCAGCGCTTTCAGCGCCGCGATAAGCGTATTGTTTTGATCGCGGTTTTAGCCGCTGAAGGCGCACGCGCCCAGGTTCACGGAGGAAATCCTTGCAATACGTTCTGGCACTCGATCAAGGCACCACCAGCTCGCGGGCCCTCTTGTTCGATCGCGACGGCGAAGTCCGCGCAGTCGCGCAGCGCGAGTTCGATCAGATTTTTCCTCAGCCCGGCTGGGTGGAACACAATCCCGAGCAGATCGCATCGTCGCAAATCGCGGTTGCCCTGGAAGCCCTGGCCCAAGCCAATGCGCAGCCGAAAGATATCGCCGCCATCGGCATCGCCAACCA
This sequence comes from Candidatus Sulfotelmatobacter sp., assembly GCA_050014115.1. Taxonomy (GTDB): domain Bacteria; phylum Acidobacteriota; class Terriglobia; order Terriglobales; family Acidobacteriaceae; genus Sulfotelmatobacter. Next base: position 2,551 of record JBEKDY010000153.1, on the reverse strand, counting down.
GCGCGAAACCACCATCCTGTGGGATCGCGAAACCGGCGCTCCAATTTGCAGCGCCCTGGTCTGGCAGGACCGCCGCACCGCCGACGTCTGTGAAAGCCTCAAAGCCGCCGGCCACGAACCTCTGATTCAGCAGCGCACCGGCCTGCTCATCGATTCCTATTTCTCCGCCAGCAAAATTTCCTGGATTCTCGACCACGTGTCTGGTGCGCGGGAATATGCAGACGCCGGAAAACTCGCCTTCGGTACGGTCGATACCTGGCTAATCTGGAAGCTGACCGGCGGCCGCGTGCATATCACCGACGCCAGCAACGCTTCCCGCACCATGCTCTTCAACATTCACACCGGAAAATGGGACGAAGAATTGCTCCGCCTCTTTCGCATCCCCGCATCGCTGATGCCCTCGGTGCGCCACTCCTCCGAAATCTACGGCGAAGTCAGCGCCGTGCCCGGCCTCAACGGCATTCCCATCGCCGGCATCGCCGGCGATCAGCAAGCGGCGCTCTTCGGACAGCGCTGCGTCCGCCCCGGTCTCACAAAAAATACTTACGGCACGGGATGCTTCATGCTGCAAAACACCGGCACCCGCGCGGTTCCTTCCACGAACCGCCTGGTGACCACGGTCGCCTGGAAAATAAGCGACAAAACCGAATACGCTCTCGAAGGCAGCGTGTTCGTAGGCGGCGCGGTGGTGCAGTGGCTGCGTGACGGCCTGGGAGTAATCCGCAGCTCAAGCGAAGTCGAGCCGCTCGCCAAGTCCGTCGCCGACAACGGAGGAGTTTATTTCGTCCCCGCATTCGTCGGCCTGGGCGCGCCCCATTGGGATTCCTACGCCCGCGGTTCCATCTTCGGCCTGACCCGCGGCAGCACCGCCGGACACATTGCCCGCGCCGCGCTCGAAAGCATCGCTTACCAGGTCGCCGACCTGCTCGACGCCATGCAGCGCGACGCCGGCCATCCCGTCGAAGAACTTCGCGTCGACGGCGGCGCTTCCGCCAACGACAGCCTGATGCAGTTTCAATGTGACCTCCTGCGCGTTCCCGTAGTTCGTCCCGCAGCCACCGAAACCACCGCGCTCGGCGCCGCGTATCTAGCAGGGCTAGGCGTAAATTTCTGGAAATCCATTCAGGAGACCACCGCGAAAGCCCGCCGCTTCGAACCTAAGATGCCGGCGTCTCAAGCGACGGCCCTGCGCCAGCGCTGGAACGAAGCCGTCTCCCGATCCAAAGCATGGGAAAACTCGACCTCGGCGAGTTAATGCGGCGTTGGAAGACGCGTATAAAGACCCACGACTGCTTGAGGAGCATCAGGAAAAGCTGGCTGGCGAGGGGTTTTGAGCGTAACGGCGATGTAATGCCAACTTCTGTCCCGTAAACCCGTGTTCTCATTGCCGGGTGATAACATCACTCGTTCCGTTGCCACATTTTGGACCTCCGGACATGGCCCAGTTTGAACTCATTCCGCGAAGCTGGTTGTCCTGGGATTTCAGTGTTGTGCGGGGTGATTCCGTTGTCGCTGAAATTAAAATTTCGCGCTGGTGGAAAAATGGTGTGCTCAAAGTCGGCGGTCTCCACTATGCGGCTTACCGTGAACGAGCGATCGGGGGTTCGTTTACTTTGGCCCTAGCTGCAACACAACTAGCGCGGGCTGAAAGGACCAACTGGCTATCCCGCTCGTTCACGATTAAACACGGAGAGAAAACGTACCGACTCAAGGCCGAATGGTTCGGACCGTCATTCATCTTGTTGGACAATGGGCAGGAAGTAGGCTCACTCGTCCCCCATGGATTGTTTACTCGGAAGACCAGCGTTAGTCTTCCTGGCGAGTTACCTTTGCCGGTGCAGATGTTTGTCATCTGGTTGACGCTTTATCAGCGTGAGACTGATGCCGGTGCCCCTGCCGTGACGTAAATGTTGAAGTCAAGGCGATTACACTCATTTGTCAGCAAGTGAACCCGCCGAAGCAGAGCAAAAACAAGAACCTGATCTTCCTCAACGCATGAACGTATGAACGTCACCTGCAGCGCCTTACTCTTCGACCTCGACGGCGTCCTCATCGACTCCACGCCCGCCGTCGCCCGCGTGTGGCATCAATGGGCTCTCGAGCACGGATTCAATCCCGAGGAAGTCGTTGCCCACGCCCACGGCCGCCCCAGTCTCACTACCGTGCGCGACTACTTGCCCAACGCCGACCACGCCGCCGAGAATTGCGAAGTCGAGCGCCGCGAAATCGCCGACCTCGAAGGCGTCGTCCCCCTGCCCGGAGCGGTCGCTCTGCTGGCCAGCCTTCCCGCGGATCGCTGGACCATCGTCACTTCCTGCACGCGCCGCCTGGCCGAGATCCGCATCAACGCCGCCGGATTGCCGCTCCCCGCCCGCATGGTCACCTCCACCGACATCACGCACGGCAAGCCTCATCCCGAGCCCTATCTAAAAGGCGCGTCGTTGCTCGGTTTCCCCGCAGCCCAATGCGTAGTTCTCGAAGACGCCCCCGCCGGAATCCGCGCAGGAAAGTCAGCCGCCGCCCGAGTCATCGCCCTCAAGACAACGGCCCC
>JBEKDY010000152.1:0-11199 GCA_050014115.1 Candidatus Sulfotelmatobacter sp. | reverse complement strand
TTCACCGAGTTGTAGATCACTTCAATGTGATTTTTGACGTCGAATACACGCAGCGTGCGATCGCGCAAGTAATTGGAAATCGCGGTCACGCCGTCGCTCTGTTCGATCGAGTAGCGCGTGATGGGCAGATATGAGCGGTCGAGTCCCACCAGCGTGATGTCAGTGCCGTGAAGCGTGGTCACAAACGGCAAGCGGCGGCCGCGAGGTCCTTCCGCCAGCATTTGGCGCGCCAGCAGAGCGCTCACCGAATGCGGGATCGCATAGTGGACGTGCAGCAGGTCCAGGTCATACAGCTGTGCAACCTCTGCCATCCGCTGAGGCGGATGGGCTGGGCGTAGGAAATAAAATGGATGTCGTGCCCGCGCTGGGCGAGCTCCAGGCCCAACTCCGTGGCTACAACGCCGCTACCGCCATAGGTGGGATAGCAAGTGATTCCAATCTTCATTCGCTGGAGGGACGCCCTTTCCTGGAGTCTGCCATCTCCTGGAGTCTGTCATTCGATGGCAAGGATAAACCGCGGATGCAGATTTTGTCTGAATCAATTGCGGGGTCCGCGAGAAGAGCTGAATCGGAGTGGGATGGAAACTGAATTCAGGAGCTTTTGACCGCCGAGGCCGCAGAGAACGGCCGCGGAGGACGCGGAGAAAAACTAAACAAGAGGGTTTCTTAGGGGAGTTTTACTGATCGCTGCCTGGGCTGGGGGTCTTCCGGCCGAGGTTGGTGATGCCGGGATCCAGCTTGTCGAGGTGGGCCTGCAGTCGTTTTTTGGTTTCTTCCGTCAATCCGGTAAATTCAATTCCCATGCCCACTCCAGGATCGCGGGTACGGACCGTTGCCGAGGCGGTCACCGACTCCTGGTCGATCCAGAACTCAATGCGAAGCGAAGTGCCAACGTCTGCCGGCATGGCGCTCTCAACATAACAGCCATTGCCGCTGATGTCGGTGGCGTTCGCCCGCATGGGAGTGTTGACCCGCTCGTCGCGCAACTGGAGGGGAAACGAGATTTTGTGTCGCAGGAACTTTCTGCGGTTGTCGGGAGCGCGTGGCACGGGAGCGCTATCGACGGCCTCTTTCGGAAGGACGCCCAGCCACGGACATTCCTGGTCAGCCACCAGTTGCACGCCGACCTGGGTCTTTTTTATTCCGCCCGCGTCGACTACCCAAATCACTTTGCAGCGTGCCTTTTTGGCTTCATACTGCACGCCGATTACGTCGCCGACTTTCAGCTGCTGTTCGATTCCGTAGATGCAGGCTCCGGTCGCGCTGATGTTCTGCGCCACCGCGTTCTGAAAAAAAGGTCGATCGTTGGAGCCCATGCCCCATACCCGGACCTTCAGGTCCAGGGTGGTGCGCGGAGCTGTAGCTGGCCCGGCCGACATCTGCGGAACCTCCCGCTGTAACAATTTCTTAATGCGTCAAGCCTAATCATACGCGCTTCGGTTATTTGCGGAAGGTTACCAGAGTACCTTTGGACCCCATGAATACTTGCGGAAAACCGTTCAGCGGCAAAGGTCGCGATAGGAAATCAGTTCGATTCCAGCCTGCGAAAGAGTGTTCCGGGCCTCAGGAAGGGTCAGGGCCCGGAGTTCTGTTTCTCGCGACTCCCGCAGGCGCGTTTTTGCGGCACACAGGTCAGCATCGTTGTAACCGGGGTGGCATACGAATTCCCAGGTGCCGTCTGGAATGGTGGAGGCTATGCCGCGGAACAGAGTTTCATCGAGCACACCGGTGACCTCGACGCCCAGTGTTCCGTCGGGGGTGGCAAAACCTTCTTTCTCCGCCGCGGCGCGAAAACTGGCGGCAAAGCCTTGCAGAACGCGCATCTCGGCGTAGCGGGTCCAGACGCCGGGCCGGGCAAGTAGCTGGCCTGAGCGCAAAGGACGGCGCGGTCCGAAGGGATTGCGCAGGGCCCGCACGCCACACGCCGCTCCCGCCTGGAGCAGGGGACGCAGCACACGGGGAAACAGATGGGTATGCTTGTGCGTGTCGAGATGAGAAACTACGATTCCGGCGGCCTGAAGTTTTCGGATCTGCGCTGTGGCTTCGGCCTCGATCTCGCGCGGATCGAGGCGGCCAGCGAGCGCCCGCATCGCGAATCCGCGGATGCCATCGCGGAAGCGCAGGGAGCCTGAATTTCGATCGGCATTCTGGTCCACCAGGCTCGAAATTGTTTTGGGATCGAGCAGGGGCTGACCATCAATCAGCACGACGTGGCATCCAACGCTCAGTTGAGGCATGGTTTGCGCGAACTGAACGGCGTCGGAGAATGCCTCGCCGTTCGCCATCAGTGTGGAAGAAGTAACTACGCCGCGGCTGTGGGCTTCGACGATACCGCGGTTGACGCCGGCCGTGAAGCCGAAATCATCCGCGTTGACGATCAGCCGCCGCATCGCGACAGTCTAGCAGGGTGAGGGCTGGGCTTCGGGCTTCGGCAATCGGGCTTCAGCGAAACCGATCCGTCTTTCCGCAATCGGGTCTCACGGAGTTCGCTAGCTTCCCGCCGCCGTAGCCCGAAAGCCGTGGCCCCAAGCCCGTTTGAGTTTTGTCGCAGCTCACGTATACTTACGAAGACGCGGTTCGCGGATGCCCCTCAGTGGAGTTCCAACCGGCAAGGCACTGACCTGAACGAGGCTGATCCTGAACGAGGCTGACCCTGAACGAAGTTAAGAGACGAAGTTAGAAGCGAAGCCCTCCGCGTGCAGCATGAGGGGGCGGTTAGCTCAGCTGGTTAGAGCGCCTGCCTTACAAGCAGGAGGTCGCAGGTTCGAGTCCTGCACTGCCCACCATCCGGCATTTCTTGTGGTGTCCATTCTCTCTTCTCACATCTTTTGCGCTTGCGGCAGCTTGGCCTTGGTCAGCCAGAAGTCGTTGATGCTCTTTACCAGGTTTTCGAACGCGCTCAACTGTACGGGCTTGCAGAGGTAGCAATTGGCGTGCAGTTGATAGCTTTTCACGATGTCGCCTTCGGCCTCGGATGTAGTGAGGATCACGATGGGGATGGTTTTCAGATTGTCATCCTTCTTGATGAGAGCGAGAACCTCGCGGCCGTCCATTCGAGGCATGTTCAGATCCAGCAGGATAAGATCCGGGCGGCGGGAATTCGCATAGGCCTTCTCATGCCGCAGAAAAGCCATGGCCTCGACGCCGTCGACAGCGACGCTCAAATGGATGGCCATATTGGTAGCCTCAAAGGCTTCCTGCGTCAGCCGGACATCTCCGGGACTGTCTTCGACTAAAAGAACTTCTAACGACATACTGTTTCCTCCCGCTGGTATATCTCAGTGCTATACATAGTTTCCTCTCGCTTCCAGTGCAAAAGGCTGAGCTTCGCCGCAAATTCAGGCTGGACCGGCATAGTTTTGGCCCGTGCCGCCCGGCAATCCTCTTGCAGAGGGCCGATCTTACACGGCCTGGGGCAACTTGGCCCGTGTCAGCCAGAAATCATTGATGCTCTTCACCAAGCCCTCGAACTCGGTCAACTGAACGGGCTTGCAGAGATAGCAATTGGCATGGAGCTGATAGCTTTTTACGATGTCACCTTCCGAGTCGGATGTGGTGAGGATCACGATCGGAAGCGTTTTCAGCTTTTCATCCTTCTTGATTTCAGCTAAAACCTGGCGGCCATCCATGCGCGGCATGTTTAGATCCAGCAAGGTGAGATCGGGGCGCGGGGCATTCGCGTGTATGCCCTCGCGCCTGAGAAACGCCATGGCTTCGACGCCATCGGTAGCCACGTTCAAATGGACGGCGACGTTGGCAGCCTCGAATGCTTCCTTTGTCAGCCGGACATCTCCGGGACTGTCTTCGACTAAGAGAACTTCCAGGGGCATACTGCTTCCTCTGTTGGCATTTCCATTGGTATCCATAACTTCCTTTCATTGCCACCCGGGACAAAGCGCGGAACCGAACCCAGTGCAAATCTTGATCCGATCGCCGCCCTGCGGCTGTAGCTCCCTGCGATCTTCCCGCATCGGGCATCGGTTACTGCGTCTGCGGCAACCTGGCCTTGGTCAGCCAGAAGTCGTAGACGCTCTCCACCAGGCTTTCGAATGCAGCCAACTGTACGGGCTTGCAGAGGTAGCAGTTGGCGTGCAGTTGATAGCTTTTTGCGATGTCATCTTCCGAGTCGGAAGTGGTCAGGATCACAATGGGGATGGTTCTTAGCCTGTCGTCCTTCTTGATCTGCGCGAGAACCTCGCGCCCATCCATTCTCGGCATGTTCAGATCGAGCAAGATAAGATCCGGGCGAGGGGCAGCGGCGTAGGCCTGCTCATGCCTCAGGAAGGCCATGGCCTCGACCCCGTCGCTAGCCACATCCATGTGGACTGCCATATTGGCAGCCCGGAACGCGTCCTGCGTAAGCCGCACATCTCCGGGACTGTCTTCGACCAGGAGAAGCTCTAGAGTGCCGCTGTTTTCGCCATTGCTAAATCCGCTGGTATGCATACCTGCTCACTTCCTTCCAGGGCAAAGCGAAAGGTCGAGCCCTGCCCAAGTTGCGATTCAACTGTGATGTTGGTGCCGTGCCGCTCGGCAATCTTCTTGCAAATCGCCAATCCGATGCCGGTGCCGGCAAATTCTTCCCGTTTGTGCAGCCTCTGGAACATGCCAAAAATCTTTTCGAAATACTGCGGATCAATTCCTAATCCGTTGTCCGTCACCGAAAACATCCACCTGCCCTTGCCATCCCGGACGGCGGAGATGTCGACCCGGGGGATGCCGGGGCTTTGGTATTTGATGGCGTTGCCGATCAGGTTTTGAAATAACTGGGTCAGTTGCATGTCGTCGGCCAGAACGTCAGGCAAGGAGTTGTGGGTGACCAGCGCGCCGCTTTCTTCGATGGCGCCCCGCAGATTCTGCAACGCCATCCGCAAGGCTCTTTCGCTGGAGGTGTGCTGGAGGTCCCTGCCCTTGGTGCCGACCCGCGAAAAGGCCAGCAGATCCTGGATCAGACGCTGCATGCGGTTGGCGCCATCCACCGCGAAAGCGATGAACTCGTCGGCCTCGGCGTCCAGCTTGCCCTTGTAGCGCCGGGACAAAAGCTGGGTGTAGCTGGCCACCATGCGCAGCGGCTCCTGCAGATCGTGCGAAGCGATGTAGGCGAACTGCCCCAACTCCTCATTGGAGCGGTACAACTCGTCAATCTTGTGGAGAAGGTTGGCTTCGGCCTTTTTGCGCGCGGTGATATCGCGGATGGCCGCGGTCACCAGAATCCCGTCGGGACTATCGAGCGGGCTCAGCATGATCTCGAGGGGAAACTGGGTGCCATCTTTGCGCCGCCCGGTGAGCTCGATTCCGGTTCCGATTTCCTGGGCCAGGGCCTCGGCGGCGGAGCGGGTACCGTCGGCAATGATGCGTTCCGCGAAGCCTTCGGGGATGATGTTCTTCACTTTCTGCCCGATCAGCGCATCGCGGCTGTAGCCGAATTGTTTTTCCGCCTGAACGTTGAGCAGAACAATTTCGCCGCCCACGTTGACCACGACCATGGCGTCGGGAGCGGCTTCCAGCAGGCCGCGGTACCTGCCTTCCATTTGCGCCAGATGCATTTCCGTAATCTTGCGCGCGGTAATGTCGCGGATGGCCGCGGTGACCAGAATTCCGTCGGGACTTTCGAGCGGGCTCAGCATGAGTTCGATGGGAAACTCGGTGCCATTTTTGCGCCGCCCGATCAGCTCGATTCCGGTTCCAATCTGCTGGGCCAGGGCCTCGGCTGCGGAGCGGGTGCCGTCGGCAATGATGCGTTCGGCGAAGCCCTCGGGGATGATGTTCTTTACCTGCTGACCCACAAGTTCTTCGCTGTCGTAGCCGAACTGCTTCTCCGCCTGGGCGTTGAGCAGAACGATATCTCCGGCCACGTTCACTACGACCATGGCGTCGGGCGCCGCTTCCAGCAGGCCGCGGTACCTGCCTTCCATCTGTTTCAGGTTGGTTTCCGCGTTTCTGCGCACGCTGATGTCGCGGATGGCCGCGGTCACCAGAATTCCCTCCGGACTTTCGAGTGGGCTGAGCATGAGTTCGATGGGAAACTCGCTGCCATCTTTGCGCCGCCCGATGAGCTCGATTCCGGTGCCGATCTGCTGCGCCAGGGCCTCAGCCGCGGAGCGGGTGCCGTCGGCAATGATGCGTTCGGCAAAGCCCTCAGGGATGATGTTCTTTACCGGTTGGCCTACCAGTGCATCGCGGCTATAGCCGAACTCCTTCTCCGCGCGAACGTTGAGCAGAACGATCTCGCCGCTCACGTTCACGACCACCATGGCATCGGGAGCGGCTTCCAGCAGGCCGCGGTATCGGCCTTCCATCTGGGCCAGATGGGTTTCGGCACTCTTGCGCACGCTGATGTCGCGGATGGCCGCGGTTACCAGAATTCCTTCCGGACTCTCGAGCGGGCTCAGCATGAGTTCGATAGGAAACTCGCTGCCATCTTTGCGCCGCCCGATGAGCTCGATTCCGGTGCCGATCTGCTGCGCCAGGGCCTCGGCCGCGGAGCGGGTGCCGTCGGCAATGATGCGTTCGGCGAAACCCTCGGGGATGATGTTCTTTACTTTCTGGCCCACCAGTTCTTCATTGTCGTATCCGAACTGTTTCTCCGCTTGAACGTTGAGCAAAACGATCTGGCCGTTGCCGTCCACCACCACCATGGCATCGGGAGCGGCTTCGAGCAGGCCGCGGTATCGGCCTTCCATCTGCTTCAGGTGAGTTTCCGCACCCTTGCGGACACTGATGTCGCGGATGGCGGCAGTGACCAGAATTCCTTCGGGACTCTCGAGCGGGCTGAGCATGAGTTCGATTGGGAACTCGCTGCCATCTTTGCGCCGACCGATCAGTTCGATGCCGGTTCCAATCTGCTGCGCCAGCGCTTCGGCGGCGGAGCGGGTACCGTCGGCAATGATGCGTTCGGCGAAACCCTCGGGGATGATGTTCTTTACTTTCTGCCCGATCAGCTCGTCGCGGCTGTAGCCAAACTCTTTTTCTGCCCGAACATTGAGCAGAACAATCTCGCCGCCCACGTTTACTACCACCATGGCATCGGGAGCGGCTTCGAGCAGGCCGCGGTATTTTGCGCCGGACTCCTCGCTCTCGCTGATGTCGGTATTGGTGCCGAACCATTGCGTGACCTTGCCCTCGGTGTCGCGGATGGGAACGGCTTTTGAGAGAAACAGGCGGTACTTGCCGTCTTTGCCGCGGACGGGAAACGTGTCTTCCCAGATCTGGCCCGTCTGAAAACAATGTTTGAGGTTATCCATCACCCGCTGCCGGTCGTCGGGATGAAGCATTTTTTGCCCGTCCCATCCGCTCACCTCTGCCAGCGTAGTACCGGTGTAATCAAACCAGCGGTCGTTGAACCAGAAGATATGGCCACTGCCGTCGGCCATCCAGGCCATCTGGGAGATGTTGTTGGCCATGATGGTGAAGAGCGTCTCGCTATCGCGCACCGCGAGTTCGGCGCGATTGCGGGCAATCGCGTCCTGGCGAACGGTCCAACCCGCGGCGGCGGCGATTAACACGCCCAGCAGCGTTCCGAGCAGCAGAACAGTCTTGGTCTGGGCCAGCCGCCGCGATGCATCCGCAGAGCGCAGCGCCAGCAATCGGAGTTCTTCGTCCTGCATCTGGTGGATCAGGCCTTGAAATTCCCCCATGAGTTGCTGCCCTGATCCCTTTTGAATTACCGCGGCGGCTGCCGCCAAACCCTGCGCGCGCCGCAGGCTCACGACTTTCTCCGCCAGCGCGAACTTCTCCGCGGTCAGCCGTTGCAGAGTGGGAATCCGGTTCCGCTGTACGGGATTGTCGACCGTCAGGGCGGCCACCATCTCCTCGTCACGCATCGCCGCTGCTCTGCTGGAGCGGCAGGTATCGAGATAGGATTCGTTGCCCGTCAGCACAAATCCGCGGCAACTCGCTTCGACATCCTCCATGTTGGAAGAGAGGTCGTGGAGTTTCTCCAGAACCTCTTGCGTGTGCTGTACCCAGCGGTCACTCTCGCTAAAGACAATCGTGGTCCGAAGCGAGACCGCACCCCCTAGGAGTAGAGCCAGAATGGCGGCTCCGAACGCGAGTTGTACCTTCCGGTCTGATCGGGACGCGGTGCTCATTTCACTGGACCTTTACCTTTGCGCCAGGCGCGGTTGCGTTGCAAGGTTTCCGTTTCGAGTAGGGGACCGGTGTCTTGAGGTGGGATCAGAAAGACACTTTCCTTACTGGAGATACTTTGAGTATGCATCTAAAACACCAGTGATCATCTTCATAACTTCCTGTTCCAGTTTCGCCGATTCCACTTTGGGACGCCGCCCAATCTTGAACATGTGCCGATTTGAACAGCGAAGGTCATGGTTCTCGGATCATGGCTCCCATGTCTCGGCCAGGTTTTTCTTGAAACGGTCTAGGCAGTCGCGGCCTTGGCCCGCTTGATGCTGGAAATCATGACCTTGCGGCCGATGGATCCTTTTTCCAGAAAATTCTTCAGCTTCAGGATGAGGGTGGGAGTAACTTCCTGTCCTTTGGCCACCAACAGCAAGCCACTTTTGGTACGTAGCTCCTCCTCAAGAACCATCACGAAGGGGAGCAGTTCATCGATATCGCAGGAGCGCAGGATTGCCTTGTTTTTGTCGTCCCCGGCCTCTACCAGAGACTCAAAGATTCGCGGATCGAAATTCGGGTGTTCCCGGGCCAGACGTTTTGCCGCTTCGTTCTGGGAGACCCCTTTCGTCACCAGTTCATCAAAAGCCAGCGTGGCGCGGAGCAGGTTGGCTCCGAGGCGCATGTCCGCCGTGGCCACATTCGCCAGATCGCCGGCAATCGGTTTCGACTCATTCTGGTGCGCGATCATCCAGGCGATCGGCTCCATTCGAGGGATCTTCGATAGCAAGTCGCGAGCCACGCCGGGGTGCGCGTTGAATCGCGTCTGTTCGCCGGGCGGAAGCGGCCGTCCGCCGTAGACGGCGTCGATGGTCTCCGGATGCAGCGTGACGCATCCCAGTTGCGACATCATGGCCGCGACCTCAAACCTCCAGGGACTGGCCAGACCCATGCGCGTGACCACCTGATGCATGTAGCGGCGGACTCGCAGCGCCCGGCCAAAGGCGGCCGGGTTGACCAGGCTGAGCACTTCGGTGAGCACCTGAATGCTGCCTTGCAGAGTGTTTTCCAACAAGTCCCTTTCCGCCGTGATCAGGCGATACTGCTGCAATCCCGCATTCAACGCCTTCGCCAGGGTGTCCCGATTGCAGGGTTTGGTCAGAAAGCGGAAAATGCTTCCTTCGTTGACCGCGCTCACCGCGTTGTGGATATCGCCATCGCCGGTCAGCATGATGCGAATGGTGTCGGGGGCAAGCTGCTTGATTTTGGTCAATAGCCTGGCTCCGTCCATTTCCGGCATGCGCATGTCCGAAACCACAACGGCATAGGGCCCGGTGGTATCCATCGCAGTCAAGGCTGCGGGTCCGCCGGCGGCAATGTCGATTTGAAATTCGTAGCGCAATAAGCGCTGATATCCCGACAGCACGTTGACTTCGTCATCCACCATAAGAATTTTTTCAGGCATGGCTTTGGCTCCAGGAAGCAGCCTCCGACACGAAGTGGATTCGCTTGTTCATGACGCCGGAGTACCCACTTCCAGTGGGAGGCGGACAAAAAATGTGGTCCCCTGCCCGACCTTGCTTTCAAATGACAGCTGGCCCTGATGGCGTTTGACAATGGCGACATGCGCCAACGCCAGTCCCTGACCCGTGCCTTTGCCCACTTCCTTCGTTGTGAAAAAAGGCTCAAAGACTCGGGATTGTATTTCGAGGGGGATGCCGGCGCCGGTGTCGGCAACCGAAATCGTCGCCCACGGGCCTTCCTGCCGCGTGCCGATGGTGATGGTGCCTTTCTCGGTGGTGCCGCGCTCGGCGATGACGTCGCTGATGGCGTGGGCGGAGTTAACGATCAGATTCAGCATCACCTGGTTGAATTCGCCAACCAGACAGGGAACCAGCGGGAGAGCGGTATCGAACTCGGTGACCACTTCGGCGCAATATTTCCATACGTGGCGGGCCACCGTGATGGTGCTTTCGATCGCCTGGTTCAGGTTGATGGCGCGTTTTTCTTCCGACCCGGGATGGGAAAATTCCTTAAATCCCTTCACGATCTTGGCGACACGGCCCACTCCTTCCATCGATTGATCGATGGCGCTGGGAATTTCCTTCAACAGGTATTCCAGGTCGCACTTCTCATGCAGCCGGCAGAATTCCTCCAGATGTTCGGGAGAAACCGGGCCCGGACAGCATTCCGATCGCACCGTTCCGCAGAAATTGAGAAATTCCGCGATCGAGCCCCAGGATTCCTTCAGAAAGCTGATGTTGTCTCCGACGTATTGCGTGGGCGTGTTGATCTCATGCGCGATGCCGGCAGCCAGCTGACCGATGCCCTCCAGTTTTTGCGCCTGGCGAAGTTGCACTTCCAGTCCGATGCGTTCCGTGATGTCGGCGCCGGTGATGATGAATCCGATTTGCGCACCGTTGGACGCGGGGATGCGCATCACCTGGAGGCCCAGGAAGCGGGTCTTGCCCTCCCGCTCGTAAGCCAGATTCTCGCAGCGATAAATCGATTTGGTGGTAAGCCAGCGGGTGATCTCCGCATTCATCTCGGTGTGCAGCCATCGGATTCCGCAATCTTCGAGCGTGCGACCTTCGGCGCTGCGGTCATCGACTCCGAAGGTATTGATGGCGGTGAGGTTCCAGCGATTGATGCGGCCGGAAGAATCCACGCCGATCAGAATGGAAGGGATCGAACGGAGGAACAGTTCGGTTTCCGTTCTGCATCTCGACTTCCGCCTTCATGCGCTGGGTGGCATAACGAATGGCGCGGAGCAGCCCTGGCGTCTCGATTTGGCCTTTGACCAGAAAGTCCTGCGCGCCCTCCTGCAAGGCCTGGTCAGCCATCAATTCGTCGTCACACCCGGTCAACACCACCAGCGGAACGCGAGGCGCAGCCGCGTGCGCCCGCCGCACGGCATCCAGTCCGTGGGCGTCCGGTAACCCGAGGTCGAGCAGGATAATGTCCACGGCGTTGGTCGCCAGATGATTCTCCGCCTCGCTCATCGATCCAAAATGAGTCAATGCAAACATCCCCGGCTCCCGCGGATTGAGCATCCTTCGCAGCAGAAAGACGTCCCCCGAATTGTCTTCCACCAGAAGAAGCCTGGTGGTCTCGCTTCGTTCTTCG
>JBEKDY010000151.1:0-12733 GCA_050014115.1 Candidatus Sulfotelmatobacter sp. | reverse complement strand
TTTTCCGTTTTCGAATTCGATGGCTTCGAAGAGCGCTCCACCGAGACCTTGAATGTTGGAACCTTCGATCTGGCTGCGCAGGTTGTCGGGGTTGACGATGGCGCCGCATTCAAATGCCGAAACTACGCGCACGACTTTCACTTCGCCGGATTTGCGATCAATGTTGACTTCCGCGAAGGTGGCGATGTTGCCCAGCTTTTCGTAGCCTCCACCCATGCCGAAACCCTGACCGGGCGTTGTCCTCGTCGCTCCCCAGCCGAACCTTTTCGCCGCGGCCTGAAACACGGCGCGCAGCCTTTCGTTTTTTAAATTCCTGAGGCGAAATTCCAGGGGATCGAGTTTGAGTGTGTAGGCCAGTTCGTCCATGTGCGACTCACGCGCGAAATGGTTCGCGGTGGCGGCGAGCGCGCGGTACGATCCCTGGCGCAACGGAGACTTTGTGGCGTGGAACACAATTCGCTGATTCGAAATTTCGTAGTAGGTGCGAATTCCCGCGGAGCCGGAGTTGTAGTTATGAAATTCCCATGCCGTGATGGTGCCGTCGGCTGTCACTCCGCTTTTTACATCGATGACTCCGGCAGGACGGAAGTACGCCCAGGAGAATTCCTCTTCGCGCGTCCACACGACTTTGACTGGACGCTTCGCGGCACGCGCCAAGCGCGCCGCTTCGATCGCGGTTTCGCCGGTGTGCTTGCCGCCGTAGCCTGATCCGGTGTCGGGCATCAGCACCCGCACTTTCTCATCGGGGATGTGAAAAGCCTCCGCCAGTTGGCCGCGCACGCCGAATGGCCGCTGCGTGCCAGTCCAGACCGTGAGATTGTCACCATCCCATTTGGCCAGTGCCGCGCGGGGCTCGAGCGGAACGTGAGCGATATAGGAAACGGTGTAGGTCTGCTGCAAATGATGATCCGCAGACGCAAGGGCTTTGTCGACGGAGCCAGTCTCGTAGCGATCTCCGTCGCCGGTGGGGTCATCACCTTCGGTTGTGTTCTTCCTCAGATAATCGAAGAGGTCTTTACTGGAAGGCTGCGGCTCGGATTTCCACTCCGCATCAATCGCGGCCACGGCGGCTGAAGCCAACGCGACGCTGGGAGCCGCGACTCCGACGAAGTTGCCGTCATGGACTACGAGGGTGCCCATCTGCTCGGCTTTCTGGGTGTCGAGCGAAAGCAGAGTTGCGCCGAAAGATGGCGGGCGCAGCAGCTTTCCGTGCAGCATGTTGGGCAGGGTCTGGTCCGAGGGATAGCGGTGCTTACCGGTGACGAAGTCGCGTCCATCGACCTTGTGAGCGGACTGGCCGGCCACCTTCCAGTTCGCCGCCGGACTCAGTGGATCTTGGGCGGGGAGAGTCTGCGTGAGCTGTTGACCCTTAAGCAGCGCGGCGTATTCCACGGAGCGATTGGTTTGCGGGTCTGTAACTTTGGCATCGGCGGCGACGAGATGAGCAGGATCGGTTTGCCACTGGGTGGCCGCGAGCGAGATAAGCAGGTCGCGGGCTGAGGCGGCGACTTTGCGCAGCTGCAGATTCATGGTGGGAGTGGTGCGGCTGCCGAAGGTTCCCATATCGAACGGGGTGAGTTGCGTGTCGCCCATCACGAGTTCGATCCTGGTGATGGGAACGTGCAATTCTTCCGCGACGGCCTGGCTGAGGGAAGTGCGGATGTTCTGCCCAACCTCGACCTTGCCGGTGTAGACAGTGACGGTGCCGTCTTCGCCAATATGAAGCCAGGCGTCGATCTCTTTGGGAAGAGAATCGTCGCCGCGCCGTTTTGCGCCGCCGGACTCTTGCGCGGCTGCGACATGCTTTAGGGCGGAGACTACAAGCAATCCAGCACCGAGAAATTTGAAAAAGTCACGACGGGCGAGATCGAAACGGTAGACCGGGGCAGCTTTCAACTCGTAGCGTTCCGGCTCGAGAGAAATCTGGCTCGATACTTTGCTGCTCATCTTATTGCTCATCTTGCTGCTCATCTTGCTGCTCATTTTGCTGGTCATCGGCTCGCTCCTTTCGCAGCTGGCGACTGCGCGAGCACGGACGCTGCTTTCTGAACGATCTCGTCGCGCGTGGGATGGCGGTTTACGGCGAGCAGACTCACGGCCGACATGATCATTCCTGACGTGCAGTAAGCGCACTGCATGGCTTCCTCGTCGAGGAACGCCTGCTGCACGGGATGGAGGCGATCCCCGGCGGCGATGCCTTCGATGGTGGTGATCTGCTTCTGGCTGACGGTGCCGAGCCTGGTGATGCAGGATCGCTGCGCTTTTCCGTCGACTAAAACGGTGCAGGCTCCGCATTGGCCTTCGCCGCAGCCATACTTGCTTCCGGTCAGGTCGAGATGATCGCGCAGGATGGTGAGCAGGCTGGTTTGGGGATCGGCGTCTACGCTATACGCGCGGTTATTGACGGAGAGATGAATAGCGGGCATGGAGAACCCCTTAGGACTGGGTTGCAGAACGATTATTTTCAAATCATATACCCGGGCGTGATGAGGGTATCGGCTGTTTCCGGCCCTTGTTGCGTGTGAGAGCAAAATCAGAATCTCATGGCGTTGGCAGTTGGGATTCCCACCCTTCGAAAATCGCGAAGGGTGGGGCAGCCTCGAATCGGGGTGGAATGTAGATGGGCAGGCTTGCCCGTCCTAAACTCGCACAGCTTTTGGCTTTTAGTTCACCGTGACTTTTACTGGCGTACAAGGGCTGCTCTCTACGCCGCTGGAGTTTACGGAGGTGACGTCGTAGTAGTAGGTGGATCCCGAAGCGACGGTGTTGTCGGTGAAGGCGGTTGCTGCATCCGGGGCGGAGTTGAGCCGGGAATAGGTGCCACTCAGGCTGGAACTGCGGTAGACGTTGTAGCCAGTCACCTGAGAGGTACTCGAGTCCCACGAGAGATTGACCGAGTAGGCGGGCGCGACGCCGCTGCCGCCGAGGGCTTCGGCGGTGGGAGAGTCGGCTGCGGTGCTGGCAAAATTGAGAGTAGAGGTGAACGTTCCGCCGGACTGCGGAGTGAAGATCACGTCGAATGATGCGCTCTGGCCGGCGCTGAGGGTGAGCGGCAGCGTGATCCCACTGATGCTGAACAGCGAACTGCCCAGGCTGGCGGCGGAGACGGTCACGCTGCCGCCCGCCGCGGTGATGGTTCCAGGTTTAGTACCGGTGTTGCCCACGGTCACGGAACCAAAACTCAATGTTGCTGGCGAGACGGTGAGCTGAGCCGCGCTGGTTCCTCCTCCGGTTCCGGATAGAGGCACAGTGAGAACAGGGTCGCCGACATTGGAAACGGAGAAATTGCTCGCCATCTCGCCGCGCCATTTGGGAGCGAAGGTAACTTGAAAGGTTGCGGATTGTCCGGCTTCCAGAGCAATCGGCAACGTGGGGCCGGTCAGCGCGAACTCGCGGGAAGGATGAATTTCCTGGGAAATCGTGATCGTCGAGGAGCCTTGGTTGGTTAGGGTGACGGCCGACGTCGAAAGGGTTCCCAGGGCGACATTGCCGAAGGCCAGGCTGGAGGGACTGGCGGTCAGCGACCAACTGTTTACGCCCGTGCCCCAAGCGGGGATGGTCAGCGAAACGCCGGAAAGGCTCTTGATCAGCAAGTCTCCGGCTTCGGGCCTGGATGATGTGGGAGCGAATACGACCTTGAACTGGGCGGTTTGGCCAGCCTTCAGGACGAGCGGGAAAGTGAGTCCGCTCACGGCGAACTGCTGGTTCTCCAGTTGCAGAGATGACAGCTTGATCGACGATGAACCGGTGTTGGAAAGCGTTGCGGGCAACGTTTTCTGCTGGCCCACCACGACTTTTCCGAAAGCGAGGTTCCCCGGGGTGCAGTCCAGATGCACGGTAGCCCCCGCGATCCCTGGCAGGAACGTGGCGAACCATAAGGCCAAGAGCACGGTCCGCAGTGCGGGGGTAGGTCGGGTATGGACGCCACAGGCGGGGGGAGCCATCTCCACATTGTCGAGGGTGCGAGCTTTGAGAGGAAAGGTCCCGGTAGTTCATCCGGTTACCATCGAGTGCAGAACTGCTTTGCGGACGGTGCAATGGGCAGCGGTGAAAATCGGACGCGCAGACCGAGGCTGCGTCGTCCGGACTGGAGCCAGCGCATCTCTCCCTACGGAATGATGGCCTCGGCGGGAGTGGAAGGTGCGCTCTCTTCGTTGCTGGAATTGACTGCAGTGGTTACGTAGTAATACGTCTGATTCGCAGCTACGGTGCTGTCGGTATAGGCGGTGTTGCTGTTGAGAGAAGGATTGATCTTTGAGAACGGGCCGGTGGAGGCTGCGCCACGGTATACGTTGTAGCCCATGACTTCGGAAGTGCTGGACGTCCACGACAAGCCGACGGTGTAGACCGGCGTGACGCCCGTGCCGGTAACAGGTTCGGCCTCCGTGGGAGTGGCGGCGTTGCTGGCGAAGGATAGCGTGGCGGAAGCTGTTGAGCTGCTTTGTGGAGTAAATGCCACGTCGAGGGAAACGCTTTGCCCGGCAGCGATGGTTATGGGGAACGAAGTGCCTGCGAGGGAAAACTGACCGCTGCTGCTAGCCGAGGAAGAGATGGTTACGGCTGCTCCGGAAGCGCTCAGGTTCAAAGTCTGATTTCCAGTGTTGCCGACTGTGACGTTTCCGAAGTTCAGGGTGGACGGCGCGATAGTCAGTTGACCGACAACGACTGCAGCTCCGGTGCCAGTAAGGGGCACGGTCAATGCGGGACCCTGTACAAAAATACTTCCGCCATCGATCGCGGCCGATTGCGGCGCAAAGGCGACGGTGAAGGTCACGCTCTGCCCAGCGGGCAGAGACAGCGGCAGGGCTGGGCCGGTGATCGAAAATGTTGTTCCGGTGGTCTGCAGCCCGGTGAGAGACACGGCCGACTTGCGAGTGTTGGTGAGCACCAGAGGCAGGGTTGAGGTTGATCCGACGGTTTGCGAACCGAATGACAAACTCGACGGAGTAGCGGTTACTGGCGGAGCGTTATTGCCGGTTCCGCTTACCGCAAGCGTGAGGGTCGGGTTGGAGGCGTTGCTCACGAAAGAGATGGTGCCTCTGGTCCAGCCGGAAGTTGTGGGGGTAAAGACTATGCTTACGCTGACACTTTGGCCCGACGCTAGAACCGTGGGCAAGGACGCAACGGAGGCGTTGAATTCGGCGTTGCTCAGATTTATCTCAGATAGAGTCACACTCGTAGAGCCAGCGTTGCTGAGGTTTACCAGCAGGGTTTCGGTTTCGCCCACGCCGACTGTGCCGAAGCGCAGCGTGCTGGAAGAGCACGTAAGCTGTTCGGGGGCTGCCTTGGCGTGCATGGGCAGAACGCCGAGCAGGCTGATTGCTGCAATTTTGGTTATGAGGTTGATTAGACGGACGGGTACGCGCTGCGATATGGGAGGGGGGAGTCTCATAGCACTTTCGATATTCAACGCCACGCGGCGGCAGCGATAGATTCCCGTAGTACAGTTTTGTGCGGTGGCCGAAAGGCCAATCATTTACATTGGCGTTTTCTCAGGAAGGGACAGGGACTCAGTGGTTACTGCACAAATAGTTAGTGCACAAGCCCGAAGGCGTGCGAGTGGAATTGCATGACTTCTTCAAAATGCGAAATGAAGTAGGCGAGGCTGTGATCGCCGGGATAGGAATGATATTCGTGCGCGATGCCTTCCTTCTGGAGTAACTGGTGCAGCGCGGCAGCGCCTTTTTCAAAACCGAAGTTGTCATCCTGGCCGCAATTGAAATAAATGCTGAGCTTGCGCAAACCTGCGCTGTGTTTTTTTGCGAGGACGAACGGGTTGTTTTCGTTCCAGTGACCGACGTCGATGGGATCTCCGAAGACGGCAGTTAACACTTCGCCCATGGGAGCGCCGGATTGCGCCGCTTCGTCGAGCTGTTCTGGAGTTTCGGTAATCAAGGCAGCGCTCTGCGCGCTCACCGCCGAAAACATCTCGGGATGAGCGAATGCGAGTCGTAACGCTCCGTAGCCGCCCATGGAGATTCCGCTGACCGCGCGCGCTTCGCGGCCGGGGCGAATGCGATACTTGGCCTCGATTTGCGGGATGAACTCGCGAATCAGGAAATCGCTGTAACGCACGGAGCCGTCGGCTGAGTTGATGTAGAAACTGCGCCGGCCTTCGGGCTCGACGATGAGGAAATCTCCGATCTTGCCCTGGTGGTGCAGATCGTCGAGCAGGGTCATGCCTCCGCTGTTGAACAGGGTCTGCTCGTTGTCGCCGAGACCGTGCAGGAAATAGAGCACCGGATAAAGAGGCGCGGGACCTTTTGCGGGAGTAGCCGCAGGTGCGCTGTAACTGGCCGGGAGATAGACGCAATAGTGGACTACCTGTTTCAGGATCTTGCTGTTCAGGGCGGCGCAGTCGATGCGGCCCTGTGCCTGCGCAGACCCGAGAGAGCACATCAGGAAAACTGTCAGCGTGGCGCAAGTCTTGGGGAAAACGTGACGCATGAATTCAGTTTACTCGTAGCGTAGAGCCTGCACAGGATCGAGCCGAGCGGCGCGTCCCGCGGGATACAGGCCAGAAATCAGGCTGACCAAAACGGCGAACCCGATCGCGAACAACACGAGCCACCACGGCACCGCCCAGAAATTGTCAGCGGGCAAAGACTGGCTGCGCAGATAGACGTTGGTCCCGGTGTTGATGACCTTGCCGATGGCCCAGCCCAGCGCGACTCCGGCCATGCCGCCGAGAAGGCCCATGGCTCCGGCTTCGGCGAAGAAGAGTTTCTTCACGTCGCCGTCGCTGGCGCCGATTGCTTTCATGATGCCGATTTCGCGGCGGCGTTCGAGAATGGCCATGACCAGCGTGTTGACGATGCCGATGGAAGCGACGGCGAGCGCCAGGCTGCCGAAGATTCCGAGAAACACGTCCAGCACTTTGAAAAATGTCTGGATGCTGCGGCTGGCGTCGAGAATCGAGAAAGTGGTGAATCCCATTTTCTTGATGGCGTCCTCGACGGTCTGCACCTGGCTGGGTTTTGCGACCTTCACGCTGACTGACTGGTAGACCGGCAGATCGCTGGCCGCGCGCGAGACTTCACGCAAATCGGTCGCTTGCATCACGTGCAGACTTTCGGCGAGCTTGAGCGGGAGAAAAACCTTCGCTCGCGTGGGGCCGCGCATGCTTTCGGGGTCGAGATCGGAGACTCCGACGATTTTGAGTTTCTGTTCACGCGAGACCACGGAGTAGGCGGTGCCGGCTAGTGCATCCGCGGGACTGGCAGCCGGATTTGATGGCGTGGTCTCGCGCTGGGCGTAACGCATGATTAATTCCTTGCCCAGCAGGGGCGCGGCGAGGTCGGCGACATTCGGTTCGGGCGTTCCAAGTTTGGGAGTCTTGCCCAGCAATTCCTCGGCGAACGATTTCTGCAAAATGGCTTCGGGCGCGCTGTCGGAAGAAAAATAATTGCCCTGCATTCCTTCAAATGCGTCGTTCGATTTCGCGGAAGCGGGCAGGGCCGAGATGGTTGTCAGATGAGGTTTGTCTTCATAGCGCAGCTCAGTATTGAAACGAATATCGGGGTAAGCCTCGAGCACGTTCGGGAGATGCTCGATTTCCACGCGCGCGGCTTCGTCGAGGACGCGGCTCTCGCCGGGCGCGGGTCCATTGCGCTCTTCTTCACGGCCCATGCCGCGCATTTCGCGGCGGGAGCTGACGATGACGGTGTCGAAGAGTCCCGACTTTCCCAGTCGCCGTGAGGCCATTTGTTGCAATCCAATACCGAGTGAAAGCATCGCGACCAGAGACGCCACGCCTACAGAAATGCCGACAGTGGTCAGCGAATTCCGCAGCAAGGATTCGCGCAGGTTGCGCAATGCCAGCTCGGCGAGGTCGGTAATTTTCATCGCTGTACTCCATTGGTTTCAGCGGCGGCTGGAACGTTCGAGCGATCGTCGATCAGTTTTCCATCTGCGAGAACAATCATTCGCCGGGCATAGCGTTCGGCGAGAACGCGCTCGTGGGTCACCATAACTACCGTCATGCCTAATCCTTCGTTGAATTCGCGGAGCAAGTTCATGATCTCGGTTCCGGTGTGGCTGTCGAGGTTGCCCGTGGGTTCATCGGCCAGCAAGAGTTGCGGGCGATTGATCAAGGCGCGGGCGAGAGCGGCACGTTGTTGTTCGCCGCCCGAGAGTTCGCTGGGACGATGGTTGGTGCGCGCTTTCAACCCAACACGCTGCAGCGCTTCGCGAGCCAGACCTTCGCGTTTGTCGCGATCCACTTCGGCAAAGCGCAGCGGCAGTTCCACATTTTCTGCCAGGGTCATGCTGGCGATCAAATTGAATGACTGGAAAACCATACCCACTACATGCAGCCGGTACTTGGCGAGTTCCTCACGCGAAAGCTTCGCCAGGTCTTTGTCTTGCACCACCACGCTTCCCGAGGTCGGACGATCCAGACCCGCAATGAGATTCAAGACGGACGATTTTCCGGAGCCCGAACTGCCGAGCAAGGCAATGAATTCTCCGGAGCGCACTGCCAGAGAAACTCCGTCGACTGCGCGGATCAACGTTTCGCCCATGGGGTAATGGCGGCAGAGATTTTCGGTGCGGATCGCGCCGTTCGCGGGAGGGTTGGCTGGAACAATGGCCATAGGTCTAACGAATCGTTCCTCGCAACACGCCCAGGGCGTCGGCTTTTCCTCCGCCGTTCTTGCCGGTTGCGCGGCCTTCATTCACGGTGACTGCGTCACCTTCGCCCGGAGCCAGGAAAAGGTTGTCCTCGACTCCGTGCTGACGCGTGTAGAGATCATAGTAGCGGCCGCGCGCGGCATAGAGTTGCGCGTGTGTGCCGTGCTCCACGATCTTCCCCTGTTCCATCACCAGAATCTGATCAGCCCGGCGAATCGTGGAGAGCCGGTGGGCAATGACGAACGTGGTGCGTCCCTGCATGAGATACGAAAGGCCGTGCTGAATCATCTGCTCGGATTCCGAGTCGAGGCTGGAAGTTGCTTCGTCGAGAATCAGAATGCGAGGCTCGGCCAGAATGGCGCGGGCAATCGAGAGGCGCTGACGCTGGCCGCCCGAAAGTTTGACGCCGCGCTCGCCTACTACAGTGTCGTACTTGTCTGGGAACGACTCGGCGAACTCATCGACGCGCGCGATCTGGCAGGCGCGCATGATCTCTTCCTCGGTCGCGGCGGGCCGCGAGAAGGCCACATTTTCACGAATTGTCCCGTCGAAGAGGAAAGATTCCTGAAGCACAACTCCGAGCCGCGTACGGAAGGAGTCGAGGCGCACGGTGCTCAAATCCACGCCGTCCACGCGGACCGTGCCTTTCGTGGGCACATAAAATGCCGAGATCAATCCGATGGTGGTCGACTTACCCGATCCTGACGAACCGACCAGCGCGGTGACCGTCCCCGGGTCCGAGCGAAACGATATGTTGTGCAGCACTTCGTGGGAGCCGTCGTAGCTGAAACTCACATCGTCAAACTCGATGGTGCCCTCGATGTCATTCAAGCTTACGGAGCGCCTGGGGTCCTGATCTTCCGGACGCTCGCGCATAATTTCCTGCGTTCGCTCCAGCCCGGCCAGCGCCTCGGTGAGCTGCGTGCCGATCGCGACGACCTGCATGATGGGGATCACGAGAAAGCCCAGCAGGATGTTGTAAGAAAAATAACTTCCGGTGGTGAGCTTGTTCGCCACCATCTGATGACCGCCGACGTACATGGTCGCGGCGCCTACCACTCCCATCAGCACGCTGGCGGAGAGGCTCATCAGCGAGGTCGCGGTCAGAGTGCGCATGACGTTATCGAGCAGGCGGCGCACGCCGGTGGCGAAGGTTTTTTCTTCCCGCTCTTCCGCGTGATATCCCTTGATGACCCTGACGCCGCCCAGCGATTCGGTGAGCCGTCCCGTGACCTCGGCATTGATTTTGCCGCGCTCGCGGAAGATGGGGCGGATGGTCGCGAAGGCCTTGTTCAGCGCGAAAGCAAAGCAACCGAGAGAACCCACGGCGATCAGCGTAAGAGGAGTGCTGATGCGAAGCAGCAACACCAGCGCGATGCTGGCTGCAACCAGGCCTCCCGTGAAATCTACCAGTCCGGTGCCCAGCAAATTGCGTACGCCTTCCACGTCGCTCATGATGCGTGACACCAGCGCGCCGCTTTTGTTCGCATCGTAAAAGGAAATCGGCAAACGGGAGATGTGGGACTGCACCTGCTCGCGAAGGTCGGCAATCAAGCGCTGCGCTGCTTTCGACAGCAACTGCGTCAGAGAAAACGAAGTCACGCCCTGCACAAGCGTGGCCAACAACACGGCGAAGACAAGCGGCGGCAGCAATGACAAATGACGCTTGCCAACGACATCGTCGATCAGGAATTTCGAGGAATAGGGCAGCACGAATCCGGCGACCTTATTGATCACCATCAGCACGAAGCCCAGCAACAGCAGCCAACGCCGGGGGCGCATCAGCTTCCAGACTTCCGGCAGAACGGCCTTCAGTCTTTGGGATTTCGCGGGTTTCTTAGGGTCTTCCTCTGCGGAATTCAATCCTCTGTTTGACTCCGTTGGAAACAGATTTGCTTCATTTATTCTGCACTGCAACTGGGCTTCAAAACCCGGGCTTCGGGCTTCGGCAGTCGGGCTTCGGCAAAACGACCGGGCTTCGGCAAAACCCAGGATCCTGATCTGCCCGGCCGGCACGCGTGGCCGAACTCGCTTTTGCCGAAGCCCGAAGCCCGAAAGCCGAAGCCCGCCGTTGTGACATCTCCGGGCCGGGCGATGTATGCTCGGGGCGTGTTCCGCTCATCTCCGCCGGACCGGTCGCCGACTCCGGGCCTTGCTCTGGGCCTGCTGGTGACGCTTTCCGTGGTGCTTGCCTACTCAGCCTACATTACATGGCAGGTGGCGGGTTTGCGCAAGCTGCAAACTCAGCTGGTCGATCGCAACCGCAAGGATTCGCTGCAGTTGTTACGCATCCAGAATGACCTGAACCTGCTGGCCGTGGCCATGCGCGACATGGTGAGCAATGACGAACCTTATCCGTTGACGGCGTGGTCGGCGCAGTTTCAGCGTATTCGCACTGATCTGGACGATGCCATGCATATCGAGTCTGGGTTAACTCAATCTGGGTTGGCGGCCTCCGGCCGCACGCCCGAGCAGAGCGCGTTTCTCTCCAGCGAGTTTACTCAATTCTGGGACGCCGTGGACCGCGTTTTCGCGCTCGCTCATGATGGCAAAGAGAAGGAGGCGCGCGCGGACATTCAGTTATCTCTGCAGTCGCGGCAGGCTGCGCTGAGCACTGCCGTGGCGCGGCTGCTGGTGCAGAATACCGAAAACGAAGAGCAGGCGGGGCAGCGGATCGTGCAGATTTACGATCGCGTGCAGCGGCAGGTTTACGTTTTTCTTGCGGCGACTTTGTTTGCGGTGCTGCTGACCGGACTTTCGTTGATTCGCTGGAACCGGCGTTTGTTTGCCCGCATGACCGAACTTTCCGAACGACGCAGCGAGCTGGCACAAAAATTAATCGCCACGCAGGAGTCGACGCTGCGCTACATTTCGCGCGAACTGCACGATGAGTTCGGACAAATCCTCACCGCGATTGGATCGATGCTGCGTCGGGCCGGAAACCAGGTGCCGGAAGGATCGCCGCTGCGGGCTGATTTGCAGGAAGTCCGCGAGATCGCGCAGTCCACTCTTGACAAGGTTCGCACCTTGTCGCAGGCGCTGCATCCTGTCATGCTCGATGAGGCAGGCCTCGAGAGCACGCTCGATTGGTATATTCCTACCGTGGAAAGACAAACGGGAATTGCCATATCCTACGAGAAGCAAGGCGAGCCCTTTGCGGTGGATGGCGGCGCAGGCGTGCACATTTACCGAGTGCTGCAGGAAGCACTGAACAACGTGGCGCGGCACGCCAGCGCAAAGCAGGCGTGGGTGCGATTGCGATTTCTGCCTGCGGCGCTCGAACTGGATGTGGAGGATCACGGAGTGGGATTCGCCGAGCGGCTGTCCCGGCAGGGTATTGGCCTGGTGGCGATGCGCGAGCGCTCGGAGCTGATGGGCGGGCAGTTGGTGATCTCGCGGCCGGCTGAAGGCGGAACACTGGTTCATTTGATGGTTCCAAGGGAGAAGGCGGAGTCACATGGCAAAGAAGATCTCGGTACTGTTGGTGGATGATCACAGCCTGGTTCGGCGCGGCTTCCGGCGCATGCTCGAAGACGAACCGGACATGGACGTAGTGGGCGAGGCCGGCGATGGAGAAAAAGCCATCGAGCTGGCGCGCAAGCTCCATCCGAAAGTGATTGTGATGGATTGCGCACTCCCGGGCATGAACGGGTTGGAAGCGACGCGCAGGATACTTGACGATTCACCGGAGATTGGTGTGCTGATGCTCAGCATGCACAGCGAGAGCACCTGGGTGCGGCAGGCCGTCGATGCCGGGGCTAAAGGCTATGTTCTGAAGAATGCGCTGGATCTGGAACTGGGATTTGCCATTCGGAAGGTGGCTGCGGGAGAAACCGTTTTCGATCCTCAGGTCGGGCAGAATTCGCCGCTGAAGGGAGAGCGCGACAGCCTGACGCCGCGCGAACTCGAAGTGCTGCAGATGATTGTGGACGGTAAATCGAACAAGGAAATCGCGGCAGTGCTTGACCTGAGCGCGAACACGATCGCGGTTCATCGCGCCAACATCATGAATGCGCTGGGAATTCACAAGACGGCCGAGCTGGTTGTTTACGCCATCCGCGCCGGGCTGGTGAACGTCCCGTGAATCGCAGGTCTTTTCTGC